>DATDCV010000505.1:0-10374 GCA_036524155.1 Verrucomicrobiia bacterium
CGGTGAGAAGCTCATTGGAGTGGCGGCATTCATGAGCGCGATCCTCGCTGCCTTCTGCCCTGTCGATCCGACGCCGGAAGTGCGCCAGCAGTTGAGCGGATATGAGGTTGTCACCGATGTCGAAAGCGGGATCAGCATGAATTACCGCAGTTGGGGGCTGGCTCAGACTGACCGCAGCTACCATGTCATCGAATGCGCCTACGGTTACCAGAAGGGCGTTGAGGCGGGCCTGAAAAGGATTTGCGAGCCGTAATTTTGCCTGCCGGTTAAGCCATATGCGTTGCAGACACTATCTCTCGGATTCGCTGCCGAGCATCGGGATGATCGTCCTCCCGGTTGTATTTGGATGGTGGTCTGCGTTTCTGTGTTGCTGTGCCGGGGCCGTCCGGGTTTATGAGCGCCTGCGACGGTCCCGGCCTTGGCGTGCCTCTCCTGGGCGGGCCTGTGGCGTTGTGGAGGGTGTTAAGACCCCGTTTCCGTGCGGCGGGCCTGCCTGCGGGCCTGCTGTGCGCGAGTCCGGCCACTGTGGCGCGTGGGAAGGAATCTCTTGGCGAGGTCGAAAGCGAGCCGCTGCGTCGTCGTTCCGACCCTCGTGCGCGTGCAGGGTTTTTTTCATTGTCCCATGACCCCGGCAACCCCTATCGCCCTGGCATCCGCTGAGCGTAAAGTCCCATGATTCGCAGGGAAACTCTCAAGTATTGGTCGGACCCGCAATACCGCCGCCGCACCCTGGCGAAGAACAGGATTTGGGAACACAAGTCCCGCCGTCCGCGCAACCGATGGCTGACTCTCACCCCGAAACAAAAGTTGCGGCAACGGGCTTATCAACGCCGCTGGTATCTCCGCAATAGAGTGAAGATTTTGGCGCGGGCCGCTCGCCTCTATCGGCAACATCACCCTAAACGCAAACAATCCTAAACCTGTTTAAGAATGAGCACATCACAAGAAGAACTTGTAGTCCGCATGGGCCTGGACGTGCGCGAGTTTGAAAAGCGACTGCGTGAGGCAGGCCGAATTGCCGACGCGGAAATGAAACGCCTGAATAGCCGCATGGACCAAAGCACCCCGCAATCATGGGCATCGCTCGGCGGGCTCTCGCAGAAGTCGCAACAGTTGCTTAAGGGCTCGGGCGGCGGCTTGCTTGGTCCGCTCGCGGAGAAACTTGGTCCGCTCGCTGCTCGGTTCACCGGCGTAGGCGCAGCCGCATCGCTCGCGGTTGCTCCCATCAAAGCCTTGTGGAACTCCATGAAGGAAGTTTGGCTGTTGGCGAAAGAGGGGCAGGACCTGGGCGTCAGTTCAATGTTCATGCTCAACCTTGGCAAAGCTGCAAAGGCAGCGGGCGAGGACATCGCGGACGCAACAGGCAAGCTTCAGAGGTTTAGCGCCGTGATCGGGCAGGCGCAATCCGGTGAGAAGGGCGCGGTTGAAGCCCTGCAAAAGCTCGGGCTCTCCCCCTGGGGCAAGACGATGGAAACCATCATCGGCGAAGCCGCACAGGCGTTTGAGAAAATCGCAGACCCGGCCAAGCGTGCCCAGATGGCCGTTGAATTGTTCGGGCGCGGCGGGCAGTCCACCGTGGAGGTTCTCGAAAAGCTCGCACAGGCGCAGGCCAAAGCTCAGCATGGCATGGTAGAGCAACGCGACTTGGACACCCTTGCGGCGGGTTGGGACAAGGTGCGCGGCATGATCGGGGGCGCTACGTCCGCGCTCGGCAACTATGCGAAAGTGTGGGCGGCAACCATGCTGCGTTGGTCCGGGTTCGTGAAGAATGCCCCGGAGCGAACGCCCCCGGCAATCGAAGCGCCCGGCCCGAACCTCGAAGCGCAGGCCAAGGCCGAGAAGGAACTGGCGAAGGCCCGCGAGGAATACGAAGAAGCCGCTCGCAGCACCGGCCAACTGGCCGTGCAGGAAGTCCGGCTTCGCATTCACGCTCTCGACATCGCTAAGAAGATCAACGCCATCGAGGGCGAGACGGTCGAAAAATTCGCGCTCGGCAAAAAGCTCATCGAAGAGCAACGCAAGATCAAAGACCTTCAGAAGACACAGGCCGATGAAGCGGCTCGTCTGGAAGCAAAGAAGGCAGATTATGCCAAGCAATACCTGAACCTGATTCAGCAACAATCGGCGGCTCAGCGGACGATGGCGCAGGCCACGTCAGATCGATCCGGCTGGTCCGTTGACGAAATTCTCCAAAGCGACCCGCGCAAGCTGCTTTACGCTGCCCGTCATTTCCTGGGGCGTAACCTCTCCGGGGCCGAAGTCAATAGCATGCTCAAAAACTATCGTGAGGCATGGCAAGGGGCCGCAATGGCGCATGACATGGGGCTGAGCGCGAAGGCGCTTCGCCTGCTGATGCCCGGCATGGAGGGCAAGGCAACGAACATGGAGCTTTTCGCTCGCGGCAACTTGGCAGCGTTGACGGGCGCGGAGCGTAATCCGATGGCTCATCTCATCGAGCAGCAAGCGCAGATTGCTGCGCAGGTCGCCGACTTCGTAGTCAGGGCAAAGCGGGATGGGTTACTTCTGCGGCCTATCATGGGTAAATAGGTTTATGCGCGGTTGGCTCTGGCAACTGATTCAGTTTTTCAGCGTGCTTCCATTGCTCATGCGGGACCACTGGCGCAACCGGCACCTGAAGTCCATGACTGGCGCTACGGCTCTTGTTTGGGATGCTGATGCTGGCCGATACCGACGCATTGAGCCCCCAGGGATAAAAAGAGCCCCGGCGAACCGGGGCGTGGGGGAATAGGTTTACGGGTTTTATCGAGCAGCGAGCCGACGCTGATGCGCTTTCGCCGTTGCGAACTCTTCCGGCGTGATCTCTTCGAGCTTACAGTAGGTCTTCTCGGCTCGCGTGAGCATGGAAACCCGGAGCTTCGCGGCAGCGTCCTCGCAATCGTCCGCGAGGGAAAGACAGTCCTCCACGGAAAGAGTAGCGAGGGCTTTCTTGACCAGAATTTTCATAGGCGGTCAATTTCTGCCGAACGTTTGCCCGCCTGCCTCGAGACGGCTACCAAGCTCGGAGCGAACTGAACCCCGTAACTTCCCCACTGTCGCCTCTAACTCCATCGCCAAGCTCAGCAGTTGAGCGCCTGTGAGCGCGTGCATGGTTCTCTCAACTGTCTCTGCCATGCTCTCGCCATCGTCTCTGACTCTTGCCCTTTTCGATTTCATAACCTAGGCTTTCTGCTGGCCCCCCGTGTGCTGCACGGTGCGCGTTGTCGTTGCTAGGCTTCGATAGCGCCGGGGCCGTTCTCATCAAAGCCCGACCGGACTAATGTCCGATGGTCCCGATTCTCTCAAAATGCCCTAAAAGAGTCAATAACTATTTTCATCACGAAAAGGAGATTTTCTTATATACCCGTATATACACGCTACCCTAACGCTAAACTGGTTTAGGGATGATCCTTGCTAGCGCCTTCGCGTAGTGCTTCCATTGCTGGCCTATGGGCCTGCCTGATTATAAAGATATCGCGAACCTCATTAAGACCGGACTCACCATCGAGGCACAGGAAAAGATCATGGAGCTTCGGCAAGGTGCCCTGGCGTTGCAGGAAGAAAATCTTAAACTGCGCGAGCGGATCTCCTCACTTGAAGCGGCAGCCGCGCTTGCTCGCGAATTGGTCTTTGAGGCGCCCCCCGGTATTTATTGGAGAAATAGAGAGAGTAGCCGTGAGGGGCCATTTTGCCCTGTCTGCTACGATAAGGATCAAAAGCTCATGCGGCTTCACGATGGCAGGGATCGAGGCGTGCAGAGCAGATGGCTCTGCTTCGCTTGCGGTAACGCGTGGTGACAAAAAACCCCGGCGCAAGGCCGGGGTGAGAGGGGCGAGGGCGGGTTACTTCTTCTTGCCCTTCGGGGCGATGGCGAACCAAGCCTGCGCGTCCGGCTCGGTCACAAGCTCACGGTAATTCGAGTCAATCATCTGCGGGCTGTTTCCCGATTCAAGCGCAACCTGCGGTATGTTCTTGATCTGCGCTACCCGGTAGGAAATGCACGAGTGCCGGAGCGCGTTGCTTTTCCATTCCAGCTTGGCGTTTCTATCTGACTTCCGTAACGCTGCCTGAGCCTTCGGGGTAAGCTCGCGGAGCATCTCGTAAAGGTAAGGCACACTGAAGGGCCAAACCGGGCCGCTTGCCTTCGCGTGCTTCTTTAACCAAGCTTTCAGGTTCGCACTCATCGGAACGATACGCCGAGACTTCCCGCGCATCTTGACCTTGCCCTTCTGAACAACGATGCAAGGGTCTCCGTTTTCCATCCGAACGTCTGACCAGTCGAGGCGCATGATCTCCGAACTGCGGAGCCCCGCGAAAGCGCCGATGGTTAGAAATGGCACGAGCTTGGCATCGGCCTTGCCGAGTAAGGCCCGAAGCTCTGCCGGGGTGTAGATGTCAATCGGCCCGTCCTCGTCGTTGTGCGTCCGGGTGATCCGGGTATGCTCATCGAAATCGCCGGGGGCGTATCGCTTCACCTTGGCCCACTCAAATAACGTCACGATGGAATTGGCGTAGTTGTCGCGTGTGCGGGCACTGACGGGTTTGGGCGGGCTGCCTGCGGTGAGGTTGTCTAGGAATAAGTCGAGTTCACTGGCCGTCACGCTGGCGATGTTGGTTGCCGCGAAAGAGCCCTTGAAGCGGGTAAGGTGAGAATCCAAGGTCTGAACATGCCGGGCGCTCTTCTTCTGGCGCTCTTTCTCCTCTAGGAACTCGTCAACCGTTTCGGATACGAGGCGCGGTGTGATCTTCTCGTGCCGCTTGGCATACTCCTGTGCGGCGAGGACTACAAGGTCACTGCCCAGGATTTCAACCGCCTTGGCGAAGTGCGTTGCGGCCACGTCCAGGGCCACGCCCGTAGGCTGGACGATCTTGACCGCCCTGGCATACTCGTTCCGCTGCGATGCTGTCAGGAGCCCTGCCGTCGCCGTGGTCCGCCTGCCCTCTTTCAAGTCCTTTAGAACCTCATCGGCTTCAGAGCGCAGGGCGAGGTAATCGGCTGAGGTTTTGAACTGGCGCTTGCCGTCCTCATACCACGCCAGCCGATACTCAAGATACTTCTTCGGTTTCCCCTCCTTGTCGGGCTTGGTGTATTCCCGCTCGTAGATCGTGACGGTGCATGACTCGTCTTTGACTTCCTCTGGAAACGTTGGCGTTCTCATATATGGTGCGGATTGTAAGGAATCCCGTAAGGAAAGTCAAATACCTCTTTTTTACCCCTGATTTTACTGGCGACCCTAACGGGAATCGAACCCGTGCTACCACCGTGAAAGGGTGGTGTCCTAACCGCTAGACCATAGGGTCGTCGGAAAGCGTGGAAAATATAGCCTTCCTCGCTGCGTTGTCACGAGAAAACAGCCCCGCAGTTTCTTCCTCTCCAGCGCCGCGGCAGGAAATCCGGCGAGCGAGAAGGTCATTGGCGGGAAACTCCCGTGTTGCTTTGCCAAACCATTTTCGCTTAGGGTGACAAAGCGAACGGGCATGAAAATCTATATCGACGGCAAATACTACGACGAGCGAAGCGCAAAAATCTCCGTTTTCGACCACGGTCTTCTCTATGGGGACGGTATCTTCGAAGGTATTCGGGCCTATGGCGGACGGGTCTTCCGACTGAAAGAGCACATTGATCGCTTATTCTACTCGGCCAAAGCGATTCTGCTCGAAATTCCGTTGTCGCCCAAACAGATGACCGCGGCGGTTCTGGAAACGTGCCGCGCAAACAAGGTGCGGGACGGCTACATTCGGCTCGTGGTGACCCGGGGCGTCGGCACCCTCGGACTGAACCCGAACCGCTGCAAGAATCCCTCCGTGATCATAATCGCGGGCAAGATCCAGCTTTATCCCGAAGACCTGTATCGCAAAGGCATGGAGATCATCACTGTGCCGACGGTGCGCAACCTTCACAGTGCGCTTAACCCCGCCATCAAGTCGCTCAATTATCTCAATAACATCCTCGCCAAGATCGAGGCAAACAATGCCGGTTGCGAGGAGGCCATTATGCTCAATGCCGAGGGGTTTGTCTCCGAGTGCACGGGGGACAACGTGTTTATCGTGAAGGAAGGGCAGCTTTTCACGCCCCCGTTGTCGGCGGGCGCGCTGTATGGGATCACGCGGCGGGTGGTCCTTGAACTCGCCCGCCAGGAGGGCCTGCCGGTGAGCGAGCCCAACCTTACGCGCTATGACCTGTTCAACGCTGATGAGTGCTTCCTGACCGGCAGCGCGGCCGAGTTGGTGCCGGTGGTGAAGGTTGACGGACGAACCATCGGCACTGGAAAGCCGGGCCCGGTTATCCGCAAGCTCGTCGCCCAGTACCATGCCTTGACGAAAACGTCCGGCGAGCCGATATACGAGTGAGAGAATCGTTCTATGCTGTGTTGCATCTGCAAGGAAAAAGAGGCCAAAGTGCACCTGACTCAGATCGCGGGGGACAAGATGCAAAAAGTCGACCTCTGCGAGGAATGCGCCAAGAACAAGGGCGTCAACGATCCTACCGGATTTTCCCTGGCAGACCTTTTGTTGGGTCTGGGCGCATCCCAGGAAATCGAGCAAGCCGGGGGAGGTGGGGAGGTCAAGTGCGCTCGCTGCGGCTTTACCCAGGCCGATTTCAAGAAGGCTGGCCGACTCGGCTGCCCGGAGTGTTACAAGACCTTCGCCGAACCCCTGGAAGCGCTACTAAAAACCATGCACAAGGGCACACGCCATGTGGGCAAAGTCCCGGAGTCCTTGCGCCAGAACCGTGAATTATCGGATCGACTCCGCTCGTTACAGAAGCGGCTGACCAAAGCAATCGAAGCGGAAGATTTTGAGGAAGCCGCGATCTTGCGCGACGAGATTAAGCAGACGACCACGCGCCTTAGCAGTCCAAGCGCTTCCTGAGCTATGGAGATTCACGAATTCCTCGTCCCGCCAGCCCAGACGGCCCGGCGAAAAGGCCCGTATGACCGTATTGTGCTGTCCAGCCGGGTGCGGCTAGCCCGTAACCTCAAGGAAGCTTCCTTTCCCGGGTGGGCGAAGAAAGCTGAACGGGTCCGGATCCTGGAGCTCATCCGGCCCGCGATTCAGTCGCTCCCTGAGATGGCAGAGTCCTTCGCTGATGCGATGGACAATCTGTCGCCGCTGGACCGGCAAATACTGGTGGAGCGCCATCTCATCAGCCGCGAGCATGCCGCTAAAAGCGCTGGCAGCGGGTTGGTTTTGAACCGCGATGAGACCCTGTGTTTCATGATCAACGAAGAGGATCACATCCGCATGCAAGCCTTAAGGCCCGGACTCCAGCTCCGGCAGGCGTGGACGGCCATTGATCGGGCTGACTCGGCGCTGGAAAAGAAGCTGGAGTACGCTTTCAGCCCTGAATTGGGATATTTGACCGCATGCCCGACCAATATTGGGACGGGGATCCGGGTCAGTGCGATGCTGCACCTGCCGGGTCTGGTTCTGGCCGAGCAGATCAACCCCATCATTCAGTCGGTCAACAAGCTTGGCCTTGCCGTCCGTGGGCTCTATGGCGAGGGGACGGAGGCCCTCGGCAACGTCTTCCAGGTGTCGAATCAAATGACCCTGGGGGAACCCGAAAGCGCAATCGTGGAGCGGCTCGAGAAAGTTCTCGCCCAAATCATCGAGCACGAGGAAAACGCGCGGGCGAACCTGCTGGAGAAAAAGCCCAAGATGGTTTTCAACCATATTGGCCGCGCTTATGGGATTCTGGCCAACGCCCACAGCATTTCCTCGAAAGAGACCATGAATTTGTTATCCTTGATGAGGCTCGGGGTGGATGTGGGCGTGTTTCCCGGGGTCGAGCGTTCCCTGGTCGATGAGCTTTTCATTCTGACGCAGCCCGCCCACTTGCAGAAGCAACATTCGGAGAAACTATCGGCCGAGGAACGCGATCTGCTGCGAGCGGATATGGTTCGCGAGCAACTCAAGCCCGTCAGCCGGCCGGTCACCCAGGGCTTGCGACCGCCCGCCGCCGGATTGGACAAACAGTAGAAGTGATTGCATTTTGAGAGCGTAGTATGAGCGAAGAAGCGATGAACAATTTCACCCCGCGGGCGCAGCAAGTGCTCGCGCTGGCGCGGAAAGAGGCTGATCGGTTTAACCATAATTTCGTTGGCACCGAACACCTGTTGCTGGGTCTGATCAAGCTCGGCCAGGGAGTCGCGGTGAATGTCCTTCAGAAACTAGGCCTGGACCTGGAAACCGTCCGCATGGAGGTGGAAAAGCAGGTGGGGACCGGCCCGGACCAGAAGATGATCGGCAACATCCCCTATACGCCGCGGGTGAAAAAGGTGCTCGCCCTGGCGAACAAGGAGGCCCGCGCGCTGAACCATACCTACGTGGGAACCGAGCACATCCTCCTGGGGCTCTTGAGGGAAGGGGACGGCGTGGCGGCCCGCGTGCTCAAGAATCTGGACGTCGATATCGAGCAGACCCGCCAGGAAATCCTCAAGGAGCTGGATCCGAACTTTGCCGCCCAGGATGAGGCCGGGCCCGCCGGGGAGGCGCCGGAAAAGCCCGCTCCCGAAAAGAAGGGCGACATTAAGACCCCGGCGCTGAAAGCGTTTGGGCGTGACCTTACCGAGATCGCCAGGAAAGGCGAGATGGACCCGGTGATCGGCCGCAGGAGCGAGATTGAGCGGGTCATACAGATTCTCTGCCGTCGGACCAAGAACAACCCGGTTCTTTTGGGCGAGGCCGGCGTGGGCAAGACCGCCATCGTGGAAGGTCTCGCGCAGGAAATCGCCGCCGGGAATGTCCCCGAGTTGTTACGGGACCGGCGTGTCATCACTCTCGACCTGGCACTGATGGTGGCCGGCACCAAGTACCGCGGCCAGTTCGAGGAGCGCATCAAGGCCGTCATGGACGAGATCCGCCGCTCGAAGAACATTATTCTTTTCATCGACGAACTGCACACGATTGTGGGCGCCGGTTCCGCCGAAGGCACGATGGACGCTTCGAACATCATCAAGCCCGCCCTCAGCCGTGGCGAGTTGCAGTGCATCGGCGCGACCACTCTGAACGAGTATCGCAAATACATTGAGAAGGACGCCGCCCTGGAGCGACGCTTTCAAGCGGTCAAAGTCGAAGCCCCCTCCGTTGAAGAGGCGATCCTGATCCTCAAGGGGTTGAGACCCAAATATGAGGAACACCACAAGGCCGAGTTCACGGACAAAGCCATCGAGGCTTCGGTGAAACTCTCCGACCGTTATATCACGGACCGGTATCTCCCGGATAAAGCCATCGACCTGATGGATGAAGCCGGGTCCCGTGCGCGCATAGGCACCATGACACGGCCGCCGGAGGTGAAAGTCCTCGAAGGCGATATCGAGGAGATCAAGGGAAAGAAGGAGCGCGCCATCAAAAACCAGGATTTCGAGGGCGCCGCCGCGATGCGCGACAAGGAAAAGCAGGCAAAGGAAAAGCTTGAATCCGTCCTCAAGGAGTGGCGCACGACTCGGGAAGAGAAGCGGGTGAAAGTCGATGAGGAAGACATTTTGCACGTGGTGTCAAAGTGGACTGGCATCCCGCTGCAGCGCATGGAGCAGGGCGAGATGGAGCGCCTGATGAAGGTAGAGGCCGAAATGGGGCACGTGGTTATCGGCCAGAAGGAGGCCGTGTCGGCTCTGTGCAAGGCGTTGCGCCGTTCGCGAGCGGACCTCAAAGATCCCCGGCGGCCCATCGGGACGTTCGCGTTGCTTGGACCGACCGGTGTGGGCAAAACTCTGTTGGCGAAAACTCTCGCCGAACAATTGTTCGGCGATTCGAAGGCGCTCATCCAGCTCGACATGAGCGAGTATATGGAGAAGTTCAATGTCTCGCGGCTGATCGGATCGCCACCGGGCTACGTGGGCTACGAGGAAGGCGGGCAGTTGACCGAGCAAGTCCGGCGCAAGCCTTACTCGGTGGTTCTTTTCGACGAGATCGAGAAGGCGCACCCGGATGTCTGGAACATGCTGTTGCAGATCCTCGAGGAAGGCAAACTCACCGACAACGTCGGCCGCGTTGTCAACTTCCGCAACACCATCATCCTGATGACCTCCAACGTCGGTTCCGACACCATCAAGAAGCAGTCCACCCTCGGGTTCTCCCCCATTTCAGACGAGAACAGTTACGAGAAGATGCGGGACAAAATCCTGGATGAGGCCCGCAAAACCTTCCGGCCCGAATTCCTGAACCGGCTGGACGATATCATTGTCTTCCGCTCACTAACCAAGCCGGACCTTATTGAAATTCTCGACCTGGAAATCAGCAAGGTCATGGAGCGTCTGAAAGCGCGCAAAATCGTCCTGCAGCTCGACGAGAAGGCAAAGGATTTCCTGGTCGGTCGGGGCTACGACCCGCTCTACGGCGCCCGGCCGATGCGACGCGCGGTCGAACGATTCC
>DATDCV010000506.1:0-74203 GCA_036524155.1 Verrucomicrobiia bacterium
GGAATGTCGTGGGCATTGAACCGCTCACGGGGGCCGTGCTTTGGAAATTCGACAAATGGGAGTGCCATATCCCCGTCGCCAGCGCCGTCGATGCCGGTGAAAACAAAGTGCTGATTGTGGGCGGCTATGAACTCGGCACGGTGATGCTCAAGGTCGAAAAAAAGGCCGGTGGCAGCTACGCGGCTACGGAGCTTTTCAGAACGAAACAATTCGGCGACCAAACAAAGCCGCCGGTGCTATACAAAGGCCACTTCTATGCTGAGTACGGGACGAATGAGCGGCGTGACGGTATGGTTTGTATGAGCCTGGATGGCGAGATCAAGTGGAAGACCAAACGTGCGCCTGATTTCAACAAGGGCAGCATGATCCTGGCAGACGGGCTAATTCTGGCCAGCGACGGTGCGAGGTCGCTATATCTGGTAGAGCCCAATCCCTCTGAATTCAAACAACTCGCCTCAGCAGAGTTGTTTCCTGAAGCGGCAGCAGGTTCAGAAAATGACATCGCTTCGCGAGTTGGGGGCAGAAACCAAAACTGGGCACCCTTGGCGCTTGCTGACGGCAAGCTCCTTATCCGAGACCAGGCCCAGTTGAAGTGCGTAAAGGTTGCGCAATAGCTCTTAGCCGTTCAAACTACCCGAGCCGGAAACCACTATGATCGCTAGAAAACCCATCCTCGTGGCTGCGCTCGCGGCCCTCCTCATCCTTGGGACGCCCTACTCTCCTTTAGCGGACGATTGGCCGCAATGGCAGGGCCCCGACCGGAACTCCATTTCCAAGGAAACCGGCCTGCTCAAGCAATGGCCGAAAGAGGGCCCATCGCTCGCCTGGAAGATCACAGGGCTGGGCGGCGGCGACAGCGCGCCCGCTATCGCCGCAGGGCGGATCTACGGCATGGCCAATCGCGGCGAGGACGAAGTCGTATGGGCCGTGTCCGAGAAGGATGGCAAGGAACTATGGGTGACGAAGCTCGGGCCGGCGTTCAAGCAGCAAGCGCCGCAGGGAAAAGAAGGGCCGGCTTGCACGCCAACGGTGGATGGTGAGCTGCTCTATGTCGAGGGGCTGGGCGGCGACGTGGCTTGCCTGCAGGTCAAAGACGGCAAGATCGTTTGGCGACGCAGCCTAACGAGTGACTTTGGCGGGCGCGCACCGATGTGGAGTTACCGTGAATCGCCGCTGATTGATGGTGATAAGCTAATCTGCACCCCCGGCAGCGATGACGCGATGCTGGTGGCTCTCGACAAGTTGACCGGGAAAACGATTTGGAAGAGCCAGATGCCCAGTGGCGCCGGCGCCGGTGCCGGTGGTCCTGGCGGTCCTGGTGGCGGTCCCGGTGTTCCCGGTAGTGCGGGCGGACGCGGTGGTGGTTCGGCTCCGGCGGTCACTGGAACCAAGGACCCGGGCTTGTTCACGAGCGAGCATTGGGGCATGACGACTTTCTCCCGCAAGATTCCCAACGGGAAGTATCTCGCGAAGCTCTACTTTGCGGAGACCTATGAAGGCATTACCGGCGCCGGCCAGCGCGTTTTCTCCTTCAATGTCCAGGGGAAGGAATTTAAGGACTTTGATATTTGGGCAAAGACCGGCGGTCGCAACCGCGCCTATATTGAAACTGTGCCTGTGGAAGTAACCGACGGAGAGTTCCGCATCGTGTTCACGCGCCAGGTTGAAAACCCGGCAATCAACGCGATTGAAATCACTCCGCAAGCTGAGGCTGCAACCGGCGCGGCGGCTTCCGCAGCGGCAATCCGGATTAAGGCCGGCCTGTCGGCGCCGTTTACGGATTCGAGCGGCCAGGTTTGGCAGGCGGATACCGGTTTTGAGGGCGGCATGATGAGCCAGGTGGGTGGTGGTTTTGGAGGCGGCCCTGGCGCTGGAGCCGGCGGTTTCGGCGGTGGTATGGGTCGTCCCGGTGGCGGGCCCGGCGGACGCGGCGGCGGGTTCGGCGGTTCAGGAGCGGCCTACTCCTCGGTCATCGCCATCGACTTCGAGGGACAGCGGCAGTACGTGCAACTGACGGCGAGGGCACTGATCGGTGTCGCGGCGTCCGACGGCAAGTTCCTCTGGCGGTATGACCCGCCGGCAAATCGCATGGGCATCAACTGTTCCACGCCTCTTTACCACGACGGCATGGTGTTTGCCGCCTCGGCCTATGGTGCGGGCGGTGGGTTGGTGAAGCTGAGCAAAGATGCAAACGGCGGCGTCAAGGCCGAGGAAGTTTATGCCACCAGGAAGATGCAAAACCACCACGGCGGCATGATCCTCCTCGATGGCTGCCTCTATGGCGCCAACGGGGGCAACGAAGGCGGCTTCCTGATCTGTCTCGACTTCAACACCGGCAAAGTCCTCTGGGACGGGCGGGATGATTCCGAACGCCGGGCGCCGAAAGGGTCGGTGGCTCTGGCGGATGGCCGCCTCTATTACCGGACAGAGAAGGGAACCATGCTGCTGATTGAGCCAAGTCCTAAGGAATACATTGAGCATGGCCGCTTCGAGCAACCTGACCGCACCAGACTGCCGGCCTGGGCGCACCCGGTTGTCGCCAATGGAAGACTATATGTGCGCGACCAGGATCTACTGCTCTGCTATGACGTAAAGGCGAAGTAGGGCTTTCGTCATCCCCATGCAAATGAGCAAGCGCGACTTCTCGCTTCCCGCCAAGGATATGACTCATGGATGAACAAGGCCAACTGACTCGGCGTGGTTTCCTGCGGTTGGGAAGCGCCGCGGTCGCGGCGTGGAGCGTTTCAGACCTCAAGGGCGCCGATGCCCCCATCGAGCCTCAATTGCGGGAGGCAATCGCAAAACTGGAGTATCTGACCCCTCTGGATCGCGCATTCATCCTCGATAAAGGCAAAGCCGGAGTGGCCAAACTTCCACTCGAGGAACTTCGCGAGGTGGGACTCACGCCGGATACGTGGTCGCTGGAAGTAATCGCCGACCCTACCAGCAACAGCGTCGTGGAGCATCCGCTCTCGGGCAGCAATGCCCTGGGCTGGCAGGACCTGATGCGCCTGGCGGACAAACACTCCGTCCGCTTCCTCCACGTGTGCAACTGCACCAATGGGCAGGATCCCTTCCACATGAGCCTATGGGAGGGCGTTCCGCTCCGCGAGGTCGTATCGCTTACCCGGCCCAGGGAGAATGTCCGCCGCATCTACTATCAAAGCCAACACGGCGTGAACCTGCCGCCGTTCCAGAGTTCGCTGGCCCTGAGCCAGGTCCTGGAAGAGCCGCCGGGGCAGATGCCGGTCGTACTGGCCTACAAAATGAATGACCAACTCATTCCGGCCTCGCGTGGCGGGCCCGTCCGCGTGGTGGTCCCTGGGGCCTACGGCAGCAAGTCCATCAAATGGGTGAAACGTGTCGTCCTGACCAACGACTACAAGTCCAACGATTCAGACGCCGAGCTGAATAACGACCCCGAAAACCCGATGAAAACCCGGGCCCGGTTTATCAACGCTCCAAAGGAGATTCCGGCGGGGAAACCGTTCGTGTTGACGGGCTGGGCGCAGGTTGGGATTTCCGGGCTGAAGAAGGTCCAGTATTGCGTACACCCTCACAAGGAAGCATGGCCGCAGGACGATCCGTACCGGGCCCGGGCAAATTGGCGGGACGCGCCGATCCTGCCGCCACCGGCAGACTGGGGCGGGGGCTTGCCGGGAGGCAAGCTGCCTCCGACGAATCAAACCGACCCGAGAACGGGTTTGCCTGTGGAATGGCCTCTTCGCTTTACCATCGTGCACTGGGCGGTGTGGCTGCCGGGCTTGAGCGCCGGCAGTTATGACCTGGGCTGCCGCACGATCGACAGCAAGGGGATGGCACAACCCTTGCCGCGCACACTTCCGAGAACCGGCTTTAACACGCTCCACGTGGTAAACCTGGTCGTGAAAACAGAAGCGTATTGAAGGGCTGGTGAAGCTCAGGGTATTATCAGGGGGATGAGTGCGATCCGCAGGTTGAGTTTCAGCCTGGCCATACTGTTGGGCAGCGTTCAAGCCATTCCCGCCGAGTTGAGTAAAGCGCAGCAGATCCTGCTCAACCAGGGGCTGCAGATTCAGGGGATGGTCACTAGGGACGATGTGTTTCATCTGAACACCTTTTCGAACGCGGGGTTCACGTCCATCAATTGGCTCTGGGAATCCACTCCTTCATTGATGGGGCCGGCGCCGGGGTTCGGGTGGTCGCGCTGGGTCAACGGGGAGACGAACATGCCCGGGCAGCCGAGGTGGCCCAACGAGACGCCTTATCTCGGCTCGCTGCTGAGCCTGCAATTGGCGGATGAGTGGGATCTCAACACCCAGTGGATACGCGAACGGGCGGTAGCCTGGTTCAACTCAGTCCGGACGAATTGGCCCAACACAATTCTGTACGGCAACAATTGGGGCGGGCAAATCAGCGATGCGGCGCTGGGCGACTTCATTGGGCGCGCCAGGCCGGACATGCTCTGCTTCGACACTTACCCCTTCCAGTCCGAATTCAACGCGAGCCTGCCGAACCACACCGGCAATCCGATCGGCTGGGACAGGCCCAACTCGCTGCTGGCGCGCTGGTATGGGGACCTGCGGCAGTATCGCGCGTGGGCCTTGAGCGCCAATATCCCGTTTGGCATTTACCGGCAGAGTTTTCATGCCGTGCAGGATTACAACAGCACGGTTTATCGCGATCCGTCCCCGTCGGAACTGCGGCTCAACACGTTTGCCGCGCTGGCGTTCAACGCGAAGTGGCTCATCAATTTTACCTATAATACCGGCGCGTCCTCGCTGTTCCGCAACCCGGGCGGGGACAGCTATCCCACCGCGCTGTATGCGGAGCAGGCGGACGTGAACCGCCGCGCGTTGAACCTCGGCAAGGCGCTGGTTTGTCTGAAACCGGTTTACGAGCTGCACAACCAGAACGATGTGAACCCGCCGCTGGGTCCGGTGAGCGCCGATCCGTGTGTTTGTTTTCAGGACGGGATGGTCAGCAGCATCCTTTTTGTCCGGGGCCGGTACCTGGCGGGGGGAGTCACGAACTGGACGGATCTGCCGAATTCGTTTCAGAGCGATCCGCAGGCGGCGAGCGCCAACCCGGCCAGCCCATCCGCAACCTCCTATAGCTGGTGGGAATACCAGAAGAACGATCCTTACCTGGCCGGCTGGGTGGTGACCAACAAGGCCGCGGTGAAAAACAACGGCCTCCCAGGCGAAGTGATCATCGCGTGGCTGCGTCCGCTGGACGAGAGCTTCGACGGCCCGGCGTTCACGAACGAAACCTATATGATGGTGGTCAACGGGCTGACGGCGACGAACGGCACGGCGGCCGATTGTCTGCAAGAGATCAAACTTAACTTCATCGCCGCGGTCCCGGCGGCGGTGGTGATGCTCGACGCCATTTCCGGCCAATTACAGACAAACACAATGCCGATCATTCCGAACTCGGGCGGCCGGCGGCAGTTGGTGCTGAACCTGAACGGCGGCGACGCGGCGCTGTTCAAGTTTGACGATGGCGCGCCGTTCGTTGGTTTTGCGCGGCCGTCGCCGCCGCGGTTGGGCCTCCGCCTGGAGTCGGGCACGCCGTCAGTAAGCCTGACCGGGCTCACGCCGGGCGCGCGTTACCAACTGGAGTCGACGCCGTGGGTGGCCAACCCGGCCTGGACGTGCCTCGCAAGCTTCATGCTGACGAGCTCGAACTACGAGTACCTCGACGTGGGCGCCTCCAACGGCGGCTTTTACCGCGCCATCGGTTTGGCTGCGGAGTGGGCGTCGGGCCGCGGCGATTTCGCGAGCGGCTTCAACGATTTGGGGGAGCGCCAGTCTGACTTGCGGCGATAACTCGAGCCCATAATCCACCACAGCCGGTTGAACACCTAGAATAGTGATCTCAGGCCGCGAGTGCTCCGGGATGAATTCAAGGACTGCCAGCAACCCCAGCTCATGCAGCGATTTGGGCAAGAGCGGGGGAGCGACTTGTGAAGCCGAGCAGGAGTAAAGGGTGCCGGGCGCGCCAGCGGCATCCATCGCGTCGATGGCAAGCACCCGGCCGGCACCCTCCAGCCAGGAGATAGCCCCGAAGACGTCGGTTCCGACCTCCAGCAGTTGTGTGCCGGGTGGCGGATCAGCCATGAGCTGGCGAACTGCGTGCACGCCGACCCCGTCGTCGCGCATCAAACAATTCCCCAAACCCACGATCAGACCGACAGGCACGCCGCCGCCAGGTCCTGAGTCCGGTCCTGGCGAACGACTGCCCATTGTCACAGGCCACACAGCGACCCTTTATGAGACTGCGCAGACCGGCGCCGAATTTGCTTTTTGTGGCACCCAGCCCGTCACATGCACGCCCGCGTTCGGGCGCATTACATGCACTGCGCACGACAGGCACGGGTCAAAGGAATGGACCACGCGCAGCACTTCAATGGGCTGATTGGTGTCGCTCACCGGGGTCCCGAGAAGCGCCTTTTCGAGCGGGCCGGGCAGGCCGAGATCGTCCGCCGGCGACGCATTCCAGCAGGTGGGCGTGATAATCTGGTAACGGGCGATTTTGCCCTCCACGATCCGCAGCCAATGGCCCAGCGCGCCCCGAGGCGCCTCGGTGAGGCCTACTCCGCTGCCTTGCTTGGGTGTGAGATAGGTCGTGTAAGGGGATTGATTAGGCACCAGTTGATTGAGCCAAACCAGGATTGCGTTGGCGATTTTGAGCGTTTCGTACGCGCGGGCACGGTGACGGTCCATCACCGAGATGCCTTGCCGGTAATCCCCGTTCACCCACATGCGGGCGAGCGCGCCGGTCTCGTAAGGCTGGCCGGCATAACGCGGCGCCTTGAGCCACGAGTAGGCGCCGGCCTTCGGCTGCAGGGGGACGGTCGAGCCATTGACCGGACTGAGATTGTTGGTTGAATTGTCGTACCACGAGTAGGTGACCTTTTCTGTGATCGCGGCGGTGTCGACCGCCTGGATGCTGCTCGAGCCGTTTTGCGCGCGGCCCGGACGCAACAGCTTCTGCGAACCAGCCGCATCCAACTCGAAAACTCCAAAGGCCAGCAGGTTGCCGTAGCCACCGCCAATGTCGAAGTAATCCTGATACACGGAGGCCAGCGCCTCCACGTCTGGAAGGTAGACGTTTTGGATGAACGCGAGCAGCTCGTTGCAGTAGGCGCGGAATTGGGTGATCTGGGCTGACTGCGGCCGGCAGGTGAACCCGCCGGGAATGTAGGCCGGGGCCAGTGGCATGCGCCCGCCAAAAATGGCCCCCATCTCATAGGCCTTGCGCGTCATGGCCAGCGCTTGAACGTAATGGCCGACGAGCGCGTCGGTCGTGGACTGGTCAAAACGGCGGTCCACCGCCCAGCTCGGCTGCCAGGGTGCCGTACCGGGTCCTTCAAGGTAGTCCAGGGCCGCCAGGTGATAGAAATGCAACAGGTGCGACTGGACGAAATTCGCGGCGAGCACCAGGTTCCGCAGCAAGCGGCCGTTGGCGGGGACGGTTTTGTTGGCCGCGCGATCCAACGCGAGCACGGCGGCCTGGCCATGGGGAATCGGGCAGACGCCGCAGATGCGCTGGGTGATGTGCGGCGCGTCCCACGGGTCACGATTGGCCAGAATAGTTTCAAAGCCGCGGAAGAGCGTGCCGCTCGCGCGAGCGTCAACGACGTGGCCGGCTTCAACGGCCACTTCCACCTTGAGGTGGCCTTCCAAACGAGTGATGGGGTCCAGGGTTACGACGGTAGGCATAAAATCACGCAGGTTGATGATTGAAACGGCCGCCAGGGAAGTTGGGGCTGGTGCATCCATTGCAGGGCGCACCGGCTCCGACGCACCAATTCACGCCGTTGTTCCACTTCAGGGTGGGGCAGTTGGCCCGGGTCTCCGGGCCACGGCATCCCAACTCCTTGAGGCACTGGCCGGAGACGGCGAAGGTTTTTGCTTCCTGTCTGCCCAACAGCGGGCATCGTTCGTGGACGATCTCGCCGTAGAGGCTCCTGGGCCGACCGTACGAGTCCAGACTGATCGGCTTCCCCTGCAATAACTGCACAATGGTCCAGACCATCCAGTTCGGGTGTGGCGGGCAGCCCGCCACATTGATCGTTGGGCGGCCCGTAAGCGCCTGGGCGCTCACGACCCCAGTCGGATTCGGCGGCGCTGCAGGGATGCCGCCAAAGGACGAGCAGGTTCCGATGCTCAGAATCGCCGTCGCGCGCGCGCCCAGGCTCCTCACCGCGTCCTGAAGAGTCACGTCCGCTCCGTCGAGGGTCCAGGAGTAGCACGCCCCGCCGCCGAACCGCGTGGGAATTCCGCCCTCGAGTGCGAGGATGTAATTCCCCCTTTGCCGCACCTCTTCGATCACCATGGCGGCCGGCTCGCCCGCGACCGGCGTCAGGTTCGGATGATAAGCCAGATTTATGTAATTAATCAGCACATCCGCGGCTGAAGTCGGGGCCGTCGGGCTCACATAATCCAGGAACGACATGGTGCACCCGGTGCAACCGCTGCCCTGAAGCCACAACACCGTTGGCCCCGCCGGGTTGGCCATGGCCCGGGTCAGCCCCGTCAGATCAAACGGGTCCAACCCAAGCCCCGCAGCGGATACACTTACGAATTTGAAGAAACTACGACGCGATATCTGTTTCATAACTTTGACCCAACCAGATTCTCTGCGGCCGTCGACCTTCCGATCGCCAACCGGTTTGCTGCCCGGGAGGCTACCACACCGGAGGCGCTCGTCCGCAACTAGTCTTTTCCTAGGCGTAAGAGAATCTACTGAGTAATGCGCAACCCCTTTTCAGAGCCCGAGCAGATTTCGCGGAACATCCCGCTCGCTTACCAGTCTACCAGCGGATCCGCAGGAACTGCCGCGTCACTCCCGGCTGGAGCGCCGTCTCGAACGTGTACGGCGAGGCGCTGGGAGCGTTCGTCGCGAGAGGAATCCACGCGTGCAGGTCATCGGACAGTTCCAGCACTTGCTGCAATTCCAAAGGCGATGCGACGGTGACGCGCAAGCGACCTGCCGCCGGAATTTCCGATTTGATGAAGCGGGGGCCAGGCCCCAGTTTCACCACGGCCGTGGATTGAGGGGGGACGGTGACCTCCCATCCGTCGCCGACCCGCTCGAGCCGCCGTCCGGAAACCCGTTCGGTTGCGAGCCCGGAGGTCGCCGCCCGATCGTTCTCCACTCTGAGGAGGCCGGCGCGGGGCTGCGAAGCGTCGTTGAGCAGGGTGAAATACAGGATTGAGTTTGTTCCCGGCCCGAACCGTTCGAGCGGCACGCCTGCCGCATCGAACGTGGCTGCCGTCAGCGGCTGCCAACCCGCCTCCGCCACCTCCCGGATCAGCGGTATGTATTTCTTGAACAAAGGGCGATCTCGGTTGTACCAGGCCGGGTTCTGCCAATAGGGATTTTCCGCGGCGTTATGGCTGAACATGGACGGGAACATTCCGTACGCGAGGCTGCGCAGGAAATAGCGCTCGACGAGGTTGGTGGTCAGCAGGTCGTAATCAGTGTTCATGAGCAACAGGTAAGGTTTGCGTCCGGCCAGGCTGCGCCAGAGGCAGAGCTGGGAATCCGGCACTGGGGTGTAATTGCCGCTGGGTATCCAGTCGGTTTCCGTCCCGATCACGTCGAGCCAGGCGCAAAGGAAACCAAACCGGTAAGGGAGACCGTTGGCAAACATCAGGCCCCCCAGCCGGTGCACGTCCTCGCTGATCCAGCGAGTGAACTCCTGCACCGCCAGGCCTTTGAAGAGCGCCAGCCGGTGCGTGTCCGTGGTGAAAGTCAGCGGCACCGTGGTGTAGGCGAAATGCCTCCGGTCGAAGTTGAGGTTGGCCGTGACATACCCCTCTATTGAATCCAGGTACTCTCCGTCGAGTTTTGTCGCCGCCCCGGCTGCGTAGCGGGCGCGTGCGGCATCATTCCAGTAAACCGTCGCCGCGTTT
Organism: Verrucomicrobiia bacterium; assembly: GCA_036524155.1. GTDB lineage: Bacteria > Verrucomicrobiota > Verrucomicrobiia > Limisphaerales > UBA8199 > DATDCV01. The sequence goes on from DATDCV010000506.1 coordinate 9,906, forward strand.
GGCGCCGCGGGCAGGCGCGGGTTCGGGTCCAGGCTCCACACCGCGCCGTTGGCCCACGGTTCATTGCGAAAGAGCAGCGCCGGTTGGCCGGTTTCATCGAGCATGGCGGCCTCGCGACTGATCAGCGCCATGTCGCGCAGAGGACCGGGCGAGCCGCCGGCGTATACATCGCGCACTCTCAGGGCTTCCTCCTCCGTGCGGGGCAACTCCGGGCTCATGGGCATCCACCACGTCATTGGCTCTGTGTAACGGAAAGACAGCACACCGTGCTGGTCGTCCCACCCCACGTTGTTGTCGCCTTCGTGATAGCGAAACCCGAAATCCTCCCAGCCCCCCACCGTGCTGACATCGGTAAACGGCATCCAAATCCCCTGCCGGGGCGAGCGGACCTCGAAGCTGGCCAGGAATAGGGCCTGGAACTTGTCCAGCGCCGCCCGAAACCCCCAGCGAGGATCCACGCGGTATATCACGAAGGAAAATTTCGCGCTGCCGGGAAACTCCGCCGTGTCGGGTGCGAGCCCGAAATCATACGCAATGAAGAACTGCCGGGTCGCGGCGTGATAGACCAGCCGGTAAACCGCGGGACATCCCATGTCCAAGCCCAGCGCGAGACCGCTTTGCGCGTCGTGGATCGAAGCCAGCGGGTAGAGCGACATCGTGCCCGTAGCCCCACAGTCCACGCCGCTGGTCGCCGCGTACTCCGACGAGCCGCCAATGGTCCGGCTCCGGCGGATGTCATCGCCCCACGCCCATCCGGCCGCCTCAACAGGCAGGGCAAAAAACAACGTCACCGCGCGGTCGCCGCCACGTGTGTTAGTGATTCTTCCCTCCACCGCCAGGCAGTTGCTTCGGGTGCTTATCACCGCTTCCAGCGATAGCCCGAGCTCCTCACACAAACCGTTCGCAAACCCGTACACATCTGACTGGGTCCCGACATCCCGAGCCAAGAAACCACCCGGCGTGTTAGTGGCCAGTTCGCGCCCGTCCAATTGCACGGAAAGCAGCCGCGACCCCGCGAAACCCAGCCGAAGACCGTCTTCCGTCTGCCGCACCGTGTCGATCGGGGGCGGCGGGTTGGTCTGGGGCGCCAGGGTCATGGAGACCCCCTGGAACAGGAACGCGCCATCGCCGGCCAGGATTTCCTCCAGCCAGACATCGTCAAACCAAACCCGGCCGCTGTGGTTCCTGAAAAGACAATACAAGGTCAGGCTTTTGACGGGTTTCTCGGGGTAGATCGTCACTTGCTTCAGCTGCCAATCGTGTGTGCCGGTGGCGAAGTTCGCCGTCTGGCCCCACAGGGGAGTGCCGTCCTGGTAAATGATATCCACATACAGCGAGTAATCGGTGTCGGTGCCCCCCGAAACCGCTTCCGCCCGGCTCCAGCCGCGCAGAATCAGTGGCGCAGCCACCGTGCGGTTCAACGTCAATGCCTGGCTCGCTCCGCGCCAGCCCGTCGTGTCTGGCGCATCGCAGGCAAGCGCCGCCGAGCTCTGCCGGCCACCGTTGGTGGCTACCAGATAACCGTTCGGCGCGGCGGACCAGTAGGAGAAACCGGAGCCCGAGTACGCCTCGAAGGCGCCGTTTCTGAGGAGATTCGTCCCGGTGCCAGTGGACGCCACCCGCAGGAACGGACCCGTGGCCGACGCCGGCCGGGGATGCAGCCAGGACAGCAGGACAAGCGTTGCCAGCACGAGCGTTCTCACGCGGCACTCTTGTCCGAAACTATCACGAAGACAAGCTCCATGGCGGCCGCGCGCTGTCCCGACGTGAAACCAAATTTGGAGCCGAGCGGGTTTCGGCGCCCGTTGTTCCTTGTAAATTCGCGCTTTTCTGCCTACCCAGTGCGGCGTCGTGGATATAACCCCCGCAATCCGGTGCCGTGCCCTGGTCAAAGACTATGGGAACGTGCGGGCCGTAAACGGGCTCGAACTTGAGGTCCGGGCGGGTGAGTGCTTCGGGCTGCTGGGGCCGAACGGGGCCGGCAAGACGACGACCGTGGAGATCCTCGAAGGGTTACTCGAGGCCACCGCGGGAACCGTCGAGGTCCTCGGGCGCACGTGGCAGACCGATGGGAACCGGCTGCGCCAGAGGATCGGCATTTCACTGCAGGAAACGAACCTCGCCGACAAGCTGACGGTCGAGGAGACGTTGCGCCTTTTCCGCTCCTTCTACGCGGCCGGGCCCGAGGTCGAACGGCTGCTGGATCTGGTTTCACTGACGGACAAACGCCGGACCTGGTACACAAAATTATCGGGTGGCCAAAAGCAGCGCCTGGCAGTGGCGTGCGCGCTGGTCGGCGCGCCGGAGCTCCTGTTCCTGGACGAACCTACCACGGGGCTGGACCCGCAGTCGCGAAGGCAGCTCTGGGGTCTGATCGAGAGGTTTAAGTCGGAGGGACGGACGGTCTTGCTGACGACGCACTACATGGACGAAGCGCAGCGGTTATGTGACCGCGTGGCGATCATTGACAAGGGCAAAGTCATCGCACTGGGCACTCCGTGGGAGCTCATTCAGTCATTGGGAGGCACTGAGGTGATCGAGTTTACGTGTGACGGGCCGGTGGACGAGGCGTGCGTGCGAACTCTGCCGGGGGTGCATGCGGTCAAAAGCCGCGGCGACAGCCTTTCGCTGACGGTCGAGCAGTTGCACAAAACGCTGCCGCTGGTGCTGGCCCAGCTCCAACAGGCGGGGCGTGCGTTGACGGCGCTGTCCACGCACCACGCGACCCTCGAGGATGTCTTCGTCAACCTCACCGGGCGGCATCTGCGGGATTGATTAACAGCACATTGATTAATGAGCATCGAGCATTTTCCATCTTCCACTGCAAAAGGAAAACACGCTTACTCGGCCTCATCATGACACCCAACGAACCTCGTCGGTAGCGACTTCCAAAGCCCGAAAACCACAATGAACAATGACAAATGCTCGATACTCAATGCTCAATGATAAGGTCTGAGCCTGCGCCTGGCATGTAAGATGCAACCGGAAATAAAACGCACCACCGAGCGCCAGCACCCGTTAGGGCAATTGTCCTTGATGCGCTTCCGGATCTTCGTTCGGGAGCCGGCGGCCTTGTTTTGGACCTACGGCTTCCCGTTGCTGCTCGCGCTGGTGCTCGGAACCGCGTTCCGCAATCGGCCGCCCGAGCCGGTAGACGTGGCGGTGGTGGCAGCACCCGGAACCGAGGCCTGGCGCAAAGCGCTGGCCGGAACCCCATCGGTGCACGTTCGTTGGCTCAGCGCGCAGGACGCTCGCGAAGCATTGCGCGCAGGCAAGGTTTCGCTGGTCGTTGAAGCGGGCCGGCCCCGAACGTATCAATTTGACCCGGCCCGGCCCGAAAGCCGACTGGCGCGGGCTGTCGTGGATGATGCGCTGCAGCGCGCCGATGGGCGGGTCGATGCCACGCCGGTGAAGGACCGGCTGGTGACCGAGCCCGGGTCGCGCTACATCGATTTCCTGATCCCCGGACTGCTCGGGTTCAATCTCATGTCCGGCGGCCTCTGGGGCGTAGGCTTTGTGGTGGTCGATATGCGGGTGCGAAAGCTGATCAAGCGCATGATCGCCACCCCCATGTCGCGTTCAGATTTCTTGCTCTCGTTCGTGCTGGTTCGAGGCCTGTTCCTGATTATCGAACTGCCGTTGTTGCTCGTGTTTGCGCGCTGGGTATTCGGCGTCCCGATTCGCGGTTCGCTGCTGCTGATTCTCGCGCTCGGCATTTTGGGCTCCTTGGTTTTCGCCGGGATCGGGCTGCTGCTGGGTTCCCGCGCGCAAACGACCCAGACCGCGGCCGGCCTGGTAAACCTTGTCAGCCTGCCGATGATCGTGTGCTCCGGTGTGTTTTTTTCCGCCGCGCGCTTTCCCGACGTGTTCCAACCGGTGATCCGGGCTTTGCCTCTTACCGCGCTGATCGAAAGCCTGCGCACGGTGATGCTCGACGGCGCGGGTCTCGTGGCCGTTGCGGGCCAGGTCCTCGTGATGCTCTTGTGGGGAGTGCTCTGTTTCCTCGTCGCTCTGCGGCTGTTCCGGTGGCAGTAGGGGGCGGAGAGAGCAAGCAAGTCGCCCGCGCGCCCGATTTCACGCGGGCGGACCTGCATGCTCAGGTGGAAATGGAGAGGGATTGACTGGTATAACCGAACAACTGTATGGTTTAACCACACAGTATGACAAACCTCGTGGACATTGTTTCTTCACGCGTCAAAGCTGAAATCCTGCGCGGAAGCTGACAAGCCTGCTCTCCGGCGTCGGCCAGCGCGTCGGACGCGAGATCAATCCCCATCTGATGACACCGGAGGAATTTGTGAAACGCAAGGCGGAGCACGACCACTTTGTGACCTCCGTGCTTGCCGGGCCCAAAATCCTCGTCGAAGGAAAAATGATATAATAACAGGCTCATTGGCTCGTCTCGGTGTCATCCGTGTGGGGTCGGTCCTGAGGACCGACACGTGGCAGGAATCGGGTTGCTGCTGTGTTCCCGGGGGCAAACGACCGAGACCGCAGCCGGTCCGGTGAACCTGGTCAGCCTCCCTATGATAATGTGCTCCGGCGTGTTCTTTTCCGCCGCGCGCTTTCCCGACGTATTCCAACCGGTGATTCGGGCCTTGCCACTTACCGTGCTGATCGAGAGCATGCGGAAGTGGCAGCAGGTAGTAGTAGTCAGCAGTTCGGCGGGCTACCTGGAGGCCTTCTTTTCCAGGTCTTCCACCAGCTTCAGCATCTTTCGGATATTCGAGGAATAGTCACGCAGAATGAGCTGGCCGCGGCTGTCGATGGGCAGGACGGCGCCAGGCGCTTTGCTGAACGGGATGAGCACGGGAACGAGCTCGGAAGGCCGGAGCCTCTTCAATTGCACGGTCCTCATCATGAACGAGCCGGATTCGGGAAGCGACCGCCAGGGCAGAGAAATCTCGGGCGGCGATTCCTGGGAGGCTTGGGCAACGGGCACCCCTTTGACGGCGGTATCCCCGGCGAGGACCATCGCAATGCCGTTCTCTGCCAAAACGGTATCCAGTAGCTGCAAAGCCTCCACTCGGCTTAGGGGAGTCTGGTTGCGCAAGGAAATCGTCGGCGCCGGCAGCGTGGTGGGGCGAACCACCGTGCGTTGGGAGATCTCCTGGTAAACCGCCAGCACCTGCGTCAGTTCCACGTTCTGGAAATTAAGGTTCCCGACCGGGAATCCACTTTGTGCCGGGCGGCCGCTGGGCACATCGAAGCTCGAAAAGGTCCGTGGGTGAGACTTCTTTGGGTTGGTGTTTGAACCCGTGGCGCACCCCGCTATCGCCAGGCAGAGCAGCGCGGCGAGGGGAACAACCAGGGCACTCTCAGTTATGTCTGGCCTCATAGTCATTTACCATTAAAGAGCCCCCGACGAGCAAAAGTCGCCAAAAAAGATGAGCAGCGACGCTTTTGAGAATGAAACAACGGTTCGGCCATCGGCCATCTACGCTTCGCCATCATGTTGTTGTTCCCCAACTCTCAACTCCAGGCGGCGCCGAAGTCAGACGAAGGCGCGAAATGCCTGCGCCGCGTGAGGGCACGCGACCTACAGTCCCTTGTAGGCCGCGTGCCCTCACGCGGCGCGACTTATGTCGGTGCGTCCAGTTCACCCGCCTGGCGCTCAGCACATCTGGACCCGGAAATGGACGTCGTATCAGTCAAACCGTGAGTATCGGGCCGCATGGTTGTCTGATCGGTTGGAAGCCGGTGGCATGCCGGTTCCAGGATTCTATGCAACTGACCTGGGGAAGAATACTGAGCCTCGTGATTGCGGTGGTTTACGCCATTGTGGCTACAAGCGTTGGAGGCTTGAGCTACTGGGAATGGTCGCTGACACTGCTCTTGCCGCTGGCGTTCATTTGGTTTCCGCAGGAAATCGGTAGTCTTACCGGTTACTACAAAACGGGGTATGTGAATGTGCAAACCCCGGGAGCATTCGTGGCCTTCCTGGGCTGGTTCATCCTGGTCGGCTTGCCGATACTGGCTTTTGTGCTGACCAGGACTCACCGCCTGTGATCCGCTACTGGTAAGCGAAAATTACCGGCACGCGCTGAACGCGAATGCTCACCCGAACCCGTCTTTACGCGCGTAGAGCAATGCATCCGCTGCCTGCCTGCTAATATCGGTTCAGTTTTGATCGGGTCCGGAGGCATGAACCGGCGCAATGGTCTTTACCCAGGGCCAGCCGAACCGGCCGGCATGGACCTCGGCCACGCCCTCTCTCATTCGGAATTGGCGCATGTGGGCTGGGGTGGAAAGGAGCTTCCGGGTCTTGGTTTCGCCCTGCAAACGGTATTCGATTTGGTATTCGCGAAAGAGAAAGCTGTGGGTGGTGCTCCAGAATTCCACAATTTGCACGGGGCGGAACTCCGGCTTCGATGTGTCCAGCAAAGCGTTGGCGGTGTAACACCAGCAAAGGACCGTTAAGCCACCCAGCAGGAGCGCCCCTGACCCGATGACCAGCGTCAGCAGTAGACCATGCGCCCCAAACAGGCCGTGTTTACGCGCCTCGAGTTCGACCGCTTCGCCCGCAGCCATGGCTCTTTCGTTTCTGGCGGCCAACTCGCGCCGTGCGCGGGCCTGGCGCAGGCCCAGCCAGGTCAGCAGACCGCCACCCAATACCACACCGCCTACCCCCACCGGCGCCGCCGCCTGGGTGAACGTCATTTCCAGCGGTTCGTACTTCGAGAAGGCGTAAACGTTCCAGAGTAGAATGAAGAAAAATCCAAACACCGCGCTCACGCCCAACGCGGTTTTGAGCAGGCTTGGCGGGCGGGCGGCCTCGGTGCGCAAGAGGCCGAGGTCGGGCCTTAGCTCGAAAAATCCGTACAGCCGCAGCGTTTTGGCAGGATTGGACTTGAGATACACGGCGGTGACATAGTCACCAACCCGGTACGAGGTCCGGTACTTGTCTTTCGCCGAGGCCGAGAAACTGCGGGAATCAACTGGTTTTGCCACCAGTGCCCCTGTCGCCGGATCCCGGTACTCGAGCACGGCCGAAAATGCGTAGGTCGAGACCTGCCCATTGACCACGGCCGTCGGCCGCAGCACCAGGTCGCGAATGCGCGCCACAACCGGGATCCCTTCCTCCACATATTGCAGCGGCCCGCGGCGGGTCTTGCTGGAGAGCCAGGCGCCCGCACCAAGCACCAGCAGACCGCAGCCGATCCAGCTCAGGTACGCCAACGGCAGAACGTACAATCCCCATTCCCTGAGGATCGGCAACTGTCCAAAAGCGACGCACAAAAGGCCGCCCACGATGAGTCCCACGCTCGTCTTGCGCTGGCGGGCGAAATATGGCGAGTTGCGAAATTCCGGGGGCACGTGCCGCGGCGGTGTCTCCTGTAATTCCGGTTCGAAACGATAGCTGGAGGGCGGAGCGAACTCGTCAAGCGGCGCAGTCTCTGGATTACCCGGCAGTACTGCCATGGCTCATACACTGACCAATGAGGGGTAAGCTGACAAGGTAAGGTTTTGTTACTCGCCCTCGGCTGCCTGACGATGGGATCAGGTCTTTTGGTCCAGGTCCCTATTGCTCCATCCGGAAGCGAATCGCGGCGATCGGGTCAGGTTTATCGATGGGGAATTTGTTCTCCTCGTAATCATGAACCAGGAGCGAGAGGAGTTCTAATTCGTTAGCGTTCCGTGGGCGCATAAGGGGTGCTCAGAGATTTTGCTTTACCAGACCCTTCAGGTTCATAAACTGCCCCTCATGTGTTCTCCGCGTACCGCTCAGCAAAACCCAATCCAACGACACTATGAACTTTTCCAGTAAGGCATACATCCCCCACCAGCCTCAGTTCATCTCAGGCAGCAAGGCAAGGTCCGTGGCTCGACTCGCACTCCTCGTCCATCTTTGCTGTGCTCTGCAACCCCTTTTCGTTCAGGCGCAGACTAATTTCACCGTCCTAAAGCTGTTTCAGTTGCCGGACGCGGGAGTGCCGGGCGGGGGACTGGCAGAAGGCAAAGACGGTGGACTCTACGGAGTCACAGCGGCCGGAGGCGTATCGAATATGGGTACGGTCTTCGTCCTCCGGTCTGACGGCTCAGGCTACCGCACTCTGAAGAGTTTCGTGGGAACCGATGGAATGACGCCCTGGAGCACGCTCCTGGTGAGCAGCAATGGGACACTGTTCGGCACCACGTATTCGGGCGGGCGATCAAATTATGGCACGGTATTCAAGATCAGCCCGAGCGGAACCGGATTTCAAGTTCTTCACGAGTTCGCAGGTGGCAGCGATGGGAAGATTCCTTCCGGAGCACTCATCGAAGGTCGGGACGGTGGGATCTACGGAATGACAGATTCCGGAGACAGCACCACGCGTGGAACCATCTACAGAGTGAATCCGGCTGGCACTGGATACTCCGTGGTTCATGCCTTCACTGGCGGCCCTGATGATGGCCAACAGCCGAAGGGACGCCTTCTCCAAACCAGAACCGGCACACTTTTCGGAACTGCCACCTTCGGCGGCGGCACAAAACAACCGGGTGTCGTTTTCCGGCTCGAACCCGATGGTCTCTACTGGCTACCCCATGTGTTCGGCAGTGCCGGTGACGGAAGCCAGCCTTCAGCGGGTTTGTTGCAGGCCAGCGACGGCATGCTGTATGGCGTCACCGCCCGCGGCGGCGCGGGGACGGTGGGCACGGTCTTTAAGATGGATGAGTACGGGGGAAACTACTCGGTCCTGTTGAGCTTTCAGAGAATCGCAACGGACGCGCAGGTGCCGAACTCGGAGCTCGTAGAGGGCACCGACGGCGCGTTGTATGGTACCACCGCCTGCTATGGCGACATCAATTCCGGCACGGTATTCAGGCTGATGAAGGACGGCAGCGGCTATGCCGTCCTGCACGTCCTCGCAACCTCCGTCTCCGTAAGTGACTTTACTACGCCAAATGGGCTCTTGGCAGGGAGGGAGGGCAGCCTTTTTGGCACCATCCAGTATGGCGGCGGAGGCCCGGACACGGGCGGATGCGCTTACATGCTCAGCCCACTGCCTTTGCCACCCAAAATCTTGTCTATAACCCTCGGCGGGGGCGGGGTCTCGATTCAATCTGCAGCCACTTCGGGTATTTACTACGACCTGCTCCGGTCGACGAACCTTTCATCCTGGTCCGTGCTCAATACCGTATTGTCCCCTCCCAACGGCCAACTAGGCTGGACAAATGCGGGCAGCCCTGAACCGGCCGCCTTTTACCGGCTCCGGCAACATTGAGCCAGAAAAGAGCGTGAGCGGCCGGTGGGCCCCATTCTTCACAGCGCGGCGGCGGACGAGGTGTAGGATTACCCGCTGGACCTGAAAGATTTCCAGGGAGTCGCAAGATTTGAACCATAGGTTGGCTCGCGATGATGCACTCGATGGCCGATCCACCGGGAGCCCGCTGTTGCCCGCCGCAGTTTGCACAGTGCATGGTGCACGGTCCACGGTCGCAGAAGTCCCAAGCTCAAAGCCCAAATTCTAAGGTCCAGGACCGAGCATCCGGCGCGCGGACTTCAGTCCGCGCGCCGACCACGCCCCAGCCGGGGTGAGTACTCCACAGCTGTTGGTAATGAGTTCTTCCTCCCCAGCAACGCTCATGTCGTCGCGTCACGAACACTGCGAGCACTTTTACAGGCTGAAGAAGAGCTACGGACGACCTGGACTGTCGTCGCCATGAACACGGGAAAAGGGGCGAGCCTCTACTGTGATCTCTGCTGGAAAGTCACAATTTCTGCGACCCCCGTTCGGGGGTAGCGCACGCTTTGTGGCGTTGGTTCCGCAAAAGGGGTTCACCCAGAGCCCTGCTTCATTTTCCTTCTGAACTTGCAGTTTGGCGGGTGGACGGCACCCACCGGATTGAATGCCGTTCGGCCCGTCCGGCTACCGCTCGCGGGGTCAGACCTGCATTCTATTCACTGGGGAACCTCCTCTGGGCCAGAACCCACTATTTTCACAAACGCGCGGTAACTGTTTGAATCCGGATCACGAAATAAGCCGGGACATCATCCAGAAAATCAGCCAAACTATTACGACGCTAAACATGAAAAAGAGGTCCAGATTGAGATGCGTCGCGGCCATCCTGCTCGGCGCGTTGGCGATGGCGAATGCGGCAGATACAAATGCCGCGAGCTCCGCCGCCCCAAGCTCACGCGAGCAGCGCTGGAAGGAGGACCTGGATTATTTCGCCAAGGAACTTCCCGCCAGGCACATACGGTTCTCCCAAATCGCCTCGTCGAAGAGATTCCAGCGTGACGTTGATCGTCTTAGCGCGGAAGTACCGCAATTGTCTGACACTGAGATCGTGCTGAAGTTAATGCGCCAGGTGGCCGGCTTAGGCGTGTCGCACACGCGCGTGGATTGGCCGGGCGGGGCGCTCGCGTTTCACGAGTATCCGCTCGGGTTCTACTGGTTTTCCGACGGGCTGGCGGTTGCCTCGGCACGTCCTGAGTATCAGGAAGCGGTTGGTGCCCGCGTGATCCGGCTCGGCTCGCGCAAACCACGGCAAGTTCAGGAGGCCCTGGCGGCATACGTTCCTCACGAGAACACCGCCAACCTCCTGGGCGAGAGCCCGGTCTTCCTGCGCAAGGTCGAGTTGCTCCAATATTTGCGGATCGCCGATGCGGATGGCCGCCTGCGGTTGCGACTTGAGAAACCCAACGGCCAACCGTTTGAACTGAGTGTTGCGCCCGACGCTGATCCTGCACGGACCAACCGGATCGCGATTTGGGACGCACGGGCGGTCCCCCGCAAAGCCGCGAGCAAATCCGCGGAGGCGCCTTACTGGTATGAGCATTGGCCTGAAGCCCGGACGCTCTATCTCCAGTACAATGAATGCGGGGACCTGCCCGGCAATCCGTTTGCGAGTGTTGTCCAAAGCATGTTTGCCGTCGCAGACACACAACCGGTCCAGCGGGTGATCGTGGACTTGCGGGGCAACGGCGGTGGCGACTCCACTGTGGTGATGCCGCTGTTGGAGGGCTTGAAGACGCGCCCCGCCTTGAGCGCCAGGAGGCATCTCTATGCCTTGATTGGCCGCGGCACATGTTCTTCCGGAATGTGGGCCGCCTTGGACTTGGAGCAACGGTTCGGCGCGCTCCTGGTCGGCGAGCCGACCGGCGGCAAGCCTAATTCCTACGGAGACGTGCGCCTATTCGAGCTGCCGCATTCCAGGCTGGTGGTGCGCTACTCGACCAAGTGGTTCCAACGGAGGGACGGAAATTCGCCCTCGCTCAGCCCCAATCTACCGGCGCTCCCGTCACTTTCCGATGGTCTCGCGGGCCGCGATCCGGCTTTGGAGGCGGCACTGAATTTTCCGCTCGAATGAGCGAGCGAGAGCGGATCAAGCCGCCAGAACGATCTGCCGGCAGTAACCAACGAGCCAACGGCCTCACCGTCTCACGCTCCTTCCCCTTTCCACTCTCTGCAGCTTCACCCGCTTTTCCAGTTGCGCAATGCTTTCAAGGTCCGCCAATTGAAGACTCGCGGGAATCTTACCTTGGCTCATACGTCGGTCCTGCTCTGGCTCAATCCTGCTGATATACCGGTGGGACCTGGGCTCACGAAGTTAGCCTCTCCGGATGACCGGATTCGCGCGAGCTAAAGTTGCTTGAGACGATAGAACCTCAGAGCGGTGCCAGGGGCCTGCGGGTCCGAAATGGTTGCATCCTGGCCGTTGCCCGAGATCGGGCCGCCTGGAAGGTCGGTCCAGTTGGAACCTGGGTTCGAAGAGTATTGCGCTGAATACTGCTGCCCGGCAAAGGTGCGGAAGGTAACGGCCGGAACACCATTGCTCAGGCGTAAGCCACCGAATTGCAGTTGGACCGGAACCGCCAAACTGTAGCTGCGGTAGCGAGAGTTGCTCCAATCCGCGCTGCCCCCGGCCAGCGCGACCACGACGTTGCTCAAGCCTGGCGGCACATTGGACTGGCCTTCGTCATTACCACCCCAGGCCACCATCGTGCCATCGGTCTTCAGAGCGAGGCTGTGGTGCTTGCCCGCCGCAATCGCCAGCACATTGGTCAAACCCGCTGGTGGGGTTCGTTGCCCGCTGGCGTTGTCGCCCCATCCAACCACGAGACCGTCGGCCTTCAAGGCCAGGCTGTGCGTGCCGCCGGCCGCCACGGCGACAACGTTGCTGAGGCCGGCCGGGACGTTGGTCTGCCCACTACTGTTGCCTCCCCAGGCCGCTACTGTGCCATCTTGCTTGAGTGCCAAGACGTGCGCGCCGCCCGCGGAAACGGCGCTGATATTTCCCAGGCCTGCCGGGACATTGGTCTGGCCGCCGCTGTTGCTGCCCCAGGCAACCACCATGCCATCCTGCTTGAGCGCCAGGCAAAAGCCATCGCTGTAATCGAACGAACCCGCCGCAATGGCGATCACGTTGCTCAGCCCTGCCGGCACATTGGTTTGATGCGTCGAGTTGAGTCCCCACGCGGTCACGAGACCATCAGCCGTCAGCGCCAACGCGTGGAACGAACCTGCGGCCAGGGCCGTCACCCGGCTCAGGTCCGCCGGTGTTGCCAGCCTCCCCCAACCCGCCACGGTGCCGTCACTTCTCAGCGCGAGGGTGAAGTTTCCGCCTGCGGCTGCGCTCACGATGTCGTTCAGTGCGCCAGGCACGTTCGCCTGACCCAGTGAGTTGGCGCCCCAGGCCACGAGCCGTCCGTCGCTCAGGCGAGCCACACTGTGCGCCAGGCCGGCAGCAATGGCGATTACATCGCCTAAGCCCGCCGGCACATCGGTCTGACCGTTGCTGTTGCTGCCCCAGGCGACCACGGTGCCGTCACGCTTCAACGCAAGGCTGTGCGCCTGCCCAGCGGCGATGGCGATCGCGCCGGTCAGGCCTGAAGGTACATTGGTTTGGCCGTTGCCGTTATTGCCCCAGGCGACAACCGTCCCATCATTCTTGAGGGCCAGGCTGTGACTGCCTCCGGCGCTCACCGCCATAACATTGTTCAAGTCGGGTGGCACATTGGTCTGGCCATAGGAATTCGGTCCCCAGGCAAACACGGTGCCATCATTCAACAACGCCAGGCAATGGCCACCGCTGTAAGTGACGCCGCCGCCGCCGGCCCCGGCTCCGCCGCCGGCCGCGAGCGCAACCACGTTGCTCAGGCCGGAAGGCACCGCTACTTTGCCCCAGCCCGTCACCGTGCCGTCGTTCTTCAACGCCAGGCTCAGCTCCTGTCCGGCGGCAATCGCCACCACATTGCTCAATGCCGGCGGCACGCTGGTTTGACCGACGAAATTGTAGCCCCAGGCGACAACGGTTCCATTGCTCCGGAGCGCCAGGCTATGGCCGAAAGTATCCACGGTATAACTCGAACCGGCAGCCACGGCGACCACGTTACTCAATCCGCCGGGCACCGCCGCCTGTCCGCCGTCGTTGCATCCCCAGGCCAGGACTGTGCCGTCATTCAGAATGCCCAGGCTGTGGTTCTCGGCGGCCGCAATATTAGTGAACACCTTTCCGGGCGGTAGATACGGCAAAGTCACCGCTCCCCAGCTCACGATTTGGCCTGACGGCGCACTGGCGGCCAGGACGGACAGCCCCAGAGTCGCGCCTGCCAAACCAAGCCACGCTGCGGCGCGCGCGTGGAGCGCGAAACGCCATCGCCCGCATGGTCCGGAAACGAAGTGCCGCAGAGACAGTCCCGACCCGAAGAGTTGCCTCGTCATAACAACGTGTGCTGCCCTTATACTACCCTGGATGCGAGCTCGCAATGCGCGAAACTTATGGTGCTTGAGGAATTGGCGGCGGGGGCAGGACTTCACGCTCGATCCTGGAAGCGCCCGTTCGGGTTACCAACGCAGCACTCGGTAAAAGCGTTGCGGGCCGGCGGTTTGCTGGGTGAGGGTCAGTGCCGCGCCATTTCCGGCGAGCAGCCGGACTGTCGTCCAATTGGGAGCGCTGAGTGAATCGGCGGATTGCAGCGCATACACCCGCCCGCTGCGGGAAGCAATCGACAGGTTCAATGCATCGGCCGATACCGAGACGGCGGTGATCGACGCGTGGAGAAGCTGTGACGGCCGGCCGACCAAAGCCAGGTCGTGGTCGGTGCCAGCGGCAATGGCGACTGCGTTGGTCAGTCGCGGTGGGGCGATTGGATTTCCAGGGTCATTGAGGTGCATCCCCCAACCCGCCACCTTGCCGTCGGCACCGAGAGCCAGACTATGGGCGGCGCCCGCCGCGACCGCGACCACATTTGTCAGCCCGACGGGGACGTTCGTTTGCCCTGCATAGTTTTGGCCCCAGGCTGCCACGGTGCCGTCGGCGAGCAACGCCAGCGCGTGCGAATCGCCAGCGGCAATCGCCACAACGTTGCTGAGATTGGCTGGAACACGAGGACCGCCTCCCCAGCCTGTGACCGTGCCATCGGCTGTCAGCGCCAGGCTGTACGAGTTCGCGGCGATGCCGATGACATTGCTTAGCCCGGGGGGAACATTTGTCTCACTATACGCATTATACGGATTGCCTCCCCAGGCCGCCACCGTGCCGTCGGCCAGCAACGCCAGGCTGTGCGATGCCCCGCCCGCAATCGCCACCACATCGCTTAAACCTGCCGGCACATTGGTTTGGCCGTAACGGTTGTCTCCCCAGCCAACGACAGTCCCATCCGCTTTCAGAGCGAGACAGTGCCAACTGCCGGCGGCAATAGCGATGAGGTTGGTCAAGCCGTCCGGACACGTTGTCTCCCCGAGAGTGTTCTTGCCCCATGCGGCTACGGTCCCGTCGCTGCGGAGCATCAGCCCGTCGTAGTCCCCGGCATCGATGGCCAGTAAATTGGTCGCCCCGGACGGGACCGCTGTCGCGTCCAAAAGAGACGATCCCCAGGCCGTGAGTTCTCCCAGCTCGAGCACGGCGTTTGAGCTCGACAGCAAAGCGACGTTGTTGGTGATCAAAACAGTGTAGGCGCCCACGGTTGAAGAATCGACATTGGTCACGGTGTAGGAAGAGGTCGTTGCACCGGGAATCTCCTCTGTATTGAATCGCCATTGATAGCTCAAGGGTGGCGTGCCGCCGGGCGCCACTCTGAAGGTTACAGGGAAACCGGCGACTTGCGATTGGGATCTCGGTTGCAAGGAAATGATCGGCCCCACGGCTCCCGGAGTGTAGCTGACTTCATCCAGATAACCCCTGGAAATGGTATCTAATGCGGGTCCCTTGGCGTAGGTCCACCTGACGTTTTGCGAGCCGCTTCCGAGATAGACCGTTTGTTGCTGCCAGTTTGATTGCGACATCAAAGATAGCGCGGTGTTACTCGAAGTGAACGAGAGGGTGTTCATGTAAGAGGGGCTGCTCCACCAAAATGTCAATGTTCCTGGCCCGTTGAGCGTGGTCTCCAGAATCGAGCTGCCTGAGCCCATAATGGTGCCGCTCATCGCGGCCGAGGAGCCGTCGTGCGTATTCGAGGTCTCGGCGGACCAACCCGAAACACCGTATGTCCCGCTGGTGCTCCAGGTGAGATCCGGTGCGTTGAGCGCATCCCCCAGCGCTTGACCGAACACCGGGAAAGAGCAAGCAAGGACGAAGAATGAAAGGGAAAACCAAAAGCGGAAAGGTTTCATGGGAGTTCGTTCTGTTCTTCGCAGCGTGTAAATGTGAACGTCAATAAAGTAAAGATGATTGTTGGGTGGCTTCGATCTCCGATTCTACGCGGCGCTCTCCGTCCCTGTGAACGACAAGGAAAAGGGGTCGGAACCGAGTATTTTCAGAAACATTTCGCTGTCAGGTTCAGCCTAAGGTCAACTCGGCTCGAGGCCAACTCCGCAGCCCGACGCCAAGCGCTACTCAAACCTCTCCACCCACAGCAGGTCCTTCTCAATTTTGATGAGCTGTCGATCAATCGCAGCTTTCGTATCTTCGTGCGGACGCAACGCCGCCTCCTTGGCATATCGGATTCCCCGGCGCTGACCTGCCGCCAGTTCCGAGTCATACAGCCCAATCCAGTTCTTCCCCGCATGAACACTCTGCACACGCGCCTGTTGCCGGATAGAGGCCATCGCCGCCGTCGCCTCTCGCCGTTCCGCCTGCAGTTCCTTCTTCCGATGCCTTAGTTCTTTAACCAACAGCTCTTTCTCCGCCGACGTGTTCGGCGTGAAATCCACCGCCTCCTGCAATTGTGCTGCCATCTGGAGAAGCCGAGTCTTTCTCTGCCTCAGACTTGAAAGCTGGGCCGCAATCGCCTCCTCCCGATAGTGGCTGCCGAAGGCCCGCTTCAGAAACGACCTTTCCTCGAATTCCCGCCTCGCTTGGGCCAGGGCCGTCGATCCTTTCGCGATCGCATGGTCTAACCCCCGCAGCCCCGCCACGATCTTCTTAATCTCCTCCTTTGCCTTTGCATCCCACCTGTCCACTTCCGCGTAGCTCGAAAGCTGCGCAAACTCTCGCATCAGCTTCTCAAAGCCACCATCCGCGTAGGCGAATGGAAAATCCTCCTGGCCAGGTCCACCCTCTCCCCTTCTATCCGCCGCAACTGCAACCGATCGCGGCCCCGCCTTCACGCCGGATGGAATAACTTTGCACACCGGCTCCCACGCACCCATGCCAGGCCTGGCATAGAGCGTATCAGCCGGAATTTCGCCCCGCCGGATCATCTCCTCCAGCTCGCGCAACTCAAAAGGTCCGCTCTCCTGATCGCCGAGCAAGATGTAGAAATCGCTCATGTTAGGCCCCGCAGATTTCGCTGCCGATACTGCGGCAGAGGTCGCCCATCGTCAAGCGAGTGTACACCTGCAAGGCTCGCCGTCGTGCCGCGAGCCGCACTTGAGGCTGAGTATAAAAGGGGAATTGACAGTATATACGCCATTGGCGTATGGTGCTGTGTGTGGAATTTATCGAGACGCCGACGTTTACGCGGTTGGTCGGAAAGCTGATGGATGACAATGAGTATGCGAAACTACAGCTCGCGCTGGCTCTGCGTCCTGACTGGGGGAAGAGTTCGGATTATGAAGAAAGACCTTTTTGGACAATTGAAGCAGAGCCTGCGCGAGGCAAACCTGATCAAACGCGGGCAGTTGAAGCCTGGCCGAGTGTTTCACGTGAATCCGGAGTCGGACATTGTGCGGGTGCGTGGCAAGCTGGGTTTGTCGCAGCCGAAGTTTGCGGCGATTTTGGGCATCAGTGCCGATACGTTGCAGAACTGGGAGCAGGGACGGCGGACGCCAACTGGGCCGGCGAAGGTGCTGCTGAAGATTGCCGCGAGACACCCTGAGGTGTTGTTGAAAGTGGTGTAATCGGCTGTGGGGTCGGGACCCGGTATTTTCACAACCATAACGTTACGGCCAGGCCGACGCTGGCCCAGCGGTGATTTCGTAGATGCCAAGAACGGCCGGCCCGGCGAGGCGGCCCCACCCTTTAGTGAGGGGTTACTCTATTGAGCTAATGCAGTGTTGACTCCCACCCCGCATCATTCACAATCCTCGCGCAGGGCTGGTCGCGCATTCAGGCACCATGAAACTTACTCCGAAGTTCGCCATCGCGGTGGTGGCCTTGTCTTGTCTGAGCCTCACTGACATCGCTCAGGCACAATTCTCTCTGGTCACGGTTGGGAAGACGACCAACTATTCCACTTTCGCGCGCGGAGTAGCCGTCGACGGAAACTACGCCTTTCTCGCCAATGACACCTACGGGACCGGCCTCTGCATCTACGATATTTCCGACCCGACAAACCCGTTCCGCGTCAGCACCACCCCGGGCGTTGCGACGCTGGTCATAGTGACTAATAATCGAGCCTTCCTGGATGATTCAGGGATGAAGATTTATGACGTCGCCAACCCAAGCAGCCCTGCCTATCTGGGAGCCGCCACAAATATCACTCTTCGTCTAAAAACCCTGGCTGGGAACCGAGCGTTCTTGCTGAATGAGTATGGAGGCCTGATGATTTACGACGTCTCCGATCCCACCAATCCCGTCGGTCTGGGTTCCACCAACCTTTATCGCCCTAACGGGGTGGCTGTGTCCGGTGATTATGCCTATGTCGTCGGCACCTTCTTTGAGGGGACCAACCAGAGCTCGCTTCTAAGCTTCAACATCTCGGACCCTGCCAACCCATTTTTAGTGCAACGAGTCTCGATCCCCCCCTCTGACACCATGAACTGGGTCTCCATCGCAATCTCAGGCGACCGCGCCTACATCGGTGGCTCTGGCCAGACAATGCGGCTGTGGATTTACGACATTTCGAATCCCACAAATGTGGTCCCTCTGGGCAACGTCTCAGGCCGGGCTTTGGGCTCGAGGATTGTGGTGGCTGGCAACTTCGTATTTTTGCCCGTCTACGGGTTGCTTACGGTTTATGATGTTTCAAACCCCGCCGACCCTTTCTGCGTTGCTGCGACCCCTTCCTCCGCCCGTGATGTTGCCCTCTCCGGTAACTATCTCTGTGCGGCTTGTGGTGTCGAAGGGCTCGTGGTGTATCTGCTTGTTCCGCAACTGCACGTGGCTTTGTCTAACCCGCAAAACGTGCTGCTCTCCTGGTCTGTCCCACCCGTGAACAACTTTGTCCTGCAGCAACAGACCGACCTTGCGACGCCAGGCTGGGTGGACGTCACCAACACGCCCGTCGTTTGGAGCAACCGCAGCGAAGTGTCTCTCCCAGCCTCAGCTGGAACCAGGTTTTATCGCCTTCGCTCCCCATAGGCCCGCCCTCATTTCCAAACCGCGGCCTTCTCGGGGTCAGAACGAAGTTCCCTGCTTCCACCCCGGGTCCGAACTGCTAACCCGTTCAAAGCCCCGGCATTTGTGGAGTGAGAAGTGTGAAGGCTATACGCACCGACATAAGTCGCGCCGCGTGAGGGCACGCGGCCTACAAGGGACGGCCCGCGTGCCCTCACGCGGCGCAAGCATTTATGACGTCCAGTATAAAACAATTCTTGAGCTCTTATCACCCTGCGCAATCCTCTTCTGAAATTCCAAACGAACTTGCCTTCAGGCGCGCAGCCCAGAAAAATACGCGGCATGAATTCGCACTGGGCTAAAGCGACATTTCTTGATCTCAAAGCCACTGGCTCACGCCTGTTTATCCTTTGCCTGGCACTTTGCTGCGCGGGTTTGCTGTCCGCCGCGCCCGGAGACAGTCACTGGGACAGGCAGTTCGGCCTGCCCGGCACGACCAATCGCGTTTTTGCGCTCCGGTTCAACGGGGACAAGCTCTACGCCGGCGGCTACGCCGTCAGCACGGGGGGGCTGCTGGCCACGAACACCGGCGTGGACATCTTCGACGGCACCAACTGGAGCACCGCGATGGGCGAACTGACGGGCGGAAGCTGTGTCATTTACGATATCGGTTTTCTGCGCGGCGACATTTACGTGGCGGGCGTTTTTTCCCGGGCCGGCGGCCTATCGTCGCCGGGTCTCGCAAAGTGGAATGGAACGGATTGGTCGAGCATCGGCTTCGCCGGCGCCGCGCTGGCATTGGTTTCCGACGGAACAAACCTCTACGTCGGCGGTTCCTTCGCCAACGCGGGCGGCGTGCTCAATACGAATGTCGCGCGCTACGACGGCACGAACTGGTATTCGATGGGCGGGGGCATCGGATATGACGGCGGTCTAAGCTCGTACGTGTATGTTCTCGAGTTGCACAACGGCCTGCTCTATGCCGGCGGGGTTTTCACCAACGCAGGCACCGTCGCCGCTGCCAACATCGCCAGGTGGGATGGATCCAGTTGGTCGTCGCTGGGCACTGGTCCGGCCAACGGCGCGAACAACAGTGTTATGGCGCTTGCCTTTCAGGGGAACGATCTGTATGTGGGCGGAGACTTCAGCGCCGCCGGGGGTGCATCGGCCAACGGCATCGCCAAATGGGACGGCGCGTCCTGGTCGGCATTGGGCTCCGGTTGCAGAGGCGGCGTGAGCTGCATCGGCATTCTCGGCTCGGACATTTACGTTGGCGGCGGGTTTACCAATGTCGGAGGCGTTAAAGCGTACGCCCTGGCCAAATGGGACGGCGTCTCGTGGACAACCTGGCCGACGACCGACGGCGTTTTTCAGTATCCGCTGAACGACGATCCTAGCCGCATGTTGGTCAAAGACGGCTCGCTCTACATAGCCGGGGGGTTCAATCAGGCCGGCGACGTCATCGCCAATCACGTCGCGCGTTATGATGGCAGCAATTTTTATCCGCTGGGCGAAAAACCAGCCAATGGATTCGCCACTCCGCCCATCAACGTAGCCTGCATCGGCCAGGCGGACGACGGTATTTATGTCGGCGGACTGTTCACCGCGGCGGGGAAGACTCTGGCCAACCGCATCGCGCGCTGGGATGGAACGAGCTGGAATACGGTTGGCGGCGGAACCATGGGCGGCACCAGCAGCGCGAACCGCGTGCTGGCGATCGCGGGCAGGGGCACCGATGTCTTTGTTGGGGGCACATTCACCAACGTCGGCGGGATCGATGTCAGGAACATCGCGCGTTGGGACGGCGCAAACTGGTGGAATATGGGCTTCGGCTTCGACGCCAGCGTCAGTGTGTTGGCGGCCACGCCGACCGCCGTTTATGCCGGCGGAAGCTTCACCAACGTGACCGACCCGCCTTACCTCATCACCGTCAACCACATCGCCATGTGGGATGGCCTCAATTGGTATAACCTCGGTTCGGGCGTCAACGCCAGCGGCACGGTCAACGCCATCGCCGCCTCCGGCAATAATGTTTACATCGGCGGGACGTTTACCAGCGCGGGCGGGGTGACCGCCAACCGGATCGCAGTGTGGAACGGGTTCAACTGGACCTCACTCGGCAGTGGTTCGGCCAACGGCCTGAACGGGACCGTGTACGCCATCGCCATCAACGGCACCGATGTGTACGTCGGCGGCTCGTTCGCCAACGCCGGGACCACGACCGTTCGCGGCATCGCCAAATGGGACGGCGCGAACTGGTCCGGCCTGGGTAGCGGCGCGACCGGCACGAGCACGGCGGACATCCGGGCCCTGGCTTTCGGCGGTGACGGCAAACTGTATTGCTGCGGACGTTTCACCAACATCAGCGGCATCAACGCCAGCAGCATCGCTCGCTGGGACGGCGCCAAATGGGAAGCGCTGGGCAGCGGATTTTTTGCGGATTCCGCCATTGTGCGGGGGACCGATCTCGTGATTCGGGGCGATGACGTGTTCGCCGTGGGCAGCTTCACCGGCGCCGGCTTGACTGACTCGAGCGGCATCGCCCGCTGGAACGAGACGATTGATTTCACGCCGCCGTTCAGCATCGGTTTTTCCCGAACCCAACTGCTGCCCGGAAACATTTTCAAGTCGCGCATCACCTGTAGCGAGCGCACGACTTATCTGATTGAATACTCGGACGATTTCCAAACGTGGGCCCCCCTGATGACGAACAGCGCGATGCAGCTTGATTTCACCGACACCGTGTCGCCACCCATCAATCGGCGCTTCTTCCGGGCCAAAGGAATTCCTTGATCTGCAAGGCGCCTCGAAGGCCATTGACCTGGGCGCGCTGAAGTGAAACTTCCGAGTAATGAAGGGCCAACATTAACCGGGTGGCAGCCGACAACGACGGCTCGTTCCGACCCCGAGCCGCGACCCTTCTTCCTGGAAAAGGATGTCACAATGATCTGCAGGCGATCAATTTGCGGTCGATTTCCGCTTGTGCTCCGAAGCGATCCGTGGTAATGTTGTTACCACAATATGAATGCAAACCTATGTTCGGCGAATTCATAAAACAGATCCGGGCACGCCAGCGCCTGGGCCTGCGCGAATTCTGTCTCCAAAACGGATATGACCCCAGCAACTGGAGCAAGATCGAGCGCGAAGTCCTCGCTCCGCCGCGCGACGAAGACACGCTTCGGACCTGGGCCAGGCAACTCGGCCTCAAACAAGGCTCGGACGATTGGCTCAGGTTCTTCGACTACGCCGCCGTGGATTCCGGGCGCATCCCCGATTACATCCTGAAAGACGAAAAGCTCGTCGCCCAAATGCCGGTTTTCTTCCGCACGATTTCCGGTCAGAAACCCTCACGTGAGGACCTGGAAAAACTCGTGGAGTTGATCAGAAGTGCGAACCGACCTTGAACGACCCGCATAAATTCAAAGCGCCATACAATCCCAAAGAACGTATCTGGCAGGAAGCCGACCGCTTGCGCGCCGCGCATCCGGCAGGCCGCGAACTGCCTGTCAAAATCCTCGACCTCGCCGAATTCGATTTGCATCTCGACCTCGTGCCTGAGAATGGCCTGCGCGAGCAACTCGACATTGACGCGCTGCTCATGGGCGATCTGAAATCCATCCTCGTGGACAAACGAGCCTTCATGAGTCCGCGGCTCGAATACCGCCTGCGGTTCTCCGTCGCCCACGAAATCGGCCATTTCGTTCTGCACCGCGAAATCTATGCGGGGCTGCAACACGCCACTGCCGCCGCATGGTTCGATTACATCTCCGCCATACCCGAAGTCGAATACGGCTGGGTGGAATGGCAGGCCTACGAATTCGCCGGACGCCTGCTGGTGCCGCCCGAACCGTTGCGCCAAGCCTTTCAAACCGCGATCCAATCCGCGCAAGCCGCCGGCTATTCCGACTGGTTGGCTGCCGACGAGGCCGCGCTCGACTACATCGCCACGCGCATCGTGCCAAAATTCGGCGTCTCGGCGGAAGTAATTGCGAGACGATTGCGGGTGGAAAAACTTTGGCCGCCAAAGAATTCTTAATCCAACGCCGACGCGAATGATTACTCAACTGGTAATTAAGAATTTCCGGGGATTTGATCGTCATACCGTTCCCTTGCGCCCGACCACGATCTTGGTCGGCAAAAACAACGCTGGCAAATCAACCGTAGTAGAGGCCCTGCGCCTCGTGAGCATGGTCACGAATCGCTACAAGGGACTGACCTATCATCCGCTGCCAAGGTGGCTTGATCGTCCTCGGCGCGAGCGGGGCGTGTTCCCAGCCGTTGACAAGGCGGAATTCAGCAGCGAAGCCGTGTTTTATCGTCTCGGAGAACCGCCAGCACACATCACTGCACATTTCCAAACAGGAGAAACAGTGGAAGTCTTTATCGGCCCAGAGTTTCAGGTCGTTGGGATCATAAAAGACCATCAGAAAGAGGTGATCCAAAGCAAGGGAGGAGCATTCAAGCTTGATTTGCCACAGGTCAGTATTTTGCCTCAAATAGGACCGCTGCTACGCGAGGAATTGCTGCTAGTAGATGGGTATGTCCGTCAGAATGTTTCATCAACCCGGACTTCGCTCCATTTTAGAAACCAGCTCTATTTGATGCGTGATAGGTTTGCGGCTTTTAAGGAATTAGCCGAGGCTACGTGGCACGATCTTGCTCTTGATCCTGTAGAAGCTAAACAGCTTTCGTACACTGAAACCGGGCTCTCACTGTTTGTACGCGACTCTGATTTTATTGCTGAGATTGGATGGATGGGACACGGCCTGCAAATGTGGTTGCAGACAATGTGGTTTCTGACCTACGCATCGGCATCAAAAAGCGTCATTCTTGACGAGCCTGACGTCTATATGCACGCGGACCTGCAGAGGCGGTTGATCCGCCTACTTCGTACACGACATCATCAAACGATCATTGCCACTCACTCCGTTGAAATAATGGCTGAGGTCGAGCCTGACGAAGTGCTAGTCATTGACCGCAAGAAATCCCGTTCACACTTTGCAGGCTCGCAACCCGAAGTTCAAAGCTTACTAAGCAGCATCGGCAGCATTCAGAACATCCAGCTTGCCAGGCTTGGAGTTGCGGGCAGATTCGTAATGTTGGAAGGGGATGATATGGATTTTCTCAAGCGTTTTCAGAACACCTTGTTCCCAGAAAGCGCGACCCCCATCGACACGATTCCACACAAGGCGATCGGTGGCTGGAACGGATGGGAGCGCGCCCGCGGTTTTTCGATCCTTCTGCGCGATGCTGCCAAAAGTACAATCACGCCATACTGCATCCTCGATTCGGACTACAAGACCCCGGCAGCAATTCAGAAGCGGTTGGAAGTAGCAAAGACAGAGGGTATACAACTGCACATCTGGAAACGAAAAGAAATTGAGAATTACCTGCTCGCACCTTCAGCAATTCATCGAATAATTGCCAGAGATGCAGCACCGGAAATCCCGATCCCTAAGGTTGCTGACGTGGAAGCTAAGCTTGACGAGATCGCGGAATCTCTTCGTCTAGATGTTTTGAACGGGATGGCCGCCGAGTTCTTTGAGGAGGACCGAAAGATTGGATTTCCCGGGGCGAACAAAAAGGCGCTGGAACGACTAGATGGCATTTGGAGGACGCGGCAGGGAAGGATGTCTGCCGTTTGCGGCAAAGATGTTCTGCACAAGCTCTTTGACTGGGCAAGCAGGAACTTCAAGGTTTCTCTCAGCGCGCTGAAACTGGCTAAAGAGATTTCTGAACGAGAACTCGACCTGGAAGTAAAGCAAGTCCTGAGTTCCATCGAATGGAATCGAACATTTTGAGTTCTAGCAGCAGGGAACACGTTAGCTCAACCTGGTGCCTATTACAGACCCCGAAATCGAGATGTACACCGACGGGGGATGCGAACCGAATCCCGGGCCGGGCGGTTATGGCGTGGTGTTGAGGCATCCCAAGAAACGCGCCGAAGTCAGTGGCGGGTTTCGGAAGACCACCAACAACCGGATGGAGATTTTCGCCGCCATCGCCGGACTGGAATTGTTGAAGCAGACCTCCAAGGTCACGCTCTACAGCGATTCGGAGTATCTGGTGAACGCGATGACCAAGGGCTGGGTCGAGTCCTGGAAACGGAAGCAGTGGCGGCACAGCAAAACGGAGCGCGTGCCCAATTGCGAACTTTGGGAACGGCTGCTGGGTCTCTGCGAAAAGCATCAGGTGGAATTTCGCTGGGTGAAAGGTCACGCGGGCCTTCCGGAAAACGAACGTTGCGATCAACTTGCGATGGCCGCGCTGCGAGAGGCCAATCTTCCGATCGACGAAGGTTACGAAAACAAACCGGAATCCGAAGGCGTCCAGCCCGATATGCAGGAGGGCGATCCGTGCCGGAAGTGTTCCGCACCGGTCGTCAAGCAGGAGCCGCGCGCTAGACGGAATCGCGGCTTCTATTACGAATATTATCTTTGGTGTCCGAAATGCCAGGCCACCTACGAAGTTGAATCGGCCAAGCGATTTGTGGAGCCGCCGCCGTCGTTGTTTTGAGTTGAGACCGCCGGGCCACTGATTCGCACCCTTCCATCAGCGACAGATCGATTTCTTGGGACGCATTTTTTGGAGCTGCAGCGTTCGCGACAATGAACAGGCCAATCTCGCCGTTGTCCGCATGGGGCACCAACCGCTCGCTTACCCTGGCATCCTCCAGCGCTTTATGAATGGCGGCGAGGACAACCGATCGCACGTTCGGCGAGAATCGTCTTGATCATTCGACCGCGTTCTGGACGATCCGATTGATAATGTCTGAGCCATCCAGCGTGAGTCCGCCCCGAACCGCCAAGAAAAGGCGGAGCGGGGAGACGTCAGTCCCAACACGGCCCAACAGCGAGGCGCAGCCGTTTCTCAAGTGGGCCGGCGGAAAGGGGCAATTGCTCGCACAATTCGACCGGTTTCTCCCAGAGTCCATCGACCGCTACCTCGAGCCGTTTGTGGGCGGCGGGGCGGTGTTTTTTCACCTGAAGCAGCGATTCCCTGGAATGCGCGCCTTTCTTCGCGATAATAATTCGGAGCTCGTCAACGTTTACGCGGCTGTCCGTGATTTCCCAGAGGAACTCATGCGCCAACTTGACGCCCACCTCGAGCGGTACCGTGCCGACCGGGAGGGCTATTACTACTTTGTCCGCAGCCAGCACCACCTTCCGCTCACCCAGATCGTGGAACGCGCCGCACGGATGATTTTCCTCAACAAAACCTGTTTTAATGGCCTGTACCGCGTCAACGGCCGTGGGGAGTTCAACGTGCCAATTGGCTCACACACGAACCCTGCACTCTACGACCGCGCAAACATTCTTGCGACGAGCGCCGCCCTGCGCGACGTGCAGTTGGCCACGCAAGACTTCCGCGATACCATGAACGAGGCTCGCCCCGGTGATTTCGTCTATATCGATCCCCCGTACGTACCCGTTTCCCGAACCGCGAGCTTCACATCGTACACCAAAGAGGATTTCGGGCAGGAGGAGCAGCGCGAACTTGCCGCACTTTGCGCAGACCTCGCCCGGCGCGGTGTTCGTTTCATGCTTTCCAACTCCGACATCGTTTTCGTCCGTAGATTGTACGGGAACTTCACTATCAATACCGTGCGCGCTCGCCGCGCCATCAACTGTAACGGCTCGAAGCGAGGCCATGTGAACGAAGTGGTGGTAACCAACTGATCAAGCTCCGATGGCTGGGTACCTGATGAACCTGGATAACCTGGAATCCCTCCGACTCTATATGAGGGCTGGAGTTTACGGGACCGTGCTGTCTCAACCCAACCGCCAGTGGCTGAAACACCATGAAGCCACGTTCGCCGACTACGTGACGATGAAGGCCGGGGACAACATATATTTCTTCATTGATCGGAAGATCTACGGCATCGGCCAGTTGGTGAACCTCGGCGGCGACTGCAAGTTTCTGAATTTCAAGGACGCCTGCACTCCTCAGGCCTTCACCTATGACGCTGTGAAGGCGGAATTGCTCTGGGACGAAGGGATCCTGAGCGCGAATCAGCGATGGATATGCGCATTCCGGCCATCTCCGCACTTCTTCCGGCGTGGGCTCGACATGGATGACATGTTGGCCTCGAACCCTTCAGCCTTCCGGACGCTTCGGGCCTTCTGGAAAGTCTCGTTTATTAAGCTTGACGACAACGAAAACCAGGCCTTTAAGGACGCTCTCCTCAAGCTCAATCAAGACGCGTTGCTGGCGCCGGATGCGGACCATGTGTTCGGAACTGAGTGGCAAAGCCAACACGCGGCGCTGCACGCCCGAGTTCAAAGCTCGGATTACAGGCTGAAAGTCGCGCCGATGCTCGCTGCCTGCGCCGACGGCGACCGTCTGCGGCACGAGATGGCAGTGGAAGCGGGTCTCCTGTACCAACTGGCATATTCGGATCCTCCGACGGAGGGGCTGTTCGGCAGTTGGGGGTTTTTGCACCACCAAGTGGTCGCCTCCCCGTTTAAACCCATAGATTACATGGACAGGATGGATCTGTTTGGCTACGCCTTCATTCCCGCGTTTGAGCCCACAAAGTCAAGGTTCCTGGTCGGCGAAATCAAGAAGGACGCCGGAACTACAGCAGATCTCGAGCAACTGCTGAAATACGTGGATTGGGTGAAGGATGAGTACGCTTTCGGTGATTACGGCATGATCAAAGCATACCTGATAGCCCATGACTTTGAGGGCTCGGTAATCGAAGGCCGGAAGGAAATTGCGACCCGGAGGTATATTGTTGGCCGAAGACCAGCCAAGTCGTGCGAGTGGTCGGATCTTTCTTTGGTGAAGTATGCGTATGACCCCGAGCAACAACGCCTGGCATTCACGATTGCCGAATAGTCTGAACCAGTGGCTAGCGGAGATTTACCTGAGCGTGTCAAAGTGAACCTTCCAGCGGGGGCGAAAAGGGTAAAGCCCTTGGCGCCTTTTCCGAAAACGCCCGTTTTCGGCCAGCCTCGGAGCGGGGCGAAACATCACCCCGCTCATGAAAACAGCAAAAGGAAAAAGGGGCTCACACATAACGTCGCTAGACTCCCGGGCTGGATAGACTGCTCGGGAGGATGAACGACCGCGAGCTCGGCAAACGAATAGATTGCTCAGATTCGGCAGTGCGGTTGCGGCGGGGGCGGAGGCGAGTTGAACCGTTGAGACGCGGAAGTTTACGCAAAGGTGTGAATCTGATAATTCTCCGGCATGGCACGCAATGAGCCATCCGATAGTTTGCCCTTAGCCGACGTCCTGCGCGCGGCGAACGATTTGGTGACCGCGGGGCTGATTAAGGACTGGGCGCTCGGCGGCGCGCTCGCGGCGATTTACTACGTCGAACCGTTCACCACCTACGACGCCGACATTTTTTTCATCCCGAAGGATAATGGCCTGGCTTCGGGCATTCCCGCCATTTACGCGCACCTGCAGGCACAGGGCTGGGAAGTCGAACGCGAACACCTGTTGGTGCGTGGATTCCCTGTGCAATTCCTCGCCGCCAGCGGTTTGACCGAGGAAGCAGTGCGCGAGGCCGAGCGCATTGATTATGAAGGCGTCCCCGCCAAAGTTTTCCGGGCCGAACACATTGTGGCCATCGCCGCCCGCGTGGGCCGCGCCAAGGACAAGGCGCGCATTGAGCAGTTACTCCAGCAGGCCGACCTGGACCAAAGCCGCTTGGAACATATCCTGCAACGGCATAAACTGAAACTGCCGAAGCCATGAACGCCGAAATGCGACAGAAACTGGCGCGCGAACCGTTTGCGGAAAAGATCCGCAAAGTGGCGCAACTCATTCGCCTGGCCAAAACCTTCCCGCGGCGTCCACGATTAACCCGGTCGCGCCCTCACACAAACGGGGCAAAAGGGGTTCACCCCTAGCCTGGTTCATTTTCCTCCTGAACTTGCGGTTTGGCGGATGGACGGCACCACGACCTCTACCTGGCGGGTCTCTCCAGGCTGGATTTCGACTGTTTGCACGTGAGAACCGAAACTGCTCTCCGAAGCGGTCGATTTGCGCCAGACAACGATGTCCAGGCTGCCGGTGGGAACTTGCGGGAAAATGAAACGGCCGTTTTCATCCGTCGTCGTTCGGTACGCGGGGTATTCTAGATCCATCATTGAGGATCAGGGCGCAGTGGCGCGATAGAAGCGGGCCTGGAGGGCGGCGTGGGTGTCGGTGAAGGTCCATTTACCGGTGGCCTCGGCGGGGTGGGTGGATACGGTTTGCCAGGTGACCGGTTCGGCGAGGCTGGTTGTAGTTTGGAGGCTGTAGAAAGCTCCGGGAGCGGCAGACATGAACAAGCTCACCGTGCCGTCAGGGTTTAGGCAAGCTTGCAGCCGAGGCAGCGCTACGGTGACAGTGGCCACGTAGCTGGTGACACTGCCATAGGCGTTCATGATTATCACATCATAATCGCAGGCATTGGCGAGCGTGACATTGTTCAGAGCCAGGTTGGGGCCGGGAGCCGGCAGCATGCGCACGCGATGGTTGCCGGAATCAGCAAAGAACAGGTTACCCTGGGGGTCCATGGCCAGGCCACCGGGGTAGCAGATGCTGGCGTTAGTTGGCGCGTTATTGTTGGCATATCCGAGGTTGCCGTCGCCTACTACGGTAGTGATGATGCCGTTGGTATCGACCTTACGAATACGTTGGTTTTCGGAATCGGAAATGAACAGGTTGCCCTCGCGATCCACCAGCACCCTGGCAGGTCCCCACAAGTTGGCGGACGTCGCCGGACCGTCGTCGCCGCCGTAGGTTCCGAGATCTGGCGGACTGGGGCCAACGCCGGCGACAGTGCCGATGATGCCATTGGTGTCCACGCTGCGGATCCGGTTGTTGAAGTAGTCCGCAATGAGCACATTGCCGGTGCCATCCAGAGCAATGCCGACCGGGTTGTATAGAGTGGAATTGGTGGCCGCGTCGCCATCGCCGGAGTAACCGCGGCCGGCGTTGCCGGCAATCGTCGTA
Source organism: Verrucomicrobiia bacterium (assembly GCA_036524155.1). GTDB lineage: Bacteria > Verrucomicrobiota > Verrucomicrobiia > Limisphaerales > UBA8199 > DATDCV01. Next base: position 39,444 of record DATDCV010000506.1, read on the forward strand.
AGAATGCCGTTGGTGTCTACCCGGAAGACCCGGTTGATGTTGCCATCCGCGATCAACAGGTTGCCGCCGGCATCCAGCGCCACGTCGTCGGGAAAATCCAATGGCGCGTTCGTTGCCGGTTGGCCGCTCACCGGCACACTGCCGAACCCGGTGCCAGCCACCGTGGCGATGATCCCGTTGGTATTCACCTGGCGGATGCGGTGATTGTTGACGTCCGCAATGAACAGGTTGCCGGCAGGGTCCACGGCCACACCTGCGGGCGAATACAGGCTGGTATTGGTAGCGGCAACACCGTCGCCGGAGTATCCGGAATTGGTGTTGCCGGCTACGGTGGTAATGAGGCCGTCCGGGCTGACCTTTCGGACGCGGTCGTTTCGGCTTTCCGCAATGAACAGATTACCCAGGGAGTCAAACGCCAGGCCGAAGGGAGTCGCCAAGGTAGCTTTGGTGGCTGGACCGCCATCGCCCCCGAAAGATCCGAACCCGGTGCCCGCCACGGTACTAATCAAGCCGTCGGGCGTCACTTTGCGGATCCGGTTGTTACCGGCATCGGCGATGAACAGGTTCCCAGCGCCGTCGAGGGCAACGCCGGACGGCCCGCTAAACGTCGCGTTGGTAGCGGCACCGCCATCGCCAGAAAAACCGTAGGTGCTCTTGCCGGCGACGAGGGTCGTGGCACCATTGGTGGCAACGCGCCATACCCGCTCGCCGCTCTCGTCCGCGACGACGAAGTTGCCGAGCGCATCCAGGCAAAAGCCAACCATGCTGGAGACGCTGGCACTGGCTGCAAGGCTAGTGATGATGCCGTTGGTGATCCGGCGAATGCGGTTGTTGCCCTCGTCCAGGATGAATATGGCGCCGGCAGAATCCACAGCCACACCGACGGGGCTGCTGAGGCTGGCATTGGTCGCCCATCCGCGGTCACCTGAATAACCGGAGTTTCCGTTGCCGGCTATGGTGGTGATGATTCCGTTTGCATCTACCTTTCGGATGCGATCATTGTAGTTATCAGCGATAAAGAGGTTCCCCTCGGAATCCAGGGCCACTCCCGCGGGCCGGTTCAACCCCGCGTCGACCGCCGGGCCGCCATCACCGGAGTAGGTGCCGTAATAAATCGAGCCGAAATGGACAGTTGCCCCGTTGCCCGCGACGGTGGTGATGATCCCATTCGTATCTACCTTCCGCACGCGATGGTTATAGCTATCCGCGATGAACACCGTCCCATCACCGCTTACCGCGACGCCTGCCGGTAGATACAGGCTGGCATTGGTAGCCGGGCCGCCGTCACCGGAATAAGCCCCACGGAACGTGCTGGCGAGCAAACCATTTCCTGCCACGGTGGTGATGGCGCCATTGGTGTCGAGGCGGCGAACCCGATTATTGTACCAGTCAGCAATGAACAACCGGCCGTTTGCGTCGGTGGCCAGCGCGCGAGGCATAAAGAGGACCGCATTGGTCGCCACACCGCCATCACCACAGCCACCGCCGGCAACCGTGGTAATAACGCGCGGAACGTTGGTCCCATTACAGCGCCACTGGTAAGTGAAGGGGCCGGGGCCGGAGGCCACGACTGTCAGGGTGGTGCGGCCTCCGCTGATTACCGTTTGACTGATCGGCTGGAGGATGATGGTGGGAGCAGTCTGGGCCACGACGTGACCGGTCAGGAGCAGAGTGACAAATGCAGCCGTAATTCTCCAGTTGCCGCTCAGGCAACCTTCCTTTTCGGGACGGTCTTCTACGTGCCCGCTACCTTTCAACGCTGTCGAGCTTAGAAAGCCATTTGGTTCCCGCAAAGACATTTCGCCGTTGAGAACGCGCATTTGATCGCTCGCGGCACCCCTTCGCCTGCATCGGTTGTACTTGAACTTTTTCTAATGCATGCATTTAGCTTGAGTTGCGGCGTGGCCGGACTATTTTCATGATGTGATCCCTGTGGTTCTCAAGCCGGGCTTCCCGAAAAAGGGATCGCCCGGAAGTGTCACCTGCGCGCAGGCAAGAGCCTTCACGTTAATCGAGCTCCTGGTCGTTATCGCTATTATTGCGATTTTGGCAGCGATGCTCCTTCCCGCGCTGTCCCGCATGAAAGAGAAGGGCAAGCAGACCAGTTGCTTGAATAACCTGCGCCAGATGGGCCTGGCCGCATTCCTGTATGCTCACGACAACCAGGATAAGCTTCCGCCGCCGGAGTTTGATCCGGACCGCATTCCGGGCTCCAATCCGTGGCGCGGGTATTTGCTCTTTTGGGATCCGGGGAAAATGGGGCAGCCCGCTCGTTCGGAAGCGGCGGTGAATCTGGGGCTTCTTTACGTCGGGAATTATCTGCGGGCTCCACTGATCTACTACTGTCCCAGCCTCAGACACGCGCCCGGACTAAGAGTTGTTTTTGAGAAGAAGTATTTTGAAAGTCCCACCGTTCCGTGGCCGATGTACTCCGTCGACGGCCAGGTGAATACGACCTACACCTATTTCCCGCAAACGGATGTGCTCTCGATCCGCGGGGATGAAGCGAGCCTGGGCTGGACGCAAGTAGCCAACAAGCAGACGCAGTTGAGCGCGAAACGCTCGATGATGACCGATTTGATTTATACCTGGGGCACGCTGGCCCATACCTCGGGCAAAAATCCTTTCGGCGTGAATGTGCTATGGGGAGACGGCCACATCAATTTCTGCAAAACGCCGGCCGCATTTAATCCGACTCTTTGGGGCGGCACCGGCGCCAACCCCACAACCGAAACCCCCGGCGATAACGCAACCCACTGGCGGACCATTGTCTCGTTCCTACGACCCTAGCGACCGCCAGAGCCTCGGCAACCACGGCGCAAAAGGGGTTCACCCATAGCCCGGTTCATTTCCCTTCCGCTTTGGTAAAACAGTTCATCCGCGCAGAAACAGGACGGAACGTGATCGGGCCGGGCCGGTCCAAAATAGCGAACTATTTACAGCACGAAACCGAGCATGAAGAACGGCCTGCTGTCAGCGTGCTTGCTGATGGGCTTGAGCGTGTTGCCGGCGTTGGGGGTAGAGACCAACAGCGGACCCCATTCCATTTCGGAGCTCCGAAAGGCGATAGAATCAATCCTCAAGGAAACTAAAACGCCGGGCGCGGCCATCGCCATCGTCACGAGCAACCAGGTCGAGTGGCTGGCCGGCATCGGCAAGGCTGACGTGGCCGCCGATCTGCCGGTGACGCCGGACACGCTTTTCCGACTCGGCTCGGTTTCCAAGGGGTTTGTCGCACTGGCCGCACTGCAATTGCAGGAGGCCGGCAAGCTCAAGTTGACCGACACCGTACGGCAATGGGTGCCCGACGTGGCGTTTGTGAATCCGTGGGAAGTTACCAATCCCGTGCGGCTTGTGCACTTGATGGAACACACGTCCGGCTTCGACGACATGCACCTGCGTGAGTATGCGCTCAACGACCCGGCGATGACCTTGAACGCCGCACTGGCTTATGGGGCGTCGTCGCGCGTGTGCCGCTGGCCACCGGGCACCCGCCTGGCTTACTGCAATTCCGGTCCGGGCGTCGTGGCGGCGGTGATTGAAAAAGCTTCCGGCGAGCGTTTTGAAGATTATGTCCAGAAACACATCTTCCATCCGCTGCACATGGACGGCGCAAGTTACGTTTATACACCTGAGGTGCAACGGCGGCTGAGCAAATTGTATCGGCCCGATGGGGTCACGCCCTATCCCTACTGGCATGTCGGCCTGCGGCCGACCGCCGGGCTGAACGCGTCAGCGCGCGACATGGTGAATTATCTTCGCTTCCTGCTTCAACGCGGCAGTCTCGACGGCACGCAAGTGTTGCAGGCTGCATCCATCGAGCGCATGGAACGGGGAGAGACAACCCCGGCGGTCAAATTGGGCCGCGTGGTTCAATACGGTTTGTTCAATTACGAATACATCCACGGTCCTTTTGTGTTTCACGGCCACAACGGGGCCGTGATGGGCGATATCACGCAGATGGGATATTTGCCCGGCCAGGGCTGCGGCTACGTGGTGATGATCAATTCCGGAAGTTCCATTGCCGCGTGGCGGATTGCCAGCCTGGTGCGTGACTATTTGCGAGCCCGGTTAACTCCGCCGCCGCTGCCGCCGGTGGTGCGAGTGCCCGACCAACTCAAGCAGCATTATGCCGGCTATTACCAGAACATCACCCCCATGATGCAGTGGTCCCAAGGCATAAACCGGTGGCTGAATGCCCGCACACTCACCGTCACCTCAAACGGGTTTTCGGTTAGTCTTCACGGATTCTACAAGCATCGCGTACTCCCGGTGACGGAACGGTTGTATCGCGATGAGAATGCTTCTTTGGCCACCATCGCCTTGCTGCCCGACACGGATGGACACACCTTGATTCAATGCCGCTTGGACACCTACGAGCGAATTCCGGCGCTGGAATACTGGGCGCAGATGGCTGGCATAGCCCTGGTGTGTGCGGTGGTCGTGAGCTCGTTGGTCATGGCTCCGATTTGGATGGTGAGGCGTTGGCTGGGCAAATCCCGCAATCCCGGGCCATTATCGGTGCGTCTCCTGCCGCTGGTCAGCGTCGTCCTGCTCGTAGCGTTTGCGGTGTTGCTCGGCAGCGGATTTCGCGGTTTTCTGTCGGGCAGATATATTGACGATGCCAGCGTAGGCACTCCGAACTTTCAAACGGTAAGCCTCTGGTTGGTAAGCCTGGGATTTCCGCTGACGGCTGCCGCAAGTCTGTATGTCGTGTGGCGCGAGCGGCACACACCCATGAAACGCGCGGCTTACTGGTATTCGTTCCTGGTCGCATTGACGATGGCGGCGGCGGCGGTTTATCACGGCTGGTGGGGCCTGATTGGACTGCGCCTTTGGACGTAACAGCTCCAACAGAAACCAGAGCCTCAGTGCAAGCCACTTTTCCCGGGCCAAGGGTTGGCGCTTGACAGATCGGCCACATTGTATTCTGCTGCCCGAAGTTCAATCAGGAAGCGCAGGTTCAATTATGGTCTGGCGTGAAAGCGCATCTCCGGGCTCAGGCCAGGGCAGCATAAAAGCCAACTGGATCAGGGTTGGTGTGGCGGCGGCGCTCTGCTTCTGTGTCCTTCGTGCCTGGCCCCAGCAAACCAATACGGCTGAGGCTGCGGTTCAGTTTCAGGACGACCCGGCGGCGCACCGGCTCTACGAGGAGATGATCCAGGCCATGCGCAAGGCGACGACCTTGTCGTGGAGCGGAGAGACCCGGTGGAAGACTGTCGGACGATTTGTAACCACTAGCACCTATCATATCTGGCTCAAGAAGCCCAATTACGCCCGAGTCGAGATGACACGCCCAGGCCAGAAGCAACCCGGCGGCCTCCTGGTCGGGGATGGGGATTACTTCTGGATTTACTGGCCGGGGGGCAAGTTCCGCTACGGATGGGAAAAGAGCGGCAAATATGCCGAGGAATACGAAAAGTACCAGAAAAAGTACTTCATGAAGACACGGACGCCAGTGGGGAGGCACTCCATTGGGCACGAGGTCTTTGGCAATATGGGACTGATGACCATCATTGATCCGAGCACCTTTCACGGGTACACCGATTCGCTCCAGGCCTACATTGACGGCGTGAAGAGTCTTGGCACCAACACCCTCGGTGGTGAGTTGTGTGATGGGATCGAGGTGAGCATCATGAAACACCAGCGTTGTTGGGAGCTGTGGGTGGCGAGGAAGGATCGGTTGCCGCGCAAGTTGACGCAGATCCTCCGGGTGATGGATCAGGAAGCTATTTGGGAGGAATCGTGGTCGGACGTGGTGGTGGATGCGGAAATCTCCAACGATCGCTTTGCCTGGTCTCCGCCTCAGGACTGGAAAGAGTGGAAGATGCCTGACATCCAAGAGAGTCTTTTGAAACCCGGCACGACTGCGCCGGACTTCGAATTGGCCGCGCTAAACGGGGGCAAGCTCAAGCTGTCCAGTTTCCGGGGCCAGATTGTCTGGCTTAACAAGTGGCGGTGTGGCTGACCGGCTTGCCGCGAGGAGACAAGGAGTCTCCAGGAGCTTTACGAGAAGTATCACGACAAAGGATTGGTCGTTTTGGGAGTGAACGTGGCGGATAGCCGCAAGATCGCCCAGGATTATCTCAAAGAAAACCACGTGACGTTTCCGATTATTCTCGACGTTTCACCAGCGGGGAGGGCGGCGATGAACCAGTATCTGGCCCTGCCCGATTTGGGGGGTGACCCGATGACTTACGTCATTGGCCGGGACGGAAAAATCGTCGACGGGTGGTTCGGTTACGATCCCGCCAGGACCAGGGCGGCTGTGGGCAAACTGGGTTTGTGAGCATCCAGATCCTAAAGGGCCAAGCTCACTGCTCATAATAACTGACTGCACGGCATCTATCCGTGCTGCCCGATTGCGAGCCGCGGGCTCAAGCATGGATGTGTTATGACCCGTATCCTCACCTGAACCTCGTTACTGCGGCGCCAACCGCCGCTCGTCGATCGGGCTGCCACCTCGCAGATCTTTCCAGGGACGTCCGCCATAATCGTTGGCCCGCTGCACCAATTTGTCACTGAACAGCCGCTCCGCCTGCGCCAGGTCAGCCTCCCCAAAGCGGCTCAACATTCGAGGCGTTCCAGGCGTTCCACCTGGCCTGGAGTTCCGCCACTTTGTCCGGCAGTTCGGCGGCAAGGTCCCTGGTTTCCCCGATATCGGCGCGCAGGTTGTAGAGTCTGGGCGGGGTGACCCCCTGCTTGTTGCGGCCGGTGCGGGTGTCGGCGTTCAGGTCATAGCGGACCAGTTTGAAGTCGCCTGAGCGGACGGCCATCTGCTGTCCGAAACGCCAGAAGAGCGCGTCGTGCGGGTGGCCGGTCTTCTCGCCGCTGAGGAAAGGGAGGAGGTTGACACCTTCGAGTTTCCAGTCGGCTTTGGGGTCGACGGCGGCGGCGGCCAGGGCGGTGGTGTGTAGGTCGAGTTGGATGACCGGCTGGTCGTAGACCCCGGCTTTGATGTGGCCGGGCCAGGAGAGGATAAAGGGGACGCGGATGCCGCCTTCGAGGGTGGTGCGTTTGCTGCCGCGGAGGGGAGTGTTCCGGGATGCGTTGATGGTGGTTCCTGGCATCGTGGGGCCACCGTTGTCGCTGATGAAAGCGACGAGCGTGTTTCGATCCAGGCCGCAGTCGGTGAGTTTGCGGAGCACACGGTCGATGGCTTCATCCATGGCCAGCATCATGGCGTTGTAGGCGCGGCGCTGGGGGTCGGCCGCCTGGGGAAATTTCGCCAGGCGATCATCGGTGGCATTCATCGGAGTGTGGACGGCGTTGAAAGCCAGGTAAAGAAACCAGGGCTGGTTTCTATGCCGTTCGATGAACGCGGTCGCCTCGCGGCCGAAGGCGTCCGTGGTGTAATCCAGGTCTTTGACCTGTTGGGTGCCACGCAGGATGCCGTCGGCCTGGAAGTAGCTGTGCGCGCCGCCCAGGAAGCCGAAGAACTCATCGAACCCGCGTTTGAGCGGATGCATGGTTTCCTGCGACCCGAGGTGCCATTTGCCGACCAGGCCGGTCACATAACCGACGGCCTTAAGGTGATTGGCGAGGGTGGTTTCACTCAGAGGCAGTCCGGTATTGCGGCCGCCCGGGTTGAATTCGTGGCCGAAGCGGGTCTGGTAGCGGCCGGTGAGCAAACCGGCGCGGCTCGGCGAACAATAGGGGCCGCTGACGTAGCCGCTGGTAAACCGGACGCCTGAAGCGGCGAGGCGATCGATGGCCGGCGTCGGGATATCCTTGCAGCCGTGGATTCCGACGTCAGCGTAGCCCATATCATCCCCCACAATAATGAGGATATTGGGCCTGGAGAGGTCGGCCGCGAGAGCGGGGTCTGCCGCCGGATACAGCAGGGTCAGGAGCAGGAAGGCGATGCGTTTCATGGTTGGGGCTTCAGCGGCTCGATGGTGTCACGAGTGGCGAGCCGGCGTCAAGTAATTTGATTCTGGAAAACGCTTCAAGCGCCACTTCCCGGGCGATCGCATGGCTGACGATAGGCTCGGGATAATCCCGGTTCAGCCGCAACCCGGCCCGGGAGAGAATTTCCGGCGGCGCTTGCCACGGTTTGCGCACCCATTCGTCAGGCAACCTCGCGAGTTCAGGACACCATTTGCGCACGTAGCCGCCGTGCGGGTCGAATTTCTCGCCCTGGCTGACGGGATTGAAAACGCGGAAATAGGGCGCGGCATCCGCACCGCAACCTGCGGTCCACTGCCACCCGAGAGTGTTTTGCGCGAGGTCGGCATCCACCAATGTGTCCCAGAACCAGCGCGCGCCTTCCTGCCAGTCGGTCAGCAAGTCCTTCGCGAGAAACGACGCGACCACCATCCGCACGCGATTATGCATCCAGCCGGTCGTCCAAAGCTCGCGCATTCCGGCGTCGACGATCGGATACCCGGTGCGGCCCTCCCGCCATGCCTTCAGCCGGGCAGCGTCTTTGCGCCAGGCAAATCGCTTGAATTCCGCCCGCAGCGGTTCAGCGGGCGTGTGCGGAAAATGATAAAGCAGATGGTGCGCGAATTCGCGCCAGCCGACTTCAGCCAGAAACTGAGACCCGCGCCAAACCGCCTCCGGAAGCCCGCGTTTCGCCGCCATCCGGCGAAGTCCGTGCCAGACCTGGCGCGGGCTGATCTCGCCGAAGTGCAGGTGCGGTGAGAGCCGCGATGTGCCGGCGACATCGGGTCGGTTGCGTTGTTCGGAATAGTCCGCGAAGGCTTTTGCCAGGAAGACCTTCAAGCGCCGCGCCGCGCCCTCTTCACCGGGCTGCCATGCGCGACGCAGCCCTTCCGCCCAGTCGACTTTGGGCTCAAGCCGCAGTTCCTCGAGCCGGAGCGACTTCGGCCATTTCGCCGGTGCCGATAGCCGCCGTGTCGCGGGCAAGGGCGATGCGGGCTCGGGCAACGCCAGGCAATGCGTCCAGAACGCTGTGAACACTTGAAATGGCTTCGCGCTCCTGTTTCGGACGGTCCACGGCTCGTGTAACAGCGCGGCATTGAAGCTCTCAACCGCGAGGCTGTCGCCGCACAACGATTCCTTCAGTCTGGCATCGCGCGCGATGATGGTGGGCTCATAGCGGCGATTCCAATAAACTGCGCCCGCCCCGATTTCCTGCGCAAGGCTTCGCAGAACTTCGCGCGCCGGCCCGCGCCGGATGATCAGCCGGGAGCCGCCCTCCCGCAGCCGAGCTTCGAGCGCACGCAACGATTGATGCAGCCACCACCGCGACGCGCCGCCCGGCGGCCAGGGCAGTTCCTCTTCCGGCGCCCAGATGAACACCGGCACGACCGGGCCGCCGCGCTCAACGGCGGCCTGCAGCGCGGGATTGTCCGCCAGACGCAGGTCCAACCGGAACCAGTGGATCGTGGGCGTGGTCATTGTGAACAGCGGGCTGATGACAACGCGGCCGTTTTAGATTGCCGCGTGCGACCCGGATGCAGGCCGGATGATCGGTGGGACGGCAATCACCGGCGGCACGCGCGGCGCCGGACGTGGACGGTTCTTCGGGTTCGTCATTTCGCCGCGACGGACCAATAAGACATCTGTTCTTTGGGCTGATATGCTTGCGGGGTCCCAGCGGTCAGGCCGATCTGAAAGACCTGCTGCGGTTGGGCGCTGGTTTTTGTCACGCGTCGAGTAGCCCGGGCCGTCGACCGGTACTCGTACGACTGCCCCACTACGGAGGCCGAACCGGCCGGAGCCAGGGTGACGTGCACAGGAGTGACTCTCGCGTCCGCCACCTGCACTACCACGGTTTGTGGTCCCGTGGTGGTTTGGTTGCTGAACCAGACTTCGAAACGATATGTTCCCGGCGGGGCAGCCAGCCGGAGGACGTTTCCCGGGATCGGCTTGAACTCGGAGAATACCGTCCGCATTTCGCCGGTTGGTTCGCTTGCCCTGCGCACTTTCCAGCTTAGCTGGCCGCTGGAGTCGGTATAGAAATCCACGTAGCCGGTGTTCGCGCGTGGGACGGGAGGATTCAGGTCGCCGGTGCGACAACCGGCGCTCATCAGGCAAGCACTTGCAGCCAAGAGCGCAGCGCCGTTCCTCAGAAGTATCGTCGCGTTCATGCCGGTTTCCGCCGCCAGTTACAGTCGAGCTTTCATCACCACAGGTGGATTGGCTCCCTTTTACCTGAACCCGGCATTTCGTGCAAGCGGACGAAGTTACGCAGGCTTCAACATGGTGTGACGGGTTCACTCCGCAGTAAGAAATTGATGTCCGCCCTTAGGTATCCGCTCAGTCTTGGGGCGGAGCGCCGATTTTTAATCGGCTTAACCGCACCGACGGCCGCGTGTAAGCCGAGTGCAACTCGGCGCTCCGCCCCAAGACTGAGCGGATACGTCCTTAGGCCGTTTCTTCTCCACAAAACCGCCCGTTCGTGGTAGGTGTGCCGCCATGTATCTCCACCGTGCTCAGCAGAGGGTGCGGGCGGCGTCTTTTCCCGACGAGTCAGATATTCACCCGTGCACCGCCGAAGAGGTCGACGCACTGGAGGCTAAACTTGGCCAGCCACTGCCCGGCGCGGTCCGCGAGTTTCTCCTGTGGTGCGGCAAAGGTCTTGGGGAGATTTGGAGCGGGGCCCGGTGTCTGGATTACGACGAACTGATGAACCAGTTTGGCCTGGATGGCGCCCGGGAAAAACTCGCCGAAGCAGGGCTGGACACCTCGGTGCTGGAAAACGCCCTCGTAATCCAATTCGACGAAGATGCCCAGTTCTCTTTTGTGAAACTGAACGAGGGCGATGACCCGCCGGTATACGGCCTTAATGAGGGTGAACCGCTCGAGCGCCACTGCGACCATTTCAGCGATTACGTGAACCTCATTGTCGCGCAGGAGTTCGGTGTCACCCCGGACGACCAGCGGGAAGGACCGGGAGCACCTGCCGACGCGGACGCGATGGGGTCTGCGGCCCAGGCGCAAACGGGAGAGGACATCATTCCTGCCGAGTGGCGGAGCGACCCGGCTTTGCGCGACGCGGATTTTGGATCCATGCCGCCCAGCATCCAACAGCAACTCGGCAAGCCCCAGGCCTCGTTCCGGGCGTCCTCCGCAAACGTGGTCGCCGGAGTCATATTCGGAGTGATCTTCCTCGGTTTCGGCCTGGTGCTGTCCATTTGGCTGTTGGTCCAGGCCGGCAAGACCGGATTCAACTTGCCATTCGTCGCCAACCAGGGGATGTCCTGGGTTATCCTGCTTGTGGCGGAGCTGCTGAGCTGGGCTATGGCCGTTGTCGGCGTGGTGATGATTCGCCGTTTGCTGAAGACTTCCGGGGACTGCGTATTCGTCGGTGACGGAGGGCTGTGCCTGATGCGCAAGTCGACCTACGAAATGGTGCCCTGGTCCGCGGTGGCGGAAATTGAGGAGCTGGTTATTAAGGAACACGCGCCCGTCAAATGGGTTGGGGGCCTCATTCCCGCGGGAAAAGACCGCATGTATGATATGCGGATGAACAACGGGAAACATTTCCTGTTCAACAGCACAAACATCCGCAACCTCGCGCTGTTTCGCGCGATCCTGGAGCGGGTCACGTCGATCTACGGCATCCCCTGGTCGGTGTTGCAGAGCCGTGCTCCCGGCATGGTCTGACCGCCAGACATGATTTGCCCGGCATACATTGAACCCCTGCTGATTTGTCGGCGTGCTGCCTCCCTAAGAACCACGACACCAGGTGACACCTTGCTATTGAGACAACCTCCGGTACAACAAAAAAGCCGGATTTACCGGCTTTTCTGACACACGTTCTACACTCGAGAACATTAACAGCATACCAAAACGCCGTTTCCCTGCATGTCACCAATTGTGGGGACACGGGCAGGCTTCCGGCCGTTCTGTGGCGAATCCAGGACTATGAGGCTATATCGAGTATTGGTTCAGCGAGCGACCTCGCTCAAAGGCGTGGCCTGGTCTGAGACTGGGCGGGACGCGCATTCCGAACGGGTATGGCAAAGGTGATTGAAATTGGCGTGCCGGTCGATGAAATCGAGCGGCGCAGAGAACGCGTGCTGAGGGCGAAGCGATTCGAAACCACCGACCGGGTCCCGGTCATTCCCGCGCTCGCTCACCGGTTTCTGGTGCCGCAGGTGGGCGTGTCGTTCCGGGACTACTACAGCGACCCGGAGACGATGTTGCGGACGCAGATCCTGGCCCAAAAATGGCTGATGGAGAACATCCGCACCGACGCCTACTCGATCACCGGCGCGTGGGTGGGGGCGTGGACCGATTTCCAGAACACGTTTGAGGCGGGGAGCTTGGGCTGCGAAGTCGTTTTTCCCGAGGATGACATTCCGTGGGTGGGCAGGCCCTGGGTAAAAACGGAGAAAGACCTTCGGGCGCTGGAGCGCATGGACTACCTCAACAGCGGGCTGAACGCGCGCCAGGTGGCCTACCGAAAAGCCATGATGGCGGTCGCTGACAAATACCCAGTGCGGTTTCAGGGCGGCCCGGTTTTCTACCCGGGACAAAACCCGGCGCTGACCCATACTTCGGACGGACCGTTCGGGGTCGCCGGCGACTTGATGGGACAGACGGAAATCTTCGAGGCAGTGGCCGCCGCTCCCGACTTTGTTCGCGAGTTGCTGCGAATTGTCACCGACAAGATGATCGCTTACCTGGATTTTTGTTGGGAGGAGGAACGCCTGCCAAGGCCGCGGGATTTTGCCTGGACCGACGACCTGGCGGTCTCATTATCCGAGAGGCAGTTCCGGGAGATCGTGCTGCCGGCGGAGGAAAGGCTGCGGTTCCATTTCGATGGCTGGCTATCGCTGCACATGTGCGGCAACACCGGCCACCTGCTGGAAATATTCCGTGATGAACTGCGGATCCATGAGTTGCAGGGTTTCGGCTACCAGGTGGATCTCGACACCGTGGCGTCCATCCTGGGCGGAAAGGTCGTCCTGATCGGAAATGTCAACCCGATGCTGATTCATTCCGGCACGCCGGAAGCGGTGCGTGAGGCGACGCGGCGGGTCATCGAGAAACTGGGAGGGTCTCGGGGTTTGATCATCCAGGATGGAAATAATATTCCACCCGGCACACCGGTCCGGAACATCAACGCGATGATGGAGGCGGCGGAGAGCTACGCGCGGTAGGAAGGGTCTTGATCCTGCCCTAAATCGTGCTTTCGACCTTAATCTCCCGACAGGCAGAGCAGGAGCAAGAGCAAGAGCAAGATTTCGGCGATCGTCGCCCTCCCGCTGGTATTTGCTCTTGGGCTTTATCTTGCTCTTGATCTCGATTTTGCCAGGCTACTCATCCCGCCGACTGAGTTCTGAACCTTTTCGGGATACCGTCGCAGGATCTTCTTCAGTTTTGGCTGGCTTAAAACGTTGAGATTCCGGAACGTGACCAGGGATCGCGGCTCGACTCCGGATCTAAGATTAAGCCAGACAAAATCACACAGCGCTTGTTCGGCCGAGACAAGCACCTGGCCCGCAGGCTTGGCGTAAACAGCCACCGGCACCCGGATGAACCTCAGTTTGCCTGCGGGGGTTGCGCGATCCGCTCTCCGGTTGTGGCGACGATCCGTAAAGCAGGTGACTTCGGTAGGCACCTGGTTAACAAGGTGGTGACGAAACAGGGCGTAGAAGCCGGTGACATAAGCGCCCGGATCGACCTCCGGCAGGATATCTTCAGGAGCCACTCCACGGACCAGACCATACCGCCCATGCGCGTAGCGAGTAATAAGGCCCCGTCGCACCAAACGACCAAGCTCGGTATTAAGCGCGTGCAAAGTAGTCCGGGCGGCGTTCGCAAGTTCGGCGACAGAAAAAACCACCTTCGCGTGCGAGGCCCGCTGTTCGGCAAAGAAGTTGATCCACTCCAATGCTTTCATGGCGCGCAGACACGCATCAGCACGCTCAGAGCTGAATCGAGAACCGTTCGCCCACCTCCGCCGGCATTTATCTGTTGCGCCACACTCGTCTCCATCTGCTCATCGATGACCCTTTGAATGGCAGTCCCGTGGTAGTCTCGGTTTTCCCGCAGATCTTTTAGCCGCCGAGCAACGATTTCCGGGAGTAGCTGCATCTTGAGCAGCTTCTCATCCAGACGAGCGGATGAATCCGGCTGCAGCTTGTCCCCGTAGAGGAAAACATCCACCAAATCACGGTGTTGGAGAAAAAGGCGGTTCAGGACCGCGATGATTTTGCTCTCGATCAGGTCAGTATCTGAGGGCGTCGCGTGCACTGTGCCGCCCGCTGTTCGGATCGTCGGCGGATCCAGACAAACGATTTGCGTCAGCTCCACCGGGATTTCAACGTGCATATCCCCCCTCCAAAACCGAAGGTCGATAAACTTCGCATTGGGAGAATCGGCGTCAGGCCCCATGCGGGTGGACGCCGAACCGTCGTAGCGGAGTTCACGACGAACCTGGCCCAGGATAACCCTGCGGCAGAGACTCAACAGTTCCTGCTGCTTCGCCTCCAAATCTCCCCCCCAATGATAATCGATATCCACCGAGAAACGCTGGCTATTGTCGAGCAACCGATACCGGAATCCGCCGATCAGAAGGAGATTAACACCGGCAGGGCTCCGGGCGATCAAATTGGCGACGACCCGCTGGAGCGTGTCTGCCTCTCTGAACTCCGTTTTCACGGTCTGATAGGTAACATCACTGATCACGATTTACAACAATAATGTTGTAGATCGTGCTATGACTTAATCTCGGTCATAGCTTCCACCCCGGAGGCGGGAGTTTGAGCAAGCGATCCCTGGGGCATAGGGCGCTTTGAGCTTTCGCTGCGTCGTCCGCCTCGATCTTATTGCCCGGGGCCCGGAAAATAACCACACTGCCGTATGACCGCGACGCGACCCGGCTGGGGAGTTCTCGACCTGAGCATTGTCGGCGTCTATTTCGCTGCGATGGCGCTGATCGGCTTCATGGTGCACCGACGGGCCACCCGGCAACTGGACTCGTATTTCCTCGCCGACCGTTCGGTGCCGTGGTGGATGCTCGGTTTGTCGGGGTGTTCGAGCTACATCGATATCGGGGGGACGATGGCGATGGTGGGGGTGCTGTTCTATCTCGGGCTCAAGTCGATCTGGATCACGCACATCTTCTGGGGTTGGTTCATGATCTGCCTGTACATGGCGTATCAGGCGAAATACATCCGCCGCTCCGGCGTCATGACGTTCGCCGAATGGAACGAGACGCGGTTTGGCGCGACACGCGAGGCGGAGGCGGCGCGGATTGCGGCGGCGATTTTCCTGCTCGTACTGATGGTGTGCAACCTGATGTATATGGCCGTCGGCACGGGTAAATTCGTCGAGGAATTTCTGCCGCTGCCACGCTGGCAATCGTCGCTGATCGTGTTCGGCGTGGTGGGGATCTATGTCACCCTGGGAGGTTTTTTCGGCGTCATTCTCACGGACATTTTTCAAACCGTCCTGATCGCAGTGGGCACAGTGGTGCTGACGGTGATGGCGTTCCAGGCGGACGTCGGCGCGGCGTCGCTGGCGGCGAAGGGCGCGGACTGGCTGTCGCTGGAGCCGACGTGGTCGTTGTGGTCAGGCTACGCGCAGCAGGTGCCGGAAAGTTACCGGCATTACGAGGCCTTCGGGCCGGTGCTGCTGGCCGGGTTTTTGTGGATGATCTTTCGGCTGCTGGCGGGCCCGAACGTCTGGGACTTCCAGTTCTTTCTGACGACGCGCAGCGCACGCGATGCGTCGCTGGCCGCAGGCTTGTGGACGGTGGGCTACACGATGCGCTGGTTCATCGGCCTGGCGTTTGTGGTGCTGGGTTTTCGACTGCTCGGGTCGAGTGCCGGATTCGATGCCGAGAAAATCATGCCGCAGGTCATGCAGCAACTGCCGGGGGGAATGCGAGGGATTTTCATGGCGGTGCTGCTGGCGGCGCAAATGTCGACGCTGAGCGCGATGATCAATGTGACCGGCTCAGTGGTGTTGAATGATTTTCTGAAGCGCTACCTAGCGCGCCGTGTTTCTGAAAAACGACTCGTGCGGCTGGGACAGGCGGCCTCGCTCGGGGCCATCACACTGGGCTTTCTGTTCAGTCTCAAGTTCCGGGACGTGGTGTCGGCGTGGGAGACAATGATCTTCGTGGTGGTGACGATGATTCTGGCGCCGGCAACGATGCGGTGGCACTGGTGGCGGTTCGGGGCGAAGGCCTTTGTTGCGAGCATGGCGGCTTCGGCGGCGTTTATCCTGCTCCAGAAACTGATCTTTCCACAATGGGGGATCAGTGTGACGTTGACCGTGGATGTGCTGGTCAGCGTCGTGCTGACACTGGCGTTCGGCGCGCTGTTGAAGCCCGCCGACCGGGAGGTGCTGGTGAAGTTCTACGCCCGGGTGCGGCCCTTCGGGTTCTGGGGACCGATTCGGGCCGAAGCGGTGAAACGCGGGTTGGTGCCGGCGAACGACCGGATGCCGCGAATCGATCTCCTCAACGGTTTCATCACGGCGCTGTTCCAGGCAGCGCTGGCGCTTGTTCCGTTCTACCTGTTCCTGCGCCGATGGCCGCAAATGTGGGCCTGGATCGCCGCGCTCGCCCTGTTGAGCGTGGTGCTCTATTTCACCTGGTACAAGAACCTGCCGGCGAAGGACGAAGCCTGAAACAACGTACCCCTCAGTCTTGGGTCGGAGCGCCGATTTTTAATCGGCTTAGGCACGCCGGGCGGCCACGTGTAAGCCGAGTGCAACTCGGCGCTCCGACCCAAGGCTGAGAAGGTGTGAAAAAATTGGCGAAGCGCGAGTAAATGTTCAACACCCACGTTGAGAGCCATCTACTTGCGATTGCCAATTTCGGCTCTTTTCAATTTTTTCACACCTTCTGAGGCGATACGACACAATTCACGATCGCGACCCGGGCGTCACAAGCTCGCCCGACCTCACGCCCCGCGTGGCGCGGGAGTTCACCGAGGCCGGGCGAGCTTGGCGTTGCGGCAACAGAGACCTGGCGGACGTTGCTGCGGACTGAAGTCCGCGCGCCGACCGCCAGGTTCATGATTCCAGTGCATGCCGCGGGGCGGAGGGAGATTTCCCCCACCGACCCGGTTTTCGCTCAAGCGGCTTTTCGGGACACGGCCTGAGGCGTCCAATTCTGCTGGCGGAGAGCCTTTTCGAGCGGGGTCAGGCTCGGGTACTCTTTGCGCAGAGCGGCAATATCGATGTGGTAGCCCACGTCATTGAACCACCGGTACATCCGGGTGATCTCCTCGCCGGCGCCCTGCCGGAATTCGTCCCAGGACGTTTGCACGTAATTGACCTTTCGGCCGAGCAGGCGCGTGAACAGCTCCGCCATCTGGAGCATGGTCCGTTCCTCGCCGGCCAATTCCACCGTCCGGCCGATCCATTTGCCCGGATTCTCAAAGGCCACAGCGGCAATGGCGCCAATATCGTCGACGTGGATCTGTTGCAGCGGTGTTTGCGGGTCCAACGGCAGCGACAAAGTGCCCTGCAGAATCCGCTCGCCCATGAAATTGCGCCAGTTTTCCATGAAGAACGCCGGACGCAATATGGTCGCCGGAATGCCGATCTGCTTGAGGTGTTGCTCGATCTGCCACTTGCTCTCAAAGTGCGGCAGGCCGGTCTTGCGATCGGCGCTCACCACCGAGCTGTACACGAAGTGCCGCACCCCCGCGGCTTTCGCCGCGTCCGCCAGCGCTTTGCCCTGGCGAATCTCGCCTTCGTAGCCGGCCTCCATGAAGTTCTGCACCGAAAACACGCCGTAAACCCCGTCCAGTGCACGCTTGAGGGCCGAAGCATCGTCCAGGTCGCCCTGCACGATTTCGGCCCCTTGTTGCGCCAGCGCTTTTGCCGCCGGCTGGGCTGCGTCACGGGTCAAGGCCCGTACCTGGAAGCCAGGTCGTTTCGAAAGATGCCGAACCACGGCACCGCCTTGTTGGCCGGTTGCGCCGGTCACCAATACTCGTTTTGAGTTCATGTCTTCCTGTTCTTTTTGTTGTTCGTTCAGCTTCCCGAAAGCCCCGCCCCTGACCGCGCTGCCCCACCCGGGGCCACGGCCGGCCAGCGGAACCCGCGGGTCGCTCAACGAGGTTTGGCGCGTGACAAATGGCGAAGTCGAATTTGCATGTGGAACCAGTTTTTGGCCAACGAATCAATTGCCGTCGCTAATACAACCTATTAGTTAACCATCGTCCACAGCCGGCTGAACTGCAAGCGCCTTCGCTCTTCCCGAAGCCGCGGCGCGCCGCCCGGGTAGGGACGCGCTCCACCGCGTCCCATTCTTCTCCGCAAGCCCTTCGACGGACGCGGTGGAACGCGCCCCTACCAATTGGGTTGCGGCTTTGTCGCGTTGTGACAGCGCCCCCTACCCCTGCAGAGCTATTGCGGCTTGGGCAAAACGCGCGCGAGTGTCGGCTTGAGCGAGTCGGCCGACCGCGATAAACTGGTGTGGATTACGATGAGACCAACTCTCGCGCTTATCCTGTTTCAACCTGGCGATGGAGGAACTCAAGAAGTCGCCCCCGCCTGTGCTGACGAAACCGCCCTATCCGAATTACCACCGGTAGAGGGGCGACCCATTATGCTGCCGCTCACCAACGCACAGATAAGAGCCTTGAAGGCCCGGGCCCAACGGCTGAAGGCAATCCTCAAGCTCGGCAAGGACGGGATCAGCCCGCAGTTCCTCGCCGCCCTGGACGATGCCCTTCAGCACCACGAGCTGGTCAAAGTGAAATTCGATGAGTTCAAGGATCAGAAAAAGGAACTTTCACCGCAGTTGGCGCAGAGGAGTGGCAGCCATTTGGTGACTCGCGTCGGCAATGTCGTCGTGCTTTACAGGTCCAAGCCGGCAGACGACGTCCAGACAAATGCCTAGGCCGTGAGTGAATCCACAGGGCTCGGCGCTAAAGTCTGAGAGCGGTTAGGCAAGGCGGCGGATCGGGGCGCCGACATGTTGTCGGCTTATGCCGCTCCGCCCGCGCAAGCCGACAACATGTCGGCGCTCCGCCCGCACATGTGAAGCCGTCGAGGTCAAGATGTCCCCTTACGCCGCGATCAGGGTGCGGGTCTCGGGGTCGTAAGTTTGGCGGCGGCCGGTTTGCAGAGCGGTGGCGGCCATGATCGTCGCCACTGCGTGCTGATGGCCGTACTGGATGTCCGCGTTCGGGCGCTGCCGGGTGCGCAGGCATTGCAGCCAATTCCCCATGTGCGATTCATCCGCCTCTGATTTGATGGTCCCCGGCTCAATCGTCGAACCGCGGCCGCCTTCGGGCGAGATGGTCCATTTCTCCAAGTCCATGGTGCCTTTGGTGCCGTGGATTGTGAAGTGCACGCCGGCGGAATTGCCCAGCCCCATGCCCCAGTCGAACAGGAATTTGCCCGGGTACTCGAGCAGTGCATGGAACGTGTCCGAAGTATCGCGCCCGTCTTTCCACACATAAACGCCGCCTTGTGCTACCGCGCTGATCGGATATTGCGCGCCGGTGATCATGTGCACCGCGTCGGCATAATGGGTCATCCACAGCCCCGGCAACCCATTCGAGGTGTCGCGATAAAGCTGCCACTGGCGCAGCAGCTTCGCGTCAAAAGGCCGGTTAGGCAGTTGCATGAGAAACGCCGGCCAATCGACGTCTCCTTCGACGCAATCGCTGGTGTTCCGGGCCCACCGCGCCTCGTGGAAATACATCGCAGCCTCCACGCGGTTCACCTGCCCGAGGACGCCGGTTGAGTACAGCGCGGCGGCCGCCTTGAATTTGCCCTCGCTCCGCCGCTGCGTGCCGGCCTGCACGACTCGTTGTCCGGCCCTGGCCAGGTCCAGCGCCTCGTTGGCGGAGGCCAGGTCAATCGTCATGGGCTTTTCGATATAGACATCTTTACCTGCTTTCAGCGCTGCCACGAGAATCGTTCCATGGCTGAAATCCGGAGTGGCGATGGTCACCGCGTCCAATTCCTTCAGCGCGAGCAGTTCGTCGAATCGCGTGAATTGCCGGGGCGCGTGGCCGCTTTTGTCGAGGATGCGTTTTGCGGCGGCCTCCCGGTTCTTGCGCCAGACATCGCACACTGCCACAACCTTGACGTTCTGTTTCTCCCGCTGCGCCAGGATGTCCGCGAGCAATGCCGAGCCGCGGCCGCCCACGCCGATGCAGCCGATTCCTATGGTCTCATTTGCCTCAGCCGCCGCTTTTGCCACTGCTGGGCCGGTGCCGAGCGCGACGCTGCCAAGCACAGCATTTTTCAGAAATGTGCGGCGCGGCATGGCCGCCAAACCGGTTGGAGCCTCATCGTGTTCGTTCATGGGGGGAGTGTTCTGATGGTCGCGTTTTGTGGGACTTCTTGGCCCGTTTCCAGGCCCGGCGCAAGTCAAAAGGGCGGAGCGGGGCCACTGTCGGGGCCGCGGCAGGTCGGAGCAGCCGGAAAGGGGCTCGCTGAAGTGGGAAGTCCGAAAACCGAACTTCGAACTCCGGAACCCCAGGGTAGCGAAATTTCGAAATCGCCAGCGGGATGAAAAAGGCACGCCGCCAGCGTGCGACGCGTATGGAGTGCGTCCGAGCAGAAAGATCTGGATTATGAAAATACCTGACTGACAGGTTTTTGGGTACCTTTTCGGCGAGAAATCCTAACCGCTTGCCGGCCGGTACTCGCCGGATCAGGGTTGGATTAGTTTCGGCTCCGTCGCGAATTGGCGCTGTCGCTGTACCCTGTGTGGTTTTCTTCTATTGACAAAGAGTGTAAATCATACTTAAATCGCAAACAATCACCATAAGGTCCAACAATGTTGGAGCATTAACTGGCTTTGGTTTATGAAGTCCGATAACACGAAACCGAAAGGAACCAAGCAATGAAAGCGTTAGACCCCGAGAGCAACATCACGCGGCTGGCATTCTTGTGTGCTCTGATCGGGATTGCCACGGAATGTAGAGCGGAGGTCCTGATCCAAGCTCACCCGAGCAGTCGTGAAGTGTACATCGGAGGCAGCACAGAGTTAAAGGTTGCCGCGGTACAGCAGGGCGGAACTGGCCTGTACTACCAATGGCAAAAAAACGCGGTGGATGTCCCCGGAGCGACCGGATCCAGCTATACAATTTCGGCTTGGACGACAGCAAAGGAGGGCGACTACACAGTACGGGTTTCAAATGGTCAGACCAGCGTTACTAGTGAACCCGCCACGCTCAGCACGGCCGGTGCGTACACTCACAGCCGCCTCTTAACGAGTGACGCGCAATTTGCCCTGTACGGGGTTCTTTGTAACCTGCAAACCGGGAATGGTTCTTTGAGTATTTGCCCCAGCACGCGGCCGCTCCCTTACCTTAACGTTGCGTGCTCTGGTCGGGGGACGATTGCTCGTGTTGACGTCAACACCAGGAAGGTTGTGGGAGAGTATTACACCGCGCCGGCCAGCAGGCAGTACCACCGAGACCCATCGAGAACCACCGTGGACCTCTATGGCAATGTTTGGACCGGAAATCGTGCTGAGTTGGGCGATCTCCCAAGTAATCCGTTTGGCTCGGTGACCAGGATTGGAATGGTCGTCGGTGGCGTCCGGGGTAACTATGACTATATAAATCACAAGTTCACACCTGACCCCATTAACCCGAGCATCCCAGGCCACTGGCTCTCTCCCCCCTTCAAGTACAACACCTGTAAGGATCTGAACGGGGATGGCTTTTTGTACACATCTTCCGGAAAGTGGGACGGTCAGACCTGTGACGCAATTGCATGGAATCCCCCTTCGAGTATCGACGAACTGATCCTGAACTATGTTTACACGAAGCCAAACGGCGTCCGGGCCGTCGCAGTTGACAAGAATAACAATATTTGGGTGGGAGGGTCCAGCCGTGCTTCCAGTGGAAACGACTTTCATCAGCTCATCAAGGTCTCAGGCTTGGGGGCGGATCCAGACATCTTCCTGAGCACCACAAACATCTGGGGCGACAGCAATTGGAACTGCGCTGGCGGGTACGGGGCGCTCGTTGACGGCTATGGTGTTCTCTGGTCGAGCAGATATATGGGAGGCTGGTACACCCCGGGAGGTGAAACGTTTAGATACGATACGCAGGCGCAAACGTGGCCCCCCGCGCACCTTGGCTTACTGGACCCTTACGAGTATGGCATGACGGTAGACCCGGCGACCGGGTTTATTTGGAAGACCACTTACGGACCTGAAGGCTGCTACTGTGGATACATCTACTGGCCGTCCGGCGATATCTGGGGATCGTTCTACCAAGGGTCCGAGTATTCGAAAGGGATCGCGATCGACAGCGTTGGAAATGTCTGGATAGCCCACTGGGATAATGGGTACGGTACAACCGTCGGGCACCTTACACGGGACGGGACGTGGATCGCGGACGTGGTGCTCAACTACCAGGGCGATACGGGGCAGGGACCGACAGGCGTTTCGATCGATTCAAACGGCAAGGTTTGGGCGGTCTGCCAGTTCTCAGATGACGCCTTCCTGATTAACCCGAACGGTACGGTTGAAGCACGCGTAGATCTTGGCGCGGGTGCTGGACCTTACAACTACAGCGACATGACCGGGTTCGTGGCCTTCAGTACGACATCGCCAAGTGGCTTTTGGGATTTTGTAATCGACACCGCCAGTGACGCCTCCGGCGTCCTTTCCCTCTCCTGGAACGGCGTTTCTCCCATAGGCACCAGCATCAAGGTCCAAGTTCGTGCTAGCAATTCGCTGTTCGGGTCTGGCGGGCTCACGGATGTGCCGTTCGTCACGGTGAGCAGCGGCGAGCCGCTAGCGGGGCGGGCTCTCGGCAGATATTTCGAGGTGCGAGTAACGCTCGCAAAGAACTTTGGAGTGGCCAGCATCCCGGTCCTAAATGACCTGACGCTGAACTGGCAGGGGAACGACTGGAAGTAGAGAGGGGGCCAATCATAGGCGAGTTCAGTTCAGCGCGCGGCGTGGAGCGTCATTCCGTCGGACCGTTATCAACGGAGCTGAGCAACGCGCGTTCACGGCCAGCGCACGCGGTAGAACCGCCTTGGATGATTCGTCCACTCGGGGTCGCCAAAATAGAGCGCACCGTTGGTAAGTGTGCAGTTCTGTACGGAAGCCCACACGAGATGACCTAAGTCTTCACAGGCGTCGATCACGACTGGAATGTTGACCGTTCCCCTGACATTGAACCCAAACCGGTTAGTCCGGACGCCGAAATTGATGTCGCTGGGCTGCGCCTGCGCGTTCCACAGCCTAGCTGGACTACCGCCGAACGGCAGCAGCGCCCAGCCATTGGGCGCCGTCGTGCCCCAGCCTGTGGTACCCGGCAGGAAATGCACGATTGCATCCGCGAACACGCCATCCCAGTCAACGCCGGGGGCATTACCCTCAAAAAAGACCCCCTCCAGGCTGGCGCAGCCCTCGAACCCAGCCCCGTTGATGCTTATGACGTTGCCCGGGATCGTGACGTTGGTCAGACTGGTGCAGTAAGAGAAGGCAGCATGTCCGATGTTGGTGACGCCGCTCCCAAGCCTAATACTGGTCAGGCAGGAGCACCCACTGAACGCCCACGCCTCAATTTCAGCGACACTGTTCGGAATGGCGAGGTTAGTCAGCGCTGTGCAGTCAGCGAACGCGCCCTCCGCGATGCTGGTGAGGGCCTCAGATAAAGTGACCGCAGATATGTTGGTGCAAGAAAAGAACGCATGGGCCCCCAGCGTTGTGACGCTGTTGGGGATGCTGAGACTGCGCAAGTTGGTGCAGTAATCAAACGCATAAGCTCCTATCGTCGTGACACCCTCGGGGATGATAATGTTGGCCAGACTGCCGCAGTCGCCGAAAACAGCGTCCTCGATGCGGGTGGCGCTGTCCGGAATGCTAACCGCGACAAGGTCTGTGCATTCGAGGAACATGCCACTGGCGATACTTATGACGCCCTGGGGGATGGTGACGTTGGTTAGGCTCCTGCAGTAGGCGAACGCTTCTTCTCCAATGCTGGTGATGGTGTCTGGCATGGTCACGCCAGCCAGATTGAAGCACCATCCAAAAGCCTGGCTGCCGATCTGGCTCACGCTGTTCGGCAACGCGATGGTGGTCAGGCTTCGGCAATAGGAAAAGGCGCCCACGCCGACATTCGAGACGCTGCCAGGGATAACGACGTTAGTGAGGCTGGTGGCATTCGCGAACGCTCCATCGGCGATCGTAATCACCGTGTTCGGGATGCTGCAGCTTCCGGCTTTGGCCGGCGGCCACTTGATGAGCCTGGCCTGGTCTTTGTCAAACAACACTCCGTCCGCACTGCAGTAGGAGGGGTTCAGGGGATTCACCGTTATCGAGAATAGGTCTGTGGAGCCGTAGAACGCAGCGTTTCCAATGTTCGTGACGCTGGTCGGGAAAATCACGTTCGTCAGCCCTTTGGCGTGTGAAAACGCAAAATCAGCGACGGCCGTGACTGGCAGGCCGTTAATCGTCCCCGGGATTGCTGCCTCGCCAGGACCCTGCCAAGCCGTGATGGAGATCGTGCCGTTATTAGTTGTGTAAGTGAACTGGGCCTGTATCGTGGCTGGCACCGCCGCGCAAAGGAGAGTCAGAATGCCCGAAGCACAAGAACGGACGGTGCCTCCGATGCTGTAGGCCGATAAAAACATACGGCTGCAGCCATATCTGGCCTGGCGAGGTTTCATAGTCCAACATCCTTCGACCGACCCTAACCCTTTGGTTGCTGGTGACACTAATTGAATCACGAATGCATAAACTATTCCAGCTCAAATTAATCTTAATTTATGGTCGCGCCGTCGCCCTCTGCGTGATTCTCACGCCGAACGCGTGAAAACCACGCATAAGATGTGGTCAACGATGTGTCGGTGAACGGTAATGCATGCTCCTGCGTTCGCTCGGGAAGCCAAGCTCGGTTGGTCCGGAGTGGCGATGGTCACCGCGTCCAATTCCTTCAGCGCGAGCAGTTCGTCGAACCGCGTGAATTGCCGGGGCGCCTGGCCGCTTTTGTCGAGGATGCGTTTCGCGGCGGCCTCCCGGTTCTTGCGCCAGACATCGCACACCGCCACGACCTTGACGTTCTGTTTTTCCCCCAACGCCAGTATGTCCGCCAGCAACGCCGAGCCGCGGCCGCCCACGCCGATGCAACCGATCCGTATGGTCTCATTCGCCCCGGCCGCCGTGGTTGCCACCGCGGGGCAGGTGCCGAGCGCGACGCTGCCAAGCAGAGCATTTTTCAGAAATGTCCGGCGCGGCATGGCCGGCAAACCGATCGGAGTCTCATCGTGTTCGTTCATCATAGAAGTGTGTTGATGTCGCGTTCCGGCTCAGGGGCCAAGCGGACGATAGGCCCGAACGCGATAGAATTCCGTTTGGTTGGTGACGCCGACGTTGAAGGTGGCGCTGTTGGTGCCTAGACCGAGGCCAACCAAATCCGTCCACGAATCCATCGCGCCGAGCGAGTCACGAGATTCAATGATGTAGCAGCGGGTCGGCACACTGTCCCAACGGAGGGTCATGGAATCCGGCATCATTTCGTCGCGAGCGGCGTAGGTGATTCGCAGCGCGCTATGGGCATTGGTTGGGTTGGTGCCGGCGAGGTATTCCTGCAAGTTGGATTGACCGTCGCCGTCCGCGTCGGCGTTGGGAGTGGCGTTGGTCCCGCCGAAGTATTGAATTTCCCAGGCGTCAGGCAGACCGTCGTGGTCGGCATCTATGCCCGGCGCGACCGAACTGGTTTTCACATAGGCGACGGCATTGCTCAAAGAGATCCAGCCGCAGTTCGCGCTGTAGGCGTAGCCGCTGAACTTGCCCGTGCCGATATCCACCCTTGGTGCGCCATTGGTTTCGAAACTGATCCAGCCGATGTTGGCGCCGTAGGCAAGGCCGCGCAGGTTACCGAGGCTGTCGAAGTTGACACCGAAATCGCTTCCCGAATTGTTCTGGTATTGAATGGCATTGGCTGGGATGCCGCTGCCGAGGTTGATCCAACCGAGGTTGGCCGAATAGATATATCCGCTGCAAACGTATTCCCCGATGATCGCGCCGCTGTTGGTATCACCTCGCCAATCCGCCCAGCCGATGTTGGCGCCGTAGGAGAACCGATTGCCGGCATCAATGGTGGTCGCGGCCCTGGCGCCGAAGCTCAACAGCAGAAGCATCCATGTGAGTCGTCGTTTCATGGCGTGCCATAGCTGCCGGTCAAGACCCACGAACTCTGAGCTGTGGCACTGGCGGAGGATTGGACGCGGACCTCCAGGCTGTGCGCTTCGCCCACCGCGACATCGAAAACGTCTCCGCCGCTCACCCACAACGGGAACAGTAAGGTCCCGGAGCGAGTATTAGCCAGAGGATAACTGGTGGTCTGCCCCAATGGTATGTGCTGTATCATGATGCGGGAGCTATTGGAGCTTATCTTTACCAGGTACTTGAGATAAACGATTGGACTGGGGTCGGCATAGGTGGTCACACTGATGGACTCCAGCTTCACGGTCCGGCCCGCCGCAATCGGAATCAGCTCACTCCCTAAGCCTCCCGCCGCGCTCGCATGCGCATTTGTGAACCCAGTGAATTTCTGCGCAACGCTCAGGCCCGCAAGCCTGTCCCATATGTCCTGAAGGCTCTTCATGGTGGGTCCGGGAGGGCCCGAAGGAGTGAGCGAGCCCTGACCGAAAGTCGCGACGGGGATGATGAGTACGATTAGAAGCAACAAGGCAGGTGCATTCTTCATAGGAGAGCCGAGCGTAACCTTCCCAGCGGCGTGGTGTCAACGCATCCATCGGGAGTCAGCGCACCCGGTTTTAGCCTCTGAACGCTTTGTCTTGCTGGCCTCTCGGTAGTCGGGTCCGGAGCCATCGCCGCTTCGCCGCACCGTCGTGTTGCCCGATTACTTGCCAGGCGTCAGGAAGCTTTGCACCGCGTCGATGAACAGGCCAGGCCGATCGATGAACGTCATGTGTCCGCTTTTGGGCAGCACGACGAGTTTCGAGCCCCCAATCAACGCGTGCATTTGCCGGGAAAGGGACGCGTCACACTCGTCGTGGTCGCCCACGGTGATCAGCGTCGGCACTTTGATGGAGGGCAAGCGGTCCGCGTATTCGACGGAGGTCAGGTTGCCGTCGATGACGAACTCGCCGTTTGACCCCCACATCACCCGATAGACGTCCCAGGCGAAGTTTCCGAACGCGTTGGGGTCGAAATTCGCGTCGGGCCGGTTTTGGAAAAGATAGGGAAAATAGCCTTCGCCCCACGCGGCGGCCATGTAGGCTGAGGGATACCGGTTCTTCTCGTAGTCCTTCCCGTGACCATAAAGACCCGCCGCCTCCATTTTGTTGATCCGCTCTCTCAGTTCCACGGGCATTTTGGCCTTTATGGTCCTGAAGACTCCGTTCATTTGGTCGGTGCTGTGAAAGGTGCTGCAAAGGACCAGGTGCGACAGGTGTTTCTGATGCTTCAGCGCGTAGGCCTGTGCCAGCACGCCACCAAAGGAATGCCCAAGCAGATTCATCTTCCCGAGGTGAAGCGCCTGCCGGACGGCCTCGACGTCCTCCACCATGTTCTCGACGGTGTATCCGGCGGTGTTTTCCAGTTTGGCCGACTTGCCGCTGCCGCGCTCATCGATGAAAACCAGCCGGTTCCGTTGAGCCAACGGGACAAGGTGAGGCAGGAAATAATCGTGTGAGGCTCCAGGTCCGCCGTGAAGGATCAGCAACGGCGGGCCGCTGCCGAAGGATTTGTAGTAGATGTAAACGCCGTGCGCACCGATATAACCTTCTTCAATTTTCAGGACCGTCGCGCGCCGTTCCGGTTTCGCGCTTTTGGGGTCAACCGACTGCCCCAGGCCCGGAACGGAAACGGCGAGAGCAACAATGCAGGCGGCCAGCAATCCAACGGTTCTGTGGTATGGGCTCATAGCGCGGCACGCTATCGCTGTTGTGCGCCGACAACAAGCCAAAGCCGCGCTATGTCAATTAATCGCCGCGGCTTTGCCTTCGGAGCCGACGGCCCGAATGATGTCCTTAATGTCTTCCTTGACCCTGTCTTTGGCGGCGCGGGCGATCCTCCACACGTGATGTTCGTGGTTGAGCGTCTGGCTCAATTCGTTGAAATAGCGGATGTAATTCATGCGCAG
Organism: Verrucomicrobiia bacterium; assembly: GCA_036524155.1. Lineage (GTDB taxonomy): Bacteria > Verrucomicrobiota > Verrucomicrobiia > Limisphaerales > UBA8199 > DATDCV01. The sequence goes on from DATDCV010000506.1 coordinate 67,430, forward strand.
CCCTTCCCCGAAATTGATCTTGGTCATGCCCGCTTTAACGCTGCGGGTGATGTCGGCCAGGGAGACGCCGCAAGTGCCGTGCAGGACCAGCGGCGGCTTTACCGCGGAACGGATTTTGGAAATCAGGCCGAAATCGATGCCCGTCTGCGCTTTGAAGATGCCATGCGTGGTGCCCACCGCCACGGCGAGGAGGTCGACATCGAGTTGGGACGTGAATTCCCGGGCTTCGTCGATGGTGACGGTTGGTGCACGCTGAGCGGAGGCGTCGGAGCTCTTGATGATGTGGCCGATTTCAGCTTCGACGCTGATGCCGAGCGGCCGCACCAGGTCGATGATCTGCTGTGTGCCGCGGACATTCTCAGCGAGCGGTTTATCGGCGTAGTCGATCATGACGTGGTTGAACCCGGCGCGGACGGCGCGCAGAATCGATTGCGGCGTTTTGCCGTGGTCGAGGGCTAGGGCCATCGGGAGGGTGGAGTCGGCGGCGAGGAACCGGATCAATTGGGCAGCGTAGTCAAAGCCGCGGTATTCCAGGTTCGGCTCGTAGCACTGGATGATGAGGGGGGATTGGAGCTCTTCGCACGCCTCGATGATGGCGCGGCCGATGTCGTAGGTGCCGCCGTTGTTGTTGAGGGCGGGGATGCCAAAGCCTTTGGCGGCCGCCTGGTCGCAGAGATCTTTTGCGTTGTAGAGTTTCATATCAGATTCTGGATTAGACGCGGACGGTTTCCGGTCGTGGTTCCTCCGGGGTTGCGCCTTCGATCGCCTGCCGTTCGCGGCTCAAGTCCTCGGCGATTTGCTCGAAGCGGTGCTGTGGCGGCGGAGTCAGGCAACTAACCACTATGTGGGCGATTAAACCGACCACGGTCGCGGGGATCGTTGGGTTATCCCAGGCCTTGGCGGTTGCGGGAATGAGCATCAGGCCCAGCGACACCGTCGGAGTGGTGACCAGCGCGGCGATCGCGCCCTGCCAGGTGGCCCGTTTCCAAGAACGTCCCAGGAGAATAATCACCGCCAGGCCGCTCATCGTAACGGGCAGAAACTTCACGACGAAGCCGACGATCGTTCCCGTGTAGAGCGCCAGGGCAGTGGAAATGACGAAAGCACAGGCCAGGGCCCTCCGCACAGCCACGACGGGACGCTTGGGAAAACGCCCGGTCGCCAGGGGAAAAATGTGGCGCACAAAAAAGGTGCCAGCCGCCGCGGCGTTGCCGTTGGCGGAAGAGAAGATGGCCGAGGCGACTGAGACGACGACAAAGGCGGCCAGCCAGGGCGGCAGAACGTTCATGACCAGCCAAGGCAGCGCCTGGTCCGGTTTCGGCAGATTCGGGTTGAGCCGGTAAGTGTACATGCCCACCACGCCAACGACGGCCGAAAACACTATCACGATCACTCCGGCCGTCACCATGCTCCACTTGGCCGACCGTTCGGAGGAGGCGCTGAACATCGTCAGGCGGCGTCCCGGGTCGGCGATGACTCCGAGCACCAGCACCAGGAGGAGACTGACCACCTTGCCGGCGCCGAAGGAATCAACTCCAAGGAACGAAAAGTAATCGGCTGGGACCGCCTGACGCAGCCCAGCCAGTCCGCCCGATCGGTCCAAGGCGGACCACATCAGACACCCGAATCCGCACAAGAGGATGATTGCCTGGAGGCAATCGGTGTAAACGACGGTCTTCAATCCACCGGGAACCGAAATCGCCGCGGTGATCAAGCCGGAAGCCAAAACGCACAACTCGGGACGCAGGCCGGTCACCACGCCGAGAACGGCGGTGCCGCCCATGATCTGAACGGTTAACCAGCACAATTGCGAGATGAACAGGCTGAGGTTGGAGAACTCGACAATGAAGCGCTTGCCGCCGTAATAGCAGGCGATTTCCTCGCTGAGGGTCATGAACCTGTAGCGGCGCATCGAGGCGAACCCGAGCCCCGCGAGCAGCGTGCCCAGCCCCAGCCCAATTGGGTAGGCGCACCCGGCCCAGCCGTGCCGATAGGCCAGGCCGCACGCCCCAATCACGACGCCGGTGCCGATGCAGGTGCCGACGATTGTGCCCGAAAGCACCCAGTAAGGCAGGCCCCGTCCCGCAACCAGGTAGTCGGTGGCTTTCTTGACCCGGAGCATCCAGAAGACGGAGACCGCAACCATGAGGCAGGCATAAACTACCAGCCCGATGACGATCGCGGTGCGCGTATCCATACGGCTTACACGAACCGCATGTTTAGCGTGCGCGCAAAGCGCTTCAGCAGCGCCGAGTGCCGGCCCTCAAACACCGCGACATGATGCGGCATGCCCTGGTGGCACAACTCTTCGAACCACTCCTGCGGGTCCTGATTTTCCAGGCGCGCCAGCCCGTTGGTGCCCATTAAATGGCGCTTCGGCTTGACCGTCTGTCCTTCTCGCGCCGTCAGGTGGTAGCGGCCGTCGCAGCGCCAGAAACGCATCACCGTCACCGGCATTTTCTCGCGGAGCGTCGCTTCGACCACCGCCGGCTTCTTGATATTGAAATGGCGCGCGATTTGCGGGCCGCGCGGCGACCCCACCGGATCGCAGAGTCCCATCGGCGCGGCCCCGCCATGCCACAAGGTGATGGTTTCCCTGTCGTGCTCGAGCCAGTCTGTGAGATAGCACCGGCCCAGGCCCAGATTCTCGCCAATCCAGGCCGACATCGCGCCATCGGCGTCTCCTTCGCAGGCCACCGCCAGACCCTCGTCCACTAGCCGTGCAATCCCGAGGTACGGCCATTGGCCGAAAGTGTTGGCCATCTCCGGCCAGCAGCGAATCGTCATCGCGTCCAGGCCGTCGTTCTCCAGAAATGAACGCATCGCCAAGTACAGGCGCGAAGCCATTGGCAGGTCTTCGTCGCTGGTGTCTTTGTGCGGCATCCCAAGCGCCTTTACTTTGGCGACATCCTCGGCGACGGCGTCCTCGGCCAGGCCGCTCACCGCGTTGGCAAACTCGAGGAGGCTGAACGTTTGCACCTGGACACCCAGCCCGCGGTGGACAGAAAACGCGTCGGCGCCCATCGCGAAATAGCCGGGCGCGTGCCCGCCGATGAGGCCCAACCGCGCGCTGCGCAGCCCCCGCGCGGTGGCCGCCAGTCGGACGGCTTGCCTGAAACGCTGCTGCGTCCCGGCCGCCGCCGGGTCGCCGTAAACGATGTCGAAGGTGTGGCCCATCTGTCGCAACACCGACCCCCAGCAATGCGCGCCGACCAGCGAGCACGAGCTGATCATGTCGTCGTCGGGCTTTTCGGGCGTTGCCCAGAGCACGATCGGGTCGGGCCAGAGTTGGGCGAGTGTCGGGGCGAGCCGTCCGTCCCCCATGGTCGTTTGGAGCACAACCAGGACCTGGGCGCCCTGCTCCGAACAGGCCGCCACTGCCCGGCGGAGGGACTGGTCATCGGTCGCTTTTTCCGGCGGTTCTACAAATGTCAACTTCGACTCGCGCAGCCAGGCGCGGACTTTTGCCTCCTGTTGTCGCCCCCACTCCATGTCGAATCCCGGCCGCCGCCGGCCCAGGAAAATGATCCCGACCCTGGGTTGGTTGGAAGTGGAGGGTGGCGTGCTCGTTTCTTTTAGTCTGTTGCTCATGTGAAATTAAGTGTCGTCCGGCTCAAACGCAGACAGTGCGCCCGGGCATCGCGACCGGATAAAAACCGTCGGCATCGGGCAGCACGGGCGGGGTGGCATCCCAGCCGAACGTCTTGGGCAGCAGCTCAATTTTGGAGTTGAACGCGTCGTCCCAGGTGATTTGCTGGCCTGAGTAAGTGCACATGCGGCCCATGATGCCGGTCATGGTGCTCACCGCCCCGAACACCGCTTCGTTGAATGGCTTGTTATTGCGAATCGCGTCGAAGAGATCGTCGTGCTCCTTCTGGTACGGGTCGACGCGTTTTTGCCTGTCCGGGAACCGCCAGGTGTCGGCGCCTTTGATGATAAACCGCCCGTTGGCGAGGTCAGCCGAGCCTTTGGTGCCGGTGACATGCTCGGAAATGGAAGGCCAGCAGCCGGGGATTTGCCGGCATTGGCTGAGCATGCGCGTGCCATCCGCGTACTCGAACTCGACGAAATGGTGGTCGTAGATTTGGCCGTGGCGTTTGGCGTTGCGGACCTGCCGTCCGCCCATCCCCTGCCCACGGACAGGGTGAGCGCCTTTGATCCAATTGACCACGTCAAGGTTATGGACGTGCTGCTCGACGATGTGGTCGCCGGAGAGCCAGGTAAAGTAATACCAATTGCGGATCTGGTAGTGCATTTCAGTCTCGCCGGGCAGGCGTTCAACGCCGTCGCGCGAACCGCCGTCCCAGTAAGCCCGCAGCAGTATCAGTTCGCCGACCGCGCCATCCTGGATGCGCTTGATTGTCTCGATGTAGCCGGGTTGGTGCCGCCGTTGGAGTCCCACGCCGACTTTGAGGTTCTTCTTGCCGGCTTCCTCGGCCGCCGCCAAAACCTGGCGGATTCCGGGCGCGTCCGTCGCGACCGGCTTCTCCATAAACACATGCTTCCCCTGCCGCACCGCTTCTTCGAAGTGGATGGGCCGGAAGCCCGGCGACGAGGCCAGGATCACCACATCGGCCAGGGTGATGGCCTTTTTGTACCCGTCGAAATCAGTGAACTGCCGGTCGGGCGGCACGTCGATCTTGTCCGCCTGCTGGTTTTTCAGAGCTTCGAGACTTTTCTCCAACTGCTCCGACCGGACATCGGCCAGGGCGACCAGCCTGGTGCTGCCGGGGGTTTTGAGAGCCTGGTTAGCGGCCCCGGTGCCGCGCCCGCCGCAGCCGATCAAGGCAATTTTCAAGGTGTCGTTTCCGGCGGCATGGACACTCCGCGCCAGCGGCAGGCCCGCCAGCAGCGAGGAGCCGATGACGGCGGTGGAAGTGGATCTGAGAAAACCGCGGCGGGTGAACTGAGACGCGGAACCCGGTGGAAGTGAAGGATGACTCGAATTCATAGTTTACAGTGAGGACGGAAGGAGAACGGAGTTAGAGTTTTCTAATGAGAATATTTCGCCAGCGGCAGACCTTGCCGGCCGCCCACGCTTTCCCGCCGTGGACCTGGAGGCCGATCGAGCCTTCGCTTCCGAGAATTCCGAACACGCGTTCCTTGTCGTATTCGGGCAGCGGACAGGTCTCGCCATTCCAATGGCAGACCTTGAGGTCGTTGACCCAGGTCGTGACTTGCGGGTACTTCCCGGTGCAACGAATCCGGGCGGTGTTCCAGTCGTTGAAGCGCCACGCCTTGAGCCACTGCTCGGCGGTGCAACTGTACTCGTAAACGCCCGCCGGCCACTTCTGGGCCCGGGGATCCGGGCGCGTGGTGAGGGCTTCAGGACGGCCATCGGCGCCTTTCCGGGCAAAAATCTGGAAGGGCATCATCGCAAATGCGCCGGGCATTTCTCCACGCAAGTGGCCGACATTCCCTTTGTCATGATAATCCACGTACATCTGAAACCCGTGCCCCTGCTCGGTGCAGCGGAAAAAGACGCCCGTGTCGGGACCCCAGTCCGGATTCAGGTCGAGCTGCAACTCAAAATCGCCGAATTTCCGGTCGGTCAGGAAGATCCCGCCATTTCCTGAGCCGGGGGGATCCTGCTCTCCCAGAAGCAGGCCGTCCTTGACGGTCCACTGGCCGCCGGTGCCGTGGGAGATTCGTTTGGGCGGCTTGTGCCAGCCTTTCAGGGATTGGCCGTCAAAGAGCGACTGTTGCGTCTCCGCCGCTGCCCGCCCGGGCACCGAGACCGCCAGGCTGGTCAGGCCGCAAGCTTGGAGAAAAGTGCGTCGGTTTATCGGTTTCATTTTGAACTCATTCGTGCGCGTGGCCAGCCGCCACACAGGCTCATCCCAGCTTCCATGGAGGGCGGAACGGGCGGGTGAGCAACTGGCTGGCTTCGGCATCGTCGAGGATGCGCTCGGCTTTGGCATCCCACTTGAGTTTTCGCTCGACCAGCATCGCAATCAGGCCCAGATGCCCGGGGATCGCCGAATGGTGCGCGACCTCGGCCGGAGTGATGGTCGGCTTCCTCGATTTGACACAATCCAGAAAATTCCGGTGGTGGTCGCTCGATTCGTAGAGCTTTACTTTGCGCAACTCCTCGGGCAGGTCGCGGTAATCGCGCCATTCTTCGTTGGAGGCTTCAAACGCGCCGCGGTTGACCCAAACCCAACCCTTGGTGCCGGTCCACTTCGTGCCGCCGCGGATGTCCTCATAACCACCGGCAATCGTCATGGTGATGTTGCGCGGATACTTGAGCTCGATCCGGTATCTGGTGCAGGCATTCCAGACTGCGTCCTTGGGCGGAAACTCGCCTTTGCCTTCGACCTCTAGCGGCCCGGAGTCATCGAAGTCGCAACCCCAATGAGCGATATCACAATGGTGCCCGATCCAATCCAGCAACTGGCCGCCACCGGTGTTGTAATTCCAGCGCCAGTTCCGGTGCACGCGGCCCTGGATGTAAGGCATCATTTTCGACGGCCCGATCCAGAAATTATAATCCAGCTCTGGCGGCGGATCGCCGGGGGTCATAGTTTCAGCGGCGTTGCCCGAATTACGGTTTCCTGCCGGCAACCCGACATCAACATGGGTGACGTCGCCGATGAGCCCGTTCCGGACTATCTCCGCAGCCTTCCGGAATATAGCCTGGGACCGCTGCCAGGACCCGGTCTGCCAGATACGGCTGTTGTCACGGACGGCGCGGACCATGGCCTGTTGCTCGGCGATCGTTCGCGCGAGCGGCTTCTCCCCGTAGATATCTTTTTTGTGGCGGGCCGCCTCGAC
>DATDCV010000507.1:0-27426 GCA_036524155.1 Verrucomicrobiia bacterium
GGTAGAAGTCGCGGTGGATGCCGTACTCCTTGGGCTCGGGCACGCTCAGTCCCAGCGCCAAACAACGCTTCTCAAGGGCCTCCAGGCGCTGCGCCCACTCCGGTTTCAGCTCGCCAACCTTAGCCAGGCACTGCTGTAGAATGCGCAGCTCATCAGCCATCCGGTGTGAGCGGTCAGTGGGTACGTTCGCTAGATGCACCTTGTGAATCGCCTGGGCGATGCGCCGTGCCAGATCGACCCTCTGGGCCAGCTTCAGCACCCGATGGTATGGTTCCCCGGGCACTTTGCGCTGCACCCACATCCGGAAAGCGGAAATGACCCCGAGTGGCTCCGGCACGGAAATCCCGTCCGGGCTGTCGGCAGCGAAACCGGATTGCCAGAATTGCTGCTGCAGGCGGAAGCTTTCATTGCCGAACCGGCGTGCCCGGATCTTGCCAATTAAAGTCAGCGATGCCGGCTCGCAGCCCGGCCGGTCGATGCGCACGTCATATTCGATGACACAGCGGCGGCCGGCTTTGTGCCTGGTCACCCGAATGGCCTGCAGCCGCAGTTTCCCTTCGCCGGACAGGTGAGGCAGACGCCGCTTGAACTGCTTTTTCGCTTCGACAGGGTCAAGGGCCAGCCTCAGGGCTGGAAGCGCGGGATCAGAAGCCGCGCCGAAGGGATCATCGACTGGAATCGTCATGGTCGCGCCTCTCCCGGGATTTCGGACCAGATCTGGAGGAGGCTATCCACCTGCCTGGTGAGCGAGAACCTGTCTTCCGCTCGTTTCCGTGCGGCAACGCCCATCTGAATCCTCAGCTCTTCGTTGGAAAGCAGTCGCTCAAGACGGTCGGTGATTCCCGCGACGTCGCCAGCCGGAGCCAAAAGACCGGTTTCCCCGTCCTCGACCAGTTCGGACACGCCCCCGACAGCGGTGGCGACTACCGGGACGCCGCAAGCCGCTGCTTCCATCAAGCTGACCGGCATGCCCTCGCTATTGCTGGTCAACACGCCTATGGCTGCCTGCTGCCAATACCGCAGCACGGCCGAGTGTTCCCGGGCGCCCACCAGGCTCAAGACATCGCAAAGCCGAAGCTCCACCCGCAGCGCCTCCAGTTCGGCGTGGCAGGGACCATCTCCCACCAGCACGCACCGGAACGACCGACCGCGCTGGCGCAAGAGCGCGCAGCTTCGCAACAGGACGCCGAGGTTCTTTACGGCCGCCTGGCGGGCAACACATACGATCGACGGCGGCCGGCCATTACCGGAAAGCGGCTCCGGCTTGAACTTCTCGAGGTCAACGCCGCAGGGGATCACTTTGATCTTGGCCGGCGGCACCGCAAAAACGCGTGCAATGTAGTCCGCGTTCGCTTTCGAAACCGTGATGACCGCTTGTGCCGCCGCCGCCCTGGCTGCGTAATCCGGCGGCGGTTTGCGGTAAATGTCGTACCCATGACTGGTGAATGTGAAAGGGACGCGGTGCCGGATTGAGAGCTCGCGAGCAACGTCACAGGACTCCGTCGCAAAGTGCGCGTGCAGTAGTTGCGGGCGAAACTCCTCGATCAACGAAGAAAAGCGATCGGGCTCGTAGTAAACCAATGGCTCCAGACCTGCCTCGGCTACAAGCTCATGGCGCGGCTCTTCACGCGGGGGCAGCAGGGACAGGATCCGCAGTTCGATCCCTCGACGCGTCAGCTCGGCCAGCTCATTAACAATGAAGGTCTCGGAGAGCTTGGGAAAGATCTTGAGCACGCAAACCACGCGCCGTGGGCCGCCGTCACCCAGGTGCTCCGCTGGTTCGCTGCCGTTCACGGTCGCGCCGGCCGCAAGCGGCCGTAAATTTCCGCGACTCGGGCGGCATTATGGTCCCACGTGAAACCGTCGCTGATTGTTTTTGCCGCCTGGGCCCCGAGCTCGCGCCGCAGCCGTGGCTCCTCGAACAGTCGCGAGCAACCCGCCGCCAGGCTCTCGAGGTCGCCAGCGGGGTACAGCAGGCCGTTCTCACCATCCCGCACGACTTCGGCAATCTGCCCGAGGCGCGGTGCAACCACGGGGATCCCGCAACCCATGTACTCAAACAGTTTAAGAGGGGAAAAGTAGAAGGCGTGCTCGGGCGCGGGGTAAGGAGCCACGGCGACATCAAACAGGCGGACGACCGAGGGGATCTCTTCGTGGGGCAAAAGCCCGGTGATGAATACGCGGGAACGCACTCCCCGCTGTGCCAGCTCTTCCTCCAGCCGCTTTCGCAGTGGTCCGTCGCCGCCGATGACCAGCCGCACCCCCGCGTGTTTCGCCGCCAGCCGTTGCACGAGTTCGGGCAGAGACTCGACTCCGTGCCAGGGCCGCAAGCCCCCCACAAAGCCCAGCACCGGACCTCCGTCCAGGTTGAACCTGGCTCGGAGCTGGGGGTCGGATGGCCCGGGGTGAAACAGTTCGGTGTTTACACCGTTCGGCACCAGCCAAACTTTCTCCGCGGCGGCACCGGCAGAAATCGCGTGTTCCTTCAGGAGTGCCGAAACCGCCAGCACCGCATCCGCGTGGGTCAGGGTCCATCGTTCGCTCGTGGCAGCGAGTTCGCCGAAGCCCGTGGCCCGATAGGCGCTCTGCTCGACCGCCAGCGGTGCGTTCAGCTCCAGCAGGTGCGGGACCTTGAAGCCGCGCGCCAGCGTTACCCCCGCCGTCGCATACAATGACGCTCGTTCGTAGATCAGATCGGGTGGATTGCTTTCAAACCGCCGGGTAATTTCCGCTTCGAGCTCCTTGTTGTAGAGAAGACGGCGCAATTCCCCCGGCAATGAGTTTTCGATGCCCAGCGCCTCGTTGAATTCCTTCAACCCCAGCACTGCGGCGCCGGCGTTCAATGACGGTCGCACCTGCAAGACCGGACATGGCGCCTCCGCAGCCTTTTCCCAAGGTGACTTGTTGAGCATCTGCGCCGCCAGCACAACTTCATGTCCTGCTCGAACCAGCGCCGCCGCCAGCTCCCGCACGTGCACCGCAGCCCCTTTGCGGCCAAGCACAGGGACACCCAGATCCGGACAGAGATAGAGAATTTTCACCCGATGACCAATTGCTCAGCAGGAGCGCCAGGCCCCGCGGCCGGAGCCACGCCCCTCAACCGGTAAAGCTCAGCGTACCGCCCATTCAGCCTCATCAGGTCGCTGTGGCTGCCCCGCTCAATGATCCGACCGTCCTCAAGCAGCAGAACCAAATCCATCCGGGCGGCCTGCTGCAGGTCGTGGCTGATCAGGAACGTGGTGCGTTGCCTCGCCAAACGCTCCAACGCCTCCAGGACCGCCCGCTCATTTTTCCGGTCCAAACCCGTCGTCGGCTCGTCCAGAATGAGAATTGGAGCTTGCCGGATTGCGGCGCGCGCGATCGCTATGCGCTGCCGCTGACCTTGCGAGAGCGTGCTTCCGCGCTCCCCGAGTATCGTGTCGTAGCCTTGCGGCAGCGCCTGGATGAACTCGTGCGCGTTCGCAAGCCGCGCCGCCGCCTCCACCTGGTCGGCGGTCGCCTCAGGACGACCGCAGGCAATGTTGTCACGCACGCTCGCTGCGAAGAGCACATTGTCCTGCAGGACAATGGAAATCTGCGACCGCAGGGACTCCAGCGTGAATTCTCGGATATCGCGCCCATCAACCGTCACCCGTCCGCGGCTCGGGTCGTACAAACGAAGGAGCAGGCTGACGAGCGTTGATTTCCCACTGCCGGATGAACCAACAATGGCGACACTCTGTCCGGAGACCGCTTCGAGTTGAATGTGCCTCAGGACGTCCCGACCCGGCTCGTAGGCAAAACCGACGTCCTCGAACCGAACCGCGCCGGCCAGCGAGGGCGCCCCGACAGCTCCCGGCAAATCTCGCACATCCGGCACGCGTTCGAGCAGGTCGATCACCCGTTCGCCCGCAGCGGACGCTTTCGCCAGCCGGCCGGTGTACTTGGCGAAGTCCTGCACCGGCCGATAGGCCGATTTCAAGTAGGCAAGAAACACCAGCAGTGCGCCCGGTGTCAGGGCTTTGCGCAGCACCAGCACGGTGCCATACCAGAGCACCAAAGCCGTTGCCAGCGCGATCACGACATCCAGGCTGCGTTCGAGTCCGGCCGACAGCCGTTTGCCTTTCACGTCCTGCTGGAGGCTCTTCTCATTCTCGCTCGAAAAGGAGCGCGCAAAGCTTTCTTCGAGCGACAGCGCCTGCACGGTTTTGATCGCCCCGATGGATTCAGCAAACGTCGCGGCCATGGCGCCTTCGCGTTTCCGTTGTTTTCGAGCGACCTCGCGGATCCTCTTTCCCACGGTGAGGCTGCGCAGCCAGAACACCGGGAACACCAAAACCGCAATGAGCGCCAACTGCCATTGCATCCAGAACATCAGCATGACCATTCCGGCGACGATCAGGATTTTGGCGATCAACGGGAACAACGCCGTCACCGCGACGTCTTGCAGCATTCCCAGGTCGGTCATCATCCGAATCACCAGGTCGCCGGTCTTCGACTTGGTGTGGAACGACAGCGAGAGATACTGGACATGCCGGTAAAGCTGGCTCCGCACTCTCGTCAGCGCCCGGTTCCCAATCTGGGCAAAGCCAATTGTCTGCCAAAAGGAGGCCAATGCCCGGAGTCCGGTGAACACCACGACTGCCGCCGCCGCCGAGGTGAGTAAGGTCATCGGCCCCGCCGCCGCCAGGCTCTGAATGAACGCCGGGCCGCGCCTCGAACCGGTGCCAATGACATAGTCGAAAACAAATTTCAGCGGCCAGGGCTCGAGCAAACGCAAGCCCACTTCGGCGAACAACGCCAGCAGCGAGCCACAGACCAGCAACCGATATTCCCTGACGTGCGGCCAGAAATATTTGAGGATCCGCCACAGCCCGGGAATGGTTTTGCCAAAAGATTGCTCCTGTGCCATTGTCCCGACCCCTTACAACCCAGCGGCTGCAACCGGGCCGCTGCGAACGGGCACACGCCGGAGCCTTAGAGCTGCAGGCATCTTTCCCAGCCCGGACATCGCCGAGTCTATCAAGCACTGCGCGACGTGACTGGCGCCGTCAAAGTTCATGACCTGATGGGCCCGTTCGAGGAGCTCCGCGCGGGGAGTGTCCAGTGCCGACTGAATCTCTGAGCGGAGCCGACCCCGGGTTAACTCCCGCGGGTGGAGGGTGCGCACCAGGCCAAACTGCTCGAACCTCCGAGCCCGCATCAATTGTTCCCGCCGGGGCGTAATGCGGGGCACACACACTGTCGGCATTCCTTTATAGGCTGCCTCCGCCAGCGTGTTATAGCCGCCCATGCAAACCAGCGCGTTCACCGAGTCGAAAACGGTGGGGAGCGATGGGATAAACCGCATCAAGGTGACTTGATTGGCAGCGGCTGACTCCCGGAGGGTCTCGACTTCCGCTTCCCCCAGTTGGGGACCGGTCACAGCCACAGCCCGCCAACCCGTGCCCGCCGCAGCAGCCACAAACTCGCGCAAGATGGGAAAACCGTCCTCTCCTCCACCGGTAGTTCCGAGCACGACGGGCTGCCTCTCTTCCGCATGAGCCGCCGAATTCGCCCATACCTCAGGGCTAATGGGCGGCCATCGGTTAACAACATATCCACAAAACCGGATCATGGCCGCCAGACCCGGCGGAAGCTGATAAGCCTCGATAGGATCAAAGACCTGCTGGTCTCCATAAACGAGGACTTGACTGAAGATTTCCGCAATCTTGTGATGGAGCCCTGAGGCTATTAGTTCCCGTCGTACCAACGCCGGTTCGTCCAGGATATCCCTCAAGCCGAGGATGACCGTACATCCGGCAACCTTGGCGACGTCCAGCCCTTCCCGGAACTCGCCGCCCGCCCCCAGCGGATGCCGATCAACCAAAACGACATCCGGCTCAAAAGACCCCACCGCCGCGCGCAGCAGCGCCGAACGCAGTCGATGAATCTCGAACCGCTCCAGACCCAGCCGGCGAGCGGCATATTGCCCGTTCGCCACTTTGCGCAGGCCAGGCAGCTTCAGTGTGTCGACATGCGGCGGCAACCCAAGCTCCGACACCTCATCCACGCTGGTCGCCAGGAGAATCCTGGCCTCCGGAGCCCGCCGCATCAGTGCCGAGGCGATCGCCACGTGTCGGCGCACATGCCCCAACCCCAGCCCATCATGGGAATAGAAGAAGAAACGCATGGTCACACCCCCGGGGCAAGGCTGAGAACTTGAAACGTCATTCTACGTCCAAAACCGAATTAGTACTGCTACATCGTTTCTTAAGAACTACTTGACTAACGCACAAAAAACAAGCTCTCAACCGACGGATATTACGACCAGCAAGCTCTGAGCCAACCCTAACCCTGACGATCATGATCCGCGACTAGGATATTCCTGGCACCGCCCGTCGCACGCCCAGCCGCCTCCCGAAAGTTCGCCTCGGCGCTTGTTGGCCAAGTCGTTGCTCGCCGGGGTGCGGGCTTCACAGTCCGCGGCATGGGTCGTTTACTGCGCGCTTCCACGCCTTTGACTCAGCCGGCGGTCGGGCGTTGGTGGGGACCGAAGTCCGTGCGCCGCCCGCCATGAACCGCCGCGGTGGGCTTTGTCACTCGTCCAGAAGCCCGCCTCCGTATGACCAACTTCCCGCTTGCTCCGGTTGTCCGATGGCCCATATTTTGCGCCATGGCCAACGAAACACTGCTGCAAGTAGACCTGCCGGGAAGTAAGAAACTTAAGAGCGGCAAGGTGCGGGACATCTTCGATTTGGGGGAGCGTCTTTTGTTCGTCGCGAGCGACCGGATTTCGGCTTTCGACTGCATCATGCCCAACGGTATTCCGCGAAAAGGCGAGGTGCTGACGCAGATCTCCTATTTTTGGTTCCAGCAGACGGAAAACTTCCAGCCGAATCATTTGGCTTCCCGGCCGGGCCAGCCGTTGCCCCCGGAACTGGCGCCGTTCGCCGACAAGCTCCGAGGCCGGAGTATGATCGTGAAGAAGGCCGAGCCGCTGGCGATCGAATGTGTCGTGCGTGGCTATCTCGCCGGCTCGGGTTGGAAGGAATATCGGCAGAGCCAGACCGTTTGCGGGATCAAGCTGCCGGCGGGCCTGAAGGAATCCTCGGAACTTCCCGAACCCATTTTCACTCCGGCAACCAAAGCGGAAACGGGCCACGACGAGAATATCTCTTTCGAGCGGGCCGCCGAGATAGTCGGGCCGGATATAGCGGGTCGCGCCCGCGATGCGAGCCTCAACATCTACAACTTCGCCCGCGACTACGCCCGGCGGCGCGGCATTATCATCGCCGACACGAAATTCGAGTTTGGGCTGCTCAACGGCCAGCTTTTGTTGATCGACGAAGTGCTGACGCCGGACTCGTCGCGTTTCTGGCCCGCCGACCTGTACCAGGCCGGGAAAAGCCAGCCGAGCTTCGACAAGCAATTCGTTCGCGATTATCTCGAGACGCTAGACTGGAATAAGACTCCGCCGGCGCCGGCCTTGCCCCCGGAAGTGGTCGCCAAAACCCAGGCGAAGTACCTGGAAGCCTACGAGCGTCTGACGGGCAACAAACTCTAGCGGGTGAAGATCAGCAAGACCAGCCGGCGCCGTTTCCTGCTGGGAGCGATCCTCGCGGCGCCGTTGCTGGCGGTCGGGGACGCCAAATGGCTGGAGCCAACGTGGATTAAGACCCGGCGCGTACGGTTGCGCGACGGAAAAGTGGGCCACCGGCTCGTTCATTTCACTGACGTTCATCATAAGGGCGACCGGCAGTACTTGCTGTCGGTGGTCAGGAAGATCAATGCGCTCTCTCCGGATTCGGTCTGCTTCACCGGCGATTTGATTGAGGAAAAATCGCATCTCCACGAAGCCTTGGAAATTCTGAAGGAAATAAAATCGCCGCTCTTTGGCGTGCCGGGTAATCACGACTATTGGAGCAAAGTCGTTTTCAAAGATATCGCCGAGCAATTCGCGAAGACAGGCGGGCGCTGGTTGATGGACGAGCAACAGGTGACGCGCGACGGCAAGCTCTCAATCATCGGTGCGACTTGCGTCAGCTTGAAACAACCCTTGTTCAAACTCAACCCGGCGACGCGAACTGTTGTGCTGATGCATTACCCTGCCTGGGTAAAGAAGTTTGAATCGCAGCAGTTCGATTTGCTCCTGGCTGGCCACTCGCATGGCGGGCAAGTCCGTCTTCCTTTGTATGGCCCGATTTACATCCCTTTCGGGGTCGAACAGTACGATATGGGGTTGTTCCAAACCCCCTGTGGCCCCCTCTATGTGAATCCGGGGATCGGATGGTTTCCGTATCCAATCCGCTTCAATTGCCGGCCTGAGATTACGGTTTTCGACCTTTGATGGGCAGCGGGGATTTTTCGTCAGAGACGTGTTGCTTCCACCATTCATCGGCCAGGCGGCGGGTCCACGTGCCATTATTGACACAGTGTCCGAGGGCCTCGTCGAGCTCCGAGGCGCTGGCGGGCCGGGCCGAGGGATTCTTGGCAAGGCAGCGCATGAGCAAATCTTCGAGATCGGCTGATACCGGACGCCTCATCCGGGCCGATGGTTTGTCGGGCTGACTCCTGACCTGGTGCAGCAGCACCTCACCCAGGCTCATCCCGCAGAAGACGGTCTCGCCCGTCAGCAATTCATACCCGACGCTGGCCAGGGAATAGAGGTCGCTCCGCTCACTCACTTGATCCGGGCCCTTGACGGCCTCGGGAGCCATGTAAAGCGGGGTGCCGAGGGTTGCGTGGGCGGTGGTCAGCTCCAACTGGCCTGGCAAGTCGCGCGTCTTGACGAGTCCGAAGTCCAGCACCTTCACGAAGTCCGGAATGCCGCCACGGCGGGTAAGAAAAATGTTTTGCGGTTTGATGTCGCGATGCACCAGGCCGCGCGCGTGTGCCTCCGCCAGAGACGCGCACGCCTGACGCAGGATGTGGATGATTCGCCCCTCAGGCTGGGGGCCGTGCTGCTTAATCAACTCGCTCAAACTGAGTCCGTCCAAATACTCCATCGCATAATAGAACAACCCGTCGTCAGTACGGCCGTAGTCATAAAGCGCGATCGTGTTTGGATGGTTCAATTGGCAGGTTGTTTGGACCTCGCGCTCGAACCTCGCAATGGACCGCTCATCTGCCGCCGGGTCTAACACCTTGACAGCGACCGGCCGGCGCATCAGCGCATGATGCCCTCGAAACACCATGCCAAAGGCACCAGCGCCTATTTCCTCGTCCAGGGTGTATTGGCCGAGTTGTTTGGCCCTCAACGCCGCCTGCCGCGCCACACGGATTAGGATGAACACAACGACGGAGCCGAGTGCCAACAAGCCAAACAAGGCCCAAAACCCGGCCCGAACCACCCGTGCGGGAGCCAGCGCCTCTGCGACGTCGAGTTGCGTGACAAGCCCCATGTCAAACTCCGGCAGCCAGGTCCACGCCCCGACCACCGGAACACCCCGGTAATCTCGATAGCCGCGCACATCGAGGCCGTCCCGGCCGGCGGAGGCCTCGCTGACCGCCTTAATGTATGGGAGTTCCGCGCGGCGTTTCGCCGGTCGCCGGCCGCGGCTCAGATCAACCAGCGGATCCCGCAAATCCAGCGCCAGGAGTGATCGCGCCTCGTCTGAATCCGGGATCAGGCCTAGTTTCTTCAAGTCCTCGTCGAACCGGCTCTCGGATAGCAGCAGGCCATCGCGGTTGAACGCATAGGTTTCCCCGCTGGCGCCCGAGCGGGCGGTGGCCAGGATACGGGTAAAATCGCGCTCCGGAAGAATCCGCAACGCCAGTACGGCGATCACCAGGCCGTTAGCCGAGCGAACCGGCGCGGCGGCGAACATGACGGGCACGCTCGATTGCCGGTCTCCCTTGTTATCCGGCAGCATCGCAACCGTGGCAAATGGAGGAGTCACGGTCGCATTTCCTGCGAAGCAGGGCGCGAGTTGCTCCGCATAGTTGGGCGGAGCCTTTGCCCCCAGGAATTGCTCCCGGGCAGCGGCGACGACGACAAGATTGGTGGCGAGCACGGAGTAGCCGGCGAACCCACGTCCTTCTTCGGCCGGCTTGAGGTGGGCTCGCAAATCAGCGAACTCCGGGGCGGTTGTCAGCACGGCTTGGGAGGTCCCTTGTTGCGCAGCACGTTTCAGCAAAGTCTCAATCAAGGAACGAACCTGTTCGTCCTCGGCCAGCAGTTCGGCCTGCGTTTTCATCGTCGCCGCCCAGGCGCGCAAGGCCTCGACGTTGGCGTCGCGAATGGTCTTAAGGTTCCCGGCGATCTCCGCCTGGATCGCTCCCTCCATCTTCGCGCGGACCCACAAACCCACAAAGGCGAGCATGGCCGCTGCGATCAGCGGCCACACCCACAGTCGCCGCCGGAAAAAGCTCTGGGTGTGTGACGCTACGGTCGCGGCTACCGCTGCCAACGTGCTGTTACTTCCCGGTTTGCTGTTGCTTCCCGGTTCAGCCATAGGCACGCAGTGCGTGGACGTCGTTAAAGAGAACCTGCCACATCGACTCAACACTCAGGTACTTCGCATCGGATGACGTGCCAAATTTCACGTGCATGTTGCGCAATCGTTCGAGCACTCGAGAACCACCCGGATGGTGGGTCTTTCCTATTGCTTGTCATGGGTCATTTGGGTTCCTGGACGCGCTTCGCCATCCGCTCAGCAATCCGGGCGGCGGTCTGTTTCACGTTCTTATCCAGGTCTTTCCCGGCCATCACAAAGCGTGCGGCGGCACCATAGGGCCCCAGTACCAGGGTTGGAGCTGCCCCGGGCGTGTCGCCGCTGGTCGCGTCGGTAGCAATCTCATACACCGGCTTTGGTGGCCCCTTTGACAGGTCCTGGACATTGGCCACAACCTGCACATCGGTCTGACCTTCACCGAACCCGATCATACTCCGCCGAAGCCGGTTGCCTTCGTCAACTTGTGTGAAGAGGCCGCGCAGCAGCCAGCCCTCCGCGGGAAACGAAACGCCCGGCGGGATTCGCATGGCTCTGAAACCGGCCTTGGAGAGCTCTTTGAGGAGGGAATTTGCCATTAGCTCAACCATCTGCCGCGCTCGAACAGCCGGGTCACTCGACTTTCCTGTAAAACGGGTGGTGATTGTACCCACAGGTCCGGAGCGGCCCGAGAGCAGGCCCTGCTCAGTTTTTATGTTCTGGGCCCAGATTTCAAAATCTGCCACGTACACGATGCTTGGCTTCGGCACGACTGCTTTGCCGTAGTCGCGCTCGGCCACGACCTTGGCCGATTTACAGCCCGGACCGCATACCACGGCCAAGGCTACTAAGGGTGCAAGCAATGCGATCGTTTTCATAAATCACGCCGTCAGCTCAGGCTCTTTTTCGGGTGGTTGAGTTTTATGCTCTGTCTTCTGGGGCTTCCTTCTCTCGGCAAAGCGTTGGAGCACCACAAAAAACGACGGGACAAACAGCACAGCGAGGCAAGTCGACGCGAGCATCCCGGAGGAGACCGCCAAGCCGAGTGATTTGCGCGCGCTGGCGCCGGCGCCGCTGGCCATTACGAGCGGCATGACGCCGAGAATGAACACAAATGAGGTCATCAGGATCGGGCGGAAGCGCGTTTGCGCGGCGTCCACGGTCGCGTCCAGGATGCTCTTTCCCGCGGCGCGGCCTTCACGTGCCATTTCCACAATAAGGATCGCGTTCTTGGCGGAGAGCGCGATCAACAGCACCAGGCCGATCTGGACGTAGATGTTGTTCGCCAAGCCCACCGCCAGGAGTGTTCCAACGGTGCCCAGCAACGCCAAAGGCACGCCCAGGATGACTGCGGCGGGGGTAATCCAGCTTTCGTATTGACCGGCAAGGACAAAATAGACCAGCAGAATGGCGAGGCCAAAAATGAAATAGGTCGAGCTGCCGACCAGCTTTTCCTGGTAGGACATAGCGGTCCATTCAAACGACACACCCGGGGCGAGGGCCTTCCTGGCCTGTTCCTCGACCACTGCCAGGCCCTGGCCGGAGCTGAAACCGGGGGCGGCGGAGCCGTTAATAGTTGCCGAAGGAAACAGGTTGTACAAAGAGATCAAAGCCGGACCTTGCGTGCTTTTGATGTCGGCCAACGTCCCGACTGGGACCATTTCGCCGTTCTGGCTGCGCACGTAATAGCTCTTGATGGCCTCCGGCGTGAGCCTGTATTTCGCATCCGCCTGGGCAAAGACCATGAAGTTGTGGCCAAACTTGGTGAACAGGTTGATGTACGTGGAGCCAAGATAACTCTGGATTGTGTCGTAGACATCGCCAACGGCTACGTCCAGGATTTCGGTTCGGGAGCGATCCACATCGATGGAAATCTGCGGCACCTGCGCGCGGAAAGGCGTGAAGGCCGCCTGAATCGCCGGATCAGATTTAACAGCCGCCTCCAGGGCCATAGTCGATTCCTGGAGGCGCGCCCAATCGAATGTGCCGTCCGTCAGTTCAACCTGCAGTTGGAAGCCGCCTGACATCCCGAGGCCTTGAATGGGCGGCGGGATCAGGACCATGGCTACGGCCTCCTGGAGCGGCGCCAGGCTCCGGGACAGGTTCTGGTAAATGGTCCGCAAATTTTCGGCCTTGCCGCGTTCTGCCCAATCCTTCAGCACAAGATAGACTATGCCGGCGTTAGCGAGTGACGCGCTGTTGTCGAGCGCAGATATGCCCCCGATCGTGATCGCATGGTCGACCCCGGGAACCTGGCGCGCCCGCTTGGTAATCTCGTTCATGACGCCCTCCGTGCGCTCCAACGACGCGCCATCCGGCAGTTGCACTGAGATCATCACGTATCCCTGGTCCTCCGTCGGAATAAAGCCGGTCGGTATTTTCGTCAGCCCCCAGCCCGCGAGTCCAACCAGCACCAGCGCTATCAGCGCCATGGCGCCACTGTGATTGACCATCCTCCGGATCAGGCGGACATAGAACCGTTCCGTCGGCTCGTACACCGAGTTGAACCAGCGGAAGAAGAAGTTCTTCCGGCGGTTGGGATCGTGTGCGCGCAGCCAAAGCGCGCATTGTGTTGGCTTGAGCGTGGCGGCGTTGATGGCGCTGATGACGGCCGTGACCGCGATGACCAACGCGAATTGGCGATACATCTGGCCAGTAATGCCGGGCATGAACGCGGGCGGAAGAAACACCGACATGAGCACGAGGGTGATGCCGATGATTGGACCAATGAGTTCTCCCATAGCATCGATGCTGGCCTGCTTGGGAGTTTTGCCATGCTCGATGTGCTTGGCGGCGCCCTCGACTACCACGATGGCGTCGTCGACCACAATGCCAATCGCAAGCACGATCGCGAACAGGGTCAGCAGATTGATCGTGAAACCGAGCGCCGCCATGCCCGCGAAAGCCCCGATAATCGTGACCGGAACGGTCGTGGCGGGCACCAGCGTCGCGCGCCAGTCCTGGAGGAAGATCATGATCACCAGCAAAACCAGGATGCCGGCTTCATAGAGCGTGCTGTAAACCTCGTTGACCGACTCCCGGACAAAGATCGTGGTATCCAGTGGGATCGAGTAAGTGAGGCCGGCGGGAAAAGCCTTCGAGTATTCCGCCATGGCGGCGCGGACTACTTTGGCAGTGTCAAGAGCATTGGCTTCCGGCAACTGGTAGATTGAGAGACCGCCGGCCGGAGAACCGTCATAGCTGAAAAACTGCCCGTAGGTGCGCGCGCCCAGTTCCACGCGACCCACGTCTCGGACCCGGGTGATTTGGCCCCCCGTTTCAGGAGCGGCTTTGACAATAATCTGTTCGAATTCCTCCGGCTCGGTTAGGGCGCCCTCGACGTTGACGGTGAGCTGAAAATCCTGACCGCCAGGGGTTGGCGGCATCCCCAATTGCCCGGCGGCCACCTTGGCGTTCTGTCGTTGGATGGCGTTCATCACGTCCTTGGGAGTCAGGGACCGCTGGCGCATTTGGTCGGGATCAAGCCAAATGCGCATGCTGTATTCGCCAATGCCGAAAACAACCACGTCACCCACCCCGGGCAGCCGCGCGAGCTTGTCCCGAAGCTGCAGCGTGCCGAAGTTGGACAGGAACAAAGCATCGTGAGCCTTGTTGGTGGAGGTAAGCGTGAGGATCTGGAGAATGGCAGTGGATTTCTTTTTCGTGACAACACCCTGTTGCTGGACTTGCGGTGGCAGTTGCGACATGGCTGCCGCGACGCGGTTTTGCACCAGCACCTGCGCGAAGTCCAGGTCAGTGCCCACGTCAAAAGTGACGGTGAGAGTATAACGGCCGTCGGACGTGGAAGTGGACTGCATGTAGAGCATTTTTTCCACACCATTAACCTGCTGCTCGATCGGGAGCGCGACGGTTTCAACGAGGGTTTTGGCACTGGCGCCAGGATAGGTGGCGGTGACCTGAACCGTGGGGGGTGTAATGGGCGGGTATTGCGCGACCGGCAGGGCGAGCATCGCCACTGCGCCCAGGAGAACGAAAACGAGGGCCAGCACGTTCGCCAGCACCGGACGCTCGATAAAGAATTTGGCGAACATGGCCAGTTCCTTAGCAGAGATTGCGGGTTGCAGGTTTCAAGTTGCAGGTCGGGCCACGGTGCGAAGATCCCGGCTGGAACACCTCGGGCATGCTCCAAGCGGCTGTCTTCGGAGCCGGCGGGTGGTCGGAGCCGGCGTTCACCGGAGTCACCTTTGCCCCGGGTCGCGCTCTCATCAGGCCGTTGATGATGACACGGTCGGCAGGTGTCACCCCGCTGCGAATAGTACAGCCACCGCGTGCCAACGGACCTTTCACGACCGTGCGCCGGACCACTGTGTCACTGGCGTCCACGACCAGGACGTAGTCGCCTTCCTGATCATTGCCGATAGCGCTGTTGGGCACGACGAGCATGGACCCGACCTCGCTCAGAGGAATGCGAACCCGGGCAAACAATCCTGGGAACAGGACTCTGTCCTTGTTCTCAAATTGCGCGCGCATCTGCACTGTCCCGGACCCGGTGCTGACGCCGCTATCCACAAACTCGAGGTTTCCGGTCAAGGGATAACCTTCCTGATTTTGCAGCCCGACCAATACAGGCACCTTCCTCTGTTGGGGGTTGAACTCGGGAACCCCACGCTCGCGCATATATTGGCGGATCCGGAGCGCGTCCCGTTCGTTGAGGTTGAAGTAGACGTAAATGGGATCCAGTCTATCCACAGTGGCAAGTTTGGTGTTGACGCTCGGGCCCACGAGATTGCCGGGATCGACCAGGCGACGACCGATCCGGCCCTTGAACGGGGCGGTAATGCGTGTATAGCTGAGATTCAGTTTGGCGATTTCAACCTGGGCGGACGCCTGGTCTCGCTCACTGCGCCACTTCTCGACGTTTGCTGCCGAGGTGGCGTTATCCTTCATCAACTGTTCCTGCCGATCGTATTCCGACTGGGCGCGCAGGAGGGCAGCCTCGGCCAACCGGAGCTGTTGTTCGTAAGGCTCGGGCTCAATGAGGAACAGCAGTTGATCGGCTTCTACAGAGGTGCCTTCGTCGAAGGAGGCGGACCGGAGATACCCGGAGACGCGGGCGACGAGGTCCACACTCCGGGAGGGGGCGACCGTGCCCGTCAGATCGAGGTAATCGGCGATTTGCTCCTGCGCCGGCTGGCTGACCGTGACCGAAGGCGGGGCTGTCTGTGCGACCTGGCGCGGTTTGCCGCAGCCCGCGAGCGTTACGGCGAGCAGGACCCCAAAGAAAGGGGCCGGAGATAACCAGGTGAAGATCAAACGTCTGTTTGGTCCCATAGGTCTCATAAGTTTGGGTCAGTTTTGGTTGCTGGTGGTGGCGGGCCAGCTACGTTCGACTCTTTGCTCAGGCAGGTGTTGAGCAGGCTCGAGGAGTTTGCCCCAGTTAGTTCGGCGCGCCATTTCTGCTTTAACCTCTTCGGAGATGAGGTCTCCGCCTTCGCGCAACTCCCAGCCGCCGCCCAGCGCGCGATAAATGCCAACGAGGCCCTGGACAACGTTGCCTTGGGCCGTGGCCAGGGCATCTTCCACGGCGAGTTGGGCCTGCTCGGCTGTGAGCACGGTGGTATAGTCGGCCTGGCCACCCTTGTACTGGATCATCGCCAACTCCGTCGACCGGCGGGCGGCGTTGGCGGCCTGCGTGAGCAACGCGACCGCTCGCTCTTCGTTGGCGAAAGTCGCCAGCCCGTTTTCGACCTCCTGCTGAGCCATCAGCACCGTGTTTTGGTAGTTGAGCACCGCTTCTTGGAATTGTGCGTCTTGCGCACGCACCTGGTTGATCAGCCGGCCGTAGTTGAAGATAGGGAAGAAGAAGTTCGCGCCGGCGTTCAGCGCTCTCCCCTCCCAGGTAAACATGTCGGCCAGCGAGCTGTTGCCCTCATTGTTGCCTTTAAACCCGAACTCCCCCGCGAGCGAGAAGGAGGGGTACATGTTGGCGCGCGCGACACCGATGAGCGCGGATTTGGAGGCGGCGGCAAAGCCGGCCGCGCGGACGTCGGGTCGGCGCCGCAACAGGTCGTGCGGGATGCCGGCAGCAATGGTTGAGGGCGCGACCGGGATACCGCGAGGGGTCGTCAGGCGGCGCTGGACTTCCTCGGTTGTTTCCCCAAGCAACACGGCCAGGCCGTTGCGGGTTTGGCTGAGGCATTCTTCAAGCCTTGGAACCTGCGCTTCGGTCTGAGCGAGCTGAGTGTTCGCTTGCTGGACGTCGCGCTCACTGGTTTCTCCCGCTTTGAACTGGGCGCTGGCAATCCGCAGACTCTCCTTTTGCAGTTCGGCATTCCTCCGGGCCACATGCAGCCGCTCCTCCAAAGTGCGGATCTGAACGTAAGTGGCGGCCACGTCGGCCGTCACGGTGACCAGCCCGTCCTCATAAGCGGCAAAGGAGCCTAGGTACGCGGCGCGATCGGATTCGATCCCGCGCCGGTATTTGCCCCAAAAGTCGATTTCCCATTCGGCGGCGAAGAGGATCTGGTCAGACGCGAAATTGGGATCAATACCTGGAATCCGAGAGGTCAAGCCGTCACTCAGGCGAGAGTAATTCACCCCGCCGTAAACTCCCTGCTGCTGGGGAAACAGGTTCCCGATAGTCTTATTCAGCCGGGCGCGTGCCTCCAGCACGCGGACGCCGGCCGCCTGCAGAGACAGGTTGTTGCGGTGCGCAGTTTGGACGAGTTCGTCGAGGACCGGGTCGCCAAGCTGGCGCCACCAGTAAGCGTCACCAGCCGGCGCGGCGGCATTTGTGAGGGCAGCGTTTTGGCTCCATTGAGCGGCCACTTTAGCCGACGGCGCGATGTAATTGGGTCCAACCTTGCAGGAAGCCGCCGTTAGAGCCAGCGCGGTCGCCAGAATTGAGCATGTGCCTCTCTTCAAGTTCATCCTCCAATTGAGTCGCCTTTTCATTGCGCGGGGATCGTGATCAACGGCAGTGGTTCACGCTCGCCGGTGTCGGTCAGTGAGTTGAGCATCAGCAGAAGAGCGAATGCTCGCTTCGTTCTCAAATCGCGGTCATCGATCCAGAACCACCGGCCGCGGTAGGAAACAGCCACGAAGGCGTCCCCGGGCCGGCGCTGGGAACAGCGGATATGCAGTGGCACCACTCCGGCCAACCCTGGCGTAGCCCGCCCCTCCGCAACATCCTTCTCGGGCACCTCCACGTGTGCCGCCATCATTCCCATGATCTGAGTGAACGACCGCGTGACCACCGCCAACTCCCGGTCGTTAGCCGGGTTGGCGGCAAACACCATCTTGAATTCCTGCGCTTCGGGGTCCAGCCGCAGAAGCTGCCGCAGCTCCTTTATCTGAGCAACGGTTTCCGGGGGAATATCTTTGGCTCGAAACGCGAGGATCGTCGTTTGTTGCTTTTGCGCATCCTGGTGTATGCGTAGGGCGACAGCGCCGGACAACTGGATTTTCCGGAGCAGTTCCAGCACGCGCAGGAAAGCAGGCTCCGGCGGGATGGCCCCGGCGATGCTGCCCTCCTGATTTTTCAAGCCATTGATTGAAGCAATGGCCGCAAACAAAACGCCGTCCGCCGGCCAACCTGCCTGGACGGTAAAGAATACCGCGTCGGGCGGCAAGGGCATGAGGGATGACCTGATGTACCGGGCGCCGGTCAAGGGGGTGTAGGTGATGGTCGGCCGGTCGGTGTAGCGTGCCCCGGCTCCCAACGAAAGGCTATCGCTGCCTCCCTCGAAGGTCCCACCGATGCTGGCATCGGTCTCCAGCGAATAACCCGCCACGATTTGCCCTACGTCCATCTGAGTGGGGAGATCATAGTAGCGCAGCTTGACAATATTCAACAGCGTCTGCCGCTTCCAGGAATCGGAGACCGAGCGGCTGTAATCGAACCGGTCGCGAGCGACAGTTCGGGGGCCGAGACCAGAACAACCGCACCACATCAGGAGCCCGGTCAGCAGTGCGACGGACACAACCGTGTCAACCAGCGTTCTCCCCTTCGCATCGTTCCGGGGTGACCTTATTGGGTTGGGATTGAGGAATTTCATGCCATTTCGAGTCGACCGCCGGACTCTCTACCCAGTGTAGATAGCGAACGGCGCCTCTTCATATTGGGCTCTCCCCTGTCTCCGTGCCTGGCGTCAGCGACCTCACGAGCGTTTGGACCTGGGAGAGATCGTCCTTGAGGAAGTAACCGGACGCTCCGGCTTCTCGGGCTGCTGTACGGAGATCCGGATCGTCGTACTGCGTTAGAATGAAAACCCGCGCAGCCGGGAAAGCGGTTCTGATTCGGAGAGTAGCCTTGATGCCATCCAGACCTTTCATGGCGATATCCATCAGCACCACGTCGGGCTGGGCCGTTGCGTATGAACGAACCGCGTCAGAACCGTCGTCACACTCCACGAACTCCGCCTTTGTATTCTGCAGCAGGATCTTAACGACCCGGCGGAAACCGGGGTGGTCATCCACGAGCATGATTTTCACGCCGCACCCTCCTCGTGCGCTTTGGCCGCATTGGGTTCGAGCTTTGGCGCTAGCCAGAGCCGCTCGATCACCGGGTAAGCCGCCACGAGCGGCAGCACTGCAATGGCCCCGACGATCCCCGCTAATAGCCCACCGGCGGCTACGGCAAGTGGCACCGCCAGTTTTGACAACCTCAACTTTCTCCCATACACCCTGGGAATGATGACGAAGTTCTCGAATAGGTGGTAGGCGCCGTAGAGAACGAAAATCAGTGCGGCCGTGGCGGGAGAAATCGCCAGCCCGATCGCCATCGCGAGGAAGACGGCGATGAAAAAGCCGATGATCGGCAGGATGTCGCAGATTCCCGCAACAATTCCCAATAGCAGCGCCATTGGCACGCCCAGCACGCTTAGCACAAGAAACAGATAGGCGGCGGCAAGAGCAGAGATGAGGCATTGGCCGGCGACGTAGGAGGAAATCAACCGGGAGATTTGAGCCAATGCCTCGGAGACCCTCGCGCGTTCCGCGACGGGGATATACTTGACCAGCCACACCAAGGCGTGAGGCCCGTCGATAATCAGGTAAACGGCCAGCGCGATCACTACGATGACAGAAACCAGTCCTCCCAGCGTGGTCTCAATCACCAGCAGCGTCTTCTGAAGCAGCAGCCTGGAATCGGCAACGGTGCCCGGACTTATGCTGTTCTGCAGGGCCTGGTGCACCGGACCAGAGGCCGGCAGTTGCGCGATGATTTGATCCCTCAACTTGGGCAAATTGTCCCCCAGGGCGGTAACCTGGTGGAACACCATCGGCCCGATAATGACGAAACACCCCACCACAACCGCAAAAAGTGTGGTGATGGCAAGGAGATAGCCGGCCCACTCTGGCCAGCCTTTCCGGGCTGCCCATGTAATCATCGGATACATGGCGACCGCCATGAGGATAGCCAGAATCAGTATTTTGAAAATGGGCCATAACAGAATCAACGCGTAGGTGAGCAGGCCGGCCATGAGCAGCCGGAATATGGATTTCCACGTGATTTCGATCTGCACTCGATGCGTGACATGCAGATCCTGTTTTCCGTCGAGGACGTTGTTCATATCATCTGCTCGATGGTCCGGCTGGTTTCGAGGCCCAGTACTCCACCGCTCGCTGCAAAAAGCGTAGTTCCGGCCGGGCTGCCATAATATCGCATTCTAATATCCGTCCCGGCGGTAGGTCGTTCCCGTGCCGCCCTCTGCTTGGATCTCTTCCGTTGACTTTATCTCAGCCGACCTGTCGATCTGGTAGACCGCATTCCAGGCCCCGGTATCGCTATGATACTTGGGTGCGAACATATCATCATGGGACGTTGGGATGGGCGGGTTGAACGAGAAGTCGTTCACGACGGCCCTTCGCTGCTCGATCCTGTCAGGGAACACCCGAAGCACCATCAGGTCGAACGACCAGACGAGCTGGTCACCCACCTTCGTGATTTCCGGGCAATGCCCCTGAACGCTGTTCAGCGCGCAAGCCACCGTGTCATCAGCCGTTGGGAAATGCGTGGCGACCGCCAGCCGCGGAGGCTTAACTTTGTTGATCTCGCTGAGCATGTACCCAAAGGCCCCCTGGGGGGTGTGAGAGCTGTTTTGGACATCGATCATGCCCTGGACTGTGCCAGCCCAAACCGGATCATTCGGATCGCCCGGCTGGGTGAGGCCCTGATTCTTCATGGCCCAAATCTCCGGCGCGACGGCTATTTCGTGGATGAACACATCGACTCCCCGAGGGTTGCCCTTCTCGTCCAGGTTTATTGCATGGAGAATCGAGTTCCACTCCGGCTTAGTGTCACTCGAGTACATCATAGTCAGAGGTTTGGCCGCCCCTTTTGGCGTCCACTCGAGCTTATAGCCCATCGAGCCTTTTCGGCAATGAATCACCGGGTAGTGCAGCACTTTCGCACCGGTCACCGAGTTGTTGTAGGCGATGTTGTCGCCGGTCGGCCTCCCATCCGCATCTAATCCAGTCTTCCGCCAGTCCAGCTCGATTGGGATCATCGCGTTGGCGTCGTTGGGGGGATCGTCCCCGGCGGGCGCCGGAACGTAGGGCAGCCCCCAATCGGCCGCGATTTGTTCGAGGGCGGGATAGCTCCTATATGCCGAGCCCTGGAAGGCCTGGCTCTCAGTGTGCCACCTTAATGCTTCCCGAAGGTGGGTACAAAAGGCCTGGACTCCATCGTCATAAACAGGAGGAATAGCCGCGTAATTGTTGGGCTGGGGTTTGGTTGGGTCTGTAACCGGAGGAGTCATCCCGGGGTTGGGCACGCCTGACGGACCATTCGCCCAGATGTAGAGCGGCGATTTACGGTCGCCGCCGTTCCCGAAGCCGTAAACCTGGATGAGGTCGGTGACGTGATCGCCGTGCAAATGGTTAATGAAGATCTTGTCCATTCTGCTATACCCAACCCCACAAGCCTGATAATTGGCAGAAACCCCGCAGCCGAAGTCGAATATGAACTGGTCCAGCGGCCTGCCGTTCTTACCATCCGGATCGGTAATCCAGCCGACCTCGACGAACACGCTCATTTCCGCCTGGGCCCGGCGTGCCATGGGGACCACCGACCCCATGAATGTGATCCGCATCTCATTGGCCTCGAGCTTCGTGCCCGTCACATTCCCCGCCATATCCTTTCCCCAGGGGATTATCGGCTTGAGCTGGTTGAAGTATGTGTACTGTTGCGTATCAAAGTGCGTCGGGTAGCAACTGTTTAGGGGCGCGTTAGGATTGCCGCCGCCGTATCTGCTTGTGGCTCCCCCAGTGGCCAGGGTGCCCACGGCCAGACCCGACAGCTTAAGATAGTCCCGTCGTGACAGTTTCTTGTTCATAGATGAATTCAGCTATTTTTATGATCATGACATTTGCCGACGGGGATTCGCTGCACGCCTCTGCCGACATCGAGGGCAGAAGTTCTTAAGTTTCTGACTCCGCTGCCCAGAAACATTCGCATCTTCCCTGCCTGAGCACGCCTCGTATGGTTCTGAGCGGAGATTGTGCGCGCCACGCCACAAATGTGAATAGAGGTGACTACTCGCCAGGCATAGAGGTTTCTACTCAGTCTAGCGCGACCGTTACTTGTACGCAGCGGTTGCGGTGAAATCGGCGTTGCCGAACCTCACCGCACTTCCAGGCGGAAGAACCAGGTTGATGGATCGATAGGCGCGTAAAGCGACAACCAGTCCCCGTTGCCCTCCACCGGGGTTTCCTGGAAGGCACCGGTATCCGATGCGGCGAAAGGAGAGGGTTGCCATGCGGCCTGCATCACGTTGGTGGCGCAGCCGACACTGTAGGCCTTGCCCGGCACGCTAAGAAACGTGAGCCGCAGACGATTGTTGGGGGTCGGTTCGTAACGCTCGATATACAGGTAGTCATACGGCAGGAAAGCGAACGTGCCCGAGCGGTACTCCTCCAGGTTGGTCATCCCATCGCCGTCGAAATCATCCTCGGGCCGCACGTCGGTTAAGGTGTGAAGCGCGCCGCCAGACCAGGCGATTAGTTCATACTCCCAGCGGTCAGGCAACCCGTCCCGGTCCAGGTCGGTGGCGGCAGTGGCGTCAATAAAAACCAGTTCTCCCGGCTGGCCGACGGGCGGCACGGCCTGTTCTTCCATGATAATCTTGAGTCCCTCCTGGTCCCGCACCATCACTCTTACCAGATCCCCAACTTGCAGGGCGCGCCGTGAGTACGGAACAGCCGAGCGGCCGTCGTCGAGGTGGACATAGAGCGCGAAGTTAACGCCAGGGGTAAGCGAGCCACGGATGGTCTGTCGGGCGATTTCGTTAGTGCCGTGGAAGAGGATAATGTCAGCGTTGGTACGGTAAGGCAAGCCATAGCCGTCGAGCGCCTGACCGTAATAAACGTACATCGGCTGAGGCAGGCCGGACAGGGCTGAACGTGGCAGCAGAAACAAGCTCAGGACCGCCACTATCGAAATCCGAAATCCGAAATCCGAAATCCGAAATTTGAAGGAACCTCGCCAGCGCAGCGGCCGACGGGACTCTGGACCGTAAACGGTGGACTGTGTGTGCATGATTAGTCTCCGGGGATTGAGTAAGTTTGGAAGAAGATCTTGATGTCTTTGACGCCATTAGTGCCCAGCGAACCATGGATGAAGCGCTCGATGCCTGCAGCCGGGTCGGAGAGGAGCGTGCGGCCAGGGATGATCAGCAGCCAGCGCGTGTTCCAGACCGAGCGGCCCACCAGGCGGCCATTCGTGCAGGTTTCCGAGGGATCGAACTGGCCGTAATCGTGATACGCGCGGAAGGAGGCGAAGCGGCGGATCTGGGCGAGGGGTTCGCGCAGGGAATCAACCACGGGCAGCCAATCGGGGTTATCAACGTCTGCGGCGCCGACGTTATAGGGGAGCGGGATGGCCTGGTCCAGTACCTGCCAGTGGCGGAGTTGGAGCGCGTTGCGGGTGGGGGAGCGCAGCACATCTTCTCCTACCGGAATGAGGTACACGCGGGGCTCGTTGGCCAAGCCGCTGATGGTGCTGTCATCATTGGTGGCGTTATAACCGGTAAACCAAACGCCCATTGAGCGGACCTTCGTGGCAGCGTGGCTGGCATCGTAGGCGTTATCGCCGCCGGCAAGTTCGCGGCCAAAGTAGTTCAGCCCGGCGGTGATGCAGGTCGAGAACGGGATCACGAGGGCTGGTTCGGCATTGGTGCTGTTGACGAAAGGCCGGCAGTAACGGAAGAAATCCTGATACTGGTTCAGGTCCTCCACCTTGCAGTCTTCCAGCGCCGTCATCCAGCGCGTATCGCCGTCGCTGCTCCCTGGCAAGATGCGCCACAACTCAGTCCGCAACGAAAACCGGCTGGTTTCAGTCTCCGGGTTGTTGAAGCCGAGCCGGCCTTTGACCACGTCCCAGTCAGCTTTCATGCGGGCCAGGACGTCGGCCAGGCCCGGCTCGCCGATCGTGCCAGCGACCATCGGCGCCCCCAACCAGGTGTAGAACCTGCCTGGGGCACGGGCGCGCACGACGTCTTCCAGGAATTTGCTGCCGGCAGTCTGGCGCGTGTCGGACTGGAGGAGACCGGTCTCGTAATCATACGCCTTGGCCGCGAGGTAGGTATAGCGAGCCGCTAGATCGAAAGCCTGCTGGTAACGCCGCAGCGCGTCGTCGCGGAAAACGCGAAAAGCGATGTCACCGTAGCGGGCCGTTTGAATGCGCTGGGCGGCCCGCGAGCGCGCCTGGGCCCGTTCCAAAACGATCCGGTCGCCCTCGGCAACCAGCTTGTCAATCCGTTGCTGGCACTGCTCGACCGCCTGGATCTGAGCCAGCAACTCGGCGGTTTGGACCTCCTGGCCCTGGAGCTTAACGAGCGTGTCCATCGTTGTCCAGTGCAGCGTGCTCCTGTAAGTGTTGCCTTGGAGCAGCACCTCCCAGTCATGGTCATAAGCCGCCTGGGCAATGTTGCACCCTTCGGTCGCGGCGGTGAGGCCGTGGGCGGCTAAAGACTTGATCCAGGCTGCCAGGTAAGCCGCTCCGTAAGCTCTTGAAGCAGCCGCAGCCACATGTTCCCTCTCCTTGACAGGCAGGGGCCCCAGAATGCCGGTAACGCTCGTTGGCAGTTCCAACATTTTGTAAAAACACCACTCCCGGTCCATGTCAGTCACTAAGTCGACCAGATCTTTTAACTCCCTTAGCCCAGCCATCGTTGTGGCGATGGTCTGCTTCTTCGCCAGATAATCCTCACGCGACTGCCATTCATTCGGAAAGCGGGTGTAATCGGCTTGCCGGTGATCCATCTCCACTTCCAACGCGTAGAGGTTCTGTTCATACTCGGCGGCTTTGGCCTCCAGCGCATACCATCCTTGCACGTAGTCGGACAATGCCAGTTGGAGTTCGCCCTGGGCTCGCCGATGGCCTCTCCACCCGGCCGGCTTAAGCTTGAGCCCGTTATCAGCGAGGCACACGGTGATCTGGTTCGTGGCACTGAAATCGCGCCAATTAACGCTACCCAGGTCTAGATAATCCTCAACATTGGTGCCCTTCCAGTCATTCGTGACGTTGAAACCGACGGTGTACATTTCAATCTGCATCACCTGGCCTGTCGGCGCCTGGCTCAACAGGTTCTCCAAATCGAGGATTTGCCAGTCGATCAAGTCCGGGCCGTCATACCCTTGGGGGTAATTGCCCGTTGCTCCGATGTCGTCGGCGTACGGATAACCGTAGATCTCGACCAACTCGTTCTTGTAATCGAGTTCGCTCTTGGCGAGAGCCTGGCCGAGATCGGCGGCGGATTCGAACTGTTTGCGTAGCTGGAGCGTTGCCCCGCGCGCCTGGTCATAGGCTACACAGGCGTTATAGACCGCCTGGAGCGCCCGGTCATAGATTTGTTCGAAATGAGTTTTGCCGGCGTCAATCGCCGCGGGATCAATATCGAACGGTACCACCCCGCGCGCGAGGCCCAGCGGATTGAGGCCGCCATCCGCGCTATCGGTCTGCATTTGGATCTCGTGATAACTGGCGGCAATCTCACGCAACTCAGGGGTCGACTCGCGGTCGATCTTCTGGATGCCCTGGGGAGGCAGATCCTGGCCGCTGATCTGGGTCAGGTTGGTGAGCGATTCAACCATGAGTGAGTTGGCCGTTATCCAGTCGTAATAAGCGGCCTGACCGGCCCGGCTGGCCCATTCGCCGATCCCCCATGCCCGCTCGGGGTTGCTATCGAGGTAGCCCGGGCAGCGGCCGGTGGCATCCTCGGAATAGTTGCGGCGGAAGGTATCCTTCACAATCTGGGCGCCAGTGCGGGCGCGGGCGGCGGCAGTTTCCGCGAATTTCTGCTCGTCAAAGAAATCAGTGCTGACGGCGGTGCTGGTGCCGATCAAAGTGGCGCTCGGTTCGGTTTGCCAGCCGAAGTTGGTGTAAGAGAGCAGGTCGTAGTAGTGGCCGATGGCGCTGAGATAATGGCCCCAGGCATCGCCGTGTCCCTGCGGATAAAGCCGCTTGGCGTCCTCGGCGGTGATGGTGCCACTCGTGTTAGTTGGATCCCCCCGGATGGCGTAATTGTAGGCGTAGGCCGGCTCGCCGCCGTTAATGCCAGCCGTAAAATTCCAGATCAACCGGTTGTATACCGGGGGACAGTTCGTGGGGAACGGGCTGAGACTATCGTCGCGGCCCCGAAGGAGCGTCAATTCCTCGTCGAGCAAGGTGGGCACCTGGTTCATGAATGGAAAGATGGACATGGCGGTACCGCCGGCAGCATCAGTCGACAGCTCCTGCGGGAAGGCAATCGTCGGGTCCATCGCGTCGGCGTAGGCTTCATTGCCCAGCAGCATGTAAAGATCATGCAGCCGGCTGGCAGCATACAAAAGTGTCTCGTTTATGCTGCTGTCATTGGTGAGACCGGCTCGAAGGCTAAAGTCCATCGCCCGGTTGAATACCGTTTCGTAGACTGGGATTAAGCCCGCCTGGCTCACCGCGTCCATGTTGAGTGCCACATCCCCTTCGTACGGGCCGCCGGCCTGGCTGATCATGGTCACGCGGGTATCCACTGGGTTGACGGTCATGTCGGGTAACATTTGGAGAAAGGGGTTGATGCCGTTCATCACGCGCTTCACCCAGCCCGGCGCGAGTTGCGATTTCCAATCGCTCCATGTATCGCGACTGGGGCCATTGGTGTTATGCGGCCGGTATTGGAGGGCGAAGTAGTGATCCGAGAGCGTAAAGGGGCTGGCGCCTCCTATCGTCACCTCGTTGGCACCTTGAGCCGCGTCTGTGTCGCCGTAAAGATTCCAGTCGCTAAGCATATCGGTATTGGGAGGCAAGCCGCCGACCGGCGCGGCCCAGCGCCAGCGAAAATCGCATTGGCTAACCTGCCCGGCGAAATCGGCGCTGCACCGTACCGAAAGCTGTTCGCCTAGCACATCAGCCGGCTGCAGAACCAGGAGGTCACCCGTGTAAAGGTTCGTGTCCACCTTGATGACCGCCAGGCTAACAGGCAAGGCCGGCGGGACCTGGTTGCGGTTGTCGCTGTTATTGAAGGCCAGAGTCGCATAGCCGCAGCCGTCCGCCAGCCGCGCCCCCAGGGCTGCATGCACATAGGATTGGTTAGCCACGATGTTGGCGATGGAATCGGGCAAATCCTCCACGGCCTGGTCCCACTTGTTCTTGGAGTCGATGCCGACCGCCGCGGCTTTGACTTGTTCCTTTTCAAAACCCTCGAGCAGGTTCAGCAGCAGGTACGCATCCCCGGTGAGTGGTTGGCTGTAAACGCCCGCGACCATTAACTGATCTACTTTATGATCATAATAGAGGCGCGGGTAAAGCGAAGGGGACAAGGTCGGAAAGAGGTAGTGACCGCTGGCGGTGTCATAGCGGGCCAGGTGGTTTGCGATCATTTCGTCCACGACGGACGGGTCGAGGCTGGTGCCGCGGGCGGCGGCTGGATCAAACAGATCCACACTGTGCCGGGGTTCTGGGTCATATTGGGTCTGCTCATAGGCCTGTTCATAGACCACATCAACGCTGAGCTGATCCCATATCTCCGGCAGGCCTTCCTTGGCTTTGGTCAGGGTCTGGCCGAGCCGCAGGAGCGGCGCCTCCGGCCACGTGACG
>DATDCV010000508.1:0-4229 GCA_036524155.1 Verrucomicrobiia bacterium
CCGAGGCTGCTCGGCGTGCGGATCTGGACGACCGCCTCGCCCACAATGTTCACCAGGTCCCGAACCGTGCTGGCCGGCACGAGTCTTTTCGATTCCGTGTAGAATTGACTTCCGGTCTCGGGTTTCGTCGCCTCGGGTGCAATTGCTTTGACGACCGCCGCGGGTTTGGCCGCGCGGTCGGGTACGTCCGATCTAATAATTTTGGCGATTTGACTGCGCGGAACGACGAGTACCGTGTACCCAACGTCGAGTGCAACCTGGTCGCGCTTTTCGGTCAGGATCTTCCCGGTCAGCGCGGCTTTGTCTTTCAGTTCCAGCGTATCGGCCGAGGCGGCCACCAAACTGCACGACGCCACGGCCAAGGTCCACGCACACTTCTTTACCATGACCTAAGATTATGGGCGTGGCAGAGGTTTGACAAGGCCGGCCCGACACCTGACGGCTAATCCCCGCCGGGTGGCTTGCCGGTTCTGGAACTGCGGTCCGGCCCATCCGGCAGCCCCGTCCGGGTCGGTTGATGGCCGGAATGCCGGTCGGATCTCCACACCTCCTCAGGAACTCGCCCACTGGTCACGCAGAAGCTTGACCGCGGTCGTGAGGGCCTTCTTCCGGTCGCCGCCCTTGCAGCCGCATTCAAAGCTGACGAAATCCTGGTAGCCGATGAGCTTTAGCCCGCGGAACCCATCGACGTAATTGTCGCCTTCGTCCTCGCCCGGCATGTTCCGGGATTTGCGGCTGGCCATGTGGACGTGGTGCAGGTACTTCGCGGCGGACAGGAATGCGGCGGTGTCGTTTGTCTCTTCCCAGGTCATGTGCCAGAAGTCCCCCATGAGGGCAATGCCGGGGTTGTTAGCGTCCCGGCAAATCGCGGCGGCATCGGAAACCTGGCGGAGAAAGTGGCACTCCCGCCGGTTCAGCGGTTCAAGCAGGATTCGTGTGCCGGCCTTTTGTGCGTGGTCCCCTAGCTCGGGTAATAACTTCAACAGCAAATCGCGGGATTCCTTGTGGTCCAGTTTGGTCTGGCCGTTGAACGCCGGCACTATGATCAGGCCCGTCGAGCCCAACGCGCCGGCAGCAGTCAGGATGTCCTTCATCGTCGAGATCGCTTCCTGGCGTTTCTCTTCCTGTTCGGAAATAATGACTCCGCTGAACCCGGCGCAAATGGCGCTGATTTTGATTTTTCTGCCTTGCAGCGCCTTTTGAAGTTCCTCGACCCGCTTGGCCAGTCCGCCGCCGCCGGGCTCGAATCCTTCAAAGCCCAGTTCCTCCATGAAGTCGAGTTTCTCAGCCAGAGATTTTCCGGGGGCAACGCCTTCCTGGCAGGAGAGCCGCAGGCGGCCCGGTTGGGGCGGGTCCGGCAAGTTGAAGGCTTTGGCCGTGGGTGCCATCGCGCCCGCAACCCCGGTCATGGCGGAGACGGTCAGAAAGTTGCGACGATTCAGTTTCATAGCATGAATGTTGCGCGTTTTATAGGGGAGGGGTGGGGGAAAAGCCAGATGAATCTTATTTAGGATTGTGGTTTCTTGTCGCTTCGCCCGCTGTGGACGTTGCGGGTAAGACGATGACTAAAATCAACTCGGAAATACAGTGCCGATCACCACAACGCAATGATCCCATTCCGCAATAATGCGTAACACCTTTCCGTAATCGAGCGTATTGCAAAACCAACGCCGCTCCGGCTACGTAGTCACAATCAGTCACCAGCGTTTACACCGATCGAATCCGCAACTACTCATGGTCCAGGACCGCCTAACCAAAGCAGTTCTGCGCCGTCTGAAGGAACTGGGCCTTCCTCCGTCCCTGGCCGACCTCGACGGTTTCCGTGACCGATTCTTCTTCCATCGGTGGGTGATGGTTGTCCGTGACGGCGATGAGGTCGCCAATGTCCACTTGGTCCAGCCGCAACAGGGCTTGAAGTCGTTAAGCCGAAAACTCGCCAACACTCGCCCGGCACGAAGAAACAGGTAAAGCCACAAACCAACCCAAATGGTATCCGCTCAGAAGCTGTGAAAAAATTGAAAAGAGCCGAAATTGGCAATCGCAAGTAGTTGGCTCTCAACGTGGGTGTTGAACATTTACTCGCGCTTCGCCAATTTTTTCACAGCTTCTCAGTCTTGGGTCGGAGCGCCGATTTTTAATCGGCTTAACCGCGCCGACGGCCGCGTGTAAGCCGAGTGCAACTCGGCGCTCCGACCCAAGACCGAGCGGATACCCCAAATGCAGGACGTACTCCGCTTGCTTTCGGAGTAAAACCCCCTCGCGTTACGACCTGGACAAGGGGGCCCCTCGCCAAAGATCAGCAGCCCACACCGCGCGTCAGTGCTATGATTGAGCGTTCCCTGTACGCAAAGAAAGACATCAAACTGACAACAAGCCTATGTTAAGTATCCCCATCATAGCGGGAAGCACGCGACGCGACCGACAAAGCATCAAAGTTGCCCGATTCGTTCTGGCCAGACTGCAGCAGCGCAAGGGTGTCGACACCGAACTGCTCGATCTGCTGGAGTACAACTTTCCCATCATGGAGGAGCGGCTGCATCGCCGCGACGATCCGCCGCCTCGTCTGCAGGAGTATGCTGACAAGATCGCGCGGGCGGATGCGCTCATCATCGTAACGCCCGAATACAACAACGGTTATCCGGGCGTACTCAAGAATGCCATCGATTACTTGCTGCCGGAGTACGAACGCAAACCCATCGGGATCGTGACCGTTTCGGCCGGCGGTTTCGGCGGCATCACTTGTCTGGCTCAGCTCCGTTTGGTGACGCTGGGCATGGGAGCGTTCCCCATACCGGAAAGCCTGGCTATATCTCGTGTGCACGATAGCTTTAACGACGACGGGACTCCGAACGAGCCGGTATACGAGAAACGTGCGGCGGCGTTCCTGGACGAGGTATTGTGGTTTGCCGAAGCGATTGCTGACCGAAAAGCGAAAGAACTGCGCGCTTCATAATTAAGGTCCAGTTGAGCATGACAGTTGCCCGCCATAAACTGGTCGAGCAAGCGATCCGCTTTGAATCGCCTGAACGGCTCCCAATCGTCTTCTGGAACCGCGACCAGGAAGAGGGAGACATTATGCTCTACCACCTGGCACTCGGGGCGCCTGGCGATGGCACCCCCAACGCCTGGAATTGGGTCCAGAACGAATGGGGTTACCGCCTTGAATCGCTTGGCGATGGCACCATGGGCCACCCCGTGGCGCCGTTCTATGCGGAGTTGCCCAGCCCTGGTGGGATTAGGGTGCCGCCGTTGCGCGAAGCCGAACGAATGTCCGCGGTGCCTGCGTTCCTCCAGGCCTGCGGCGACCGCTACCGCCTCGCCAGCCTGGACCTGAGCGGTTTCACCGTTTACACGCTGCTCCGCGGCTTTGAAAACTCCATGCAGGATTTTCTCCTGCATCCGGAAGGCTTCGCGGGGCTGATGGACCGAATCCTCGGCTTCGAGTGTGAGCTGATGACTATGGCCGCGCGGCACGGATTTCACGGCATCCACTTCGCCGATGATTGGGGCACGCAGACCGGCCTGATGATCTCGCCCGAATTGTGGAGGCGCCTGTTCAAACCACGCTACGCCCGCCAGTTTGCGCATGCCCATCAACTGGGCCTGCACATCTGGTTTCATTGTTGCGGCAGGATCGATTCGATCGTGCAGGATTTCCATGAAATCGGCGCGGACGTCATAAACATCTCGCAGCCCAATGTAGTGGATATGGCGTCGGTTGGCTGCCGGTTGCGCGGGCGCCAATGCTTCATGGTGCCGATCAGCTATCAGACTGTTTCCATTCACGGCACGCCAGCGGAGATCCACGCGGAGGCCCGGCGCCTCTACGAGCTCCTGGGCGCGCCCTCGGGCGGTTTTATTGGATACGTCGAGGAGTATGGCATCATGGGTATGTCAGTGGAAAATTACCGCGCTTGCGCCCAGGCATTCCGGCGGCTCGGTTGTGCTCCCCGGAACGGCTTTCTGCAGTCCACCAATACACAGCGCGACATTCGATGATCACCTCGCGACAAACACTCAGCCGGCGCCGCTTTCTCGGGACCCTTGCGGCCTCCGTCCCTTTCTGCGGAATACGCGGCCCGCTCGCCCACGGCTCGGAGAATTCACGCCCGCGCAAAATCCTCCTTTCCTTCTATTGCGACGACACCAGCCCTTATACAGCCGGGTCTGGGGCGTTTCGCGCCTTCCTGGATTTTTGCGCTGAGCACCACGTTGCGGGAGAATCGAGC
>DATDCV010000509.1:0-2031 GCA_036524155.1 Verrucomicrobiia bacterium
GCTGCAGCTGATCGAGGCGGGAGACAAGGGGCTCGAACGCGCTCGGCGCGCCGCTGAAAGCAAGCGCATCCCCCTTGCCGACGCAACTCTGCACGCACCCATCCTCCGGCCGACGAGCATACGTGACGCCTACGCATTTGAGACTCACGTGAAGACCGCCAATGCCAACCGCGGCCGCGAAGTACCGGAGGAATGGTACAAGTTCCCCGTCTTCTACTTTACAAATCCGGGCAATGTCTTCGGCCCGGAGGATGAGGTTCCATACCCCACCTATACCAATGAGCTGGATTACGAGTTGGAGGTAGCGGCTATCATCGGCAAGCCTGGGCTCGACATCACCACAGAAGACGCGCCCAAACACATCTTCGGCTTCACGATCCTTAACGATTGGTCTGCGCGCGATGTCCAGCGCGAGGAGATGAAAGTGGGGCTGGGGCCCGGCAAGGGCAAGGACTTTGCGTCGTCGCTCGGGCCGTGCATCGTCACAACGGACGAATTGGCCGATCGGGCCGTCGGCCGGCCCGGCGTGTATGACTTGCAGATGCGCGCAAAGGTCAATGGTCAGGAGATGTCGAAGGGCAATTTCAAGGACATCTACTGGTCGTTTGGCGACATACTCGCGCGTGCCTCGCAGTCGGTGACGCTCATGCCCGGAGATGTCATCGGCTCCGGCACAGTGGGTACCGGCTGCCTGCTGGAAATTACCAAGGCGAAGGGCCCCTGGCTCAAGTCGGGCGATGTGGTGGAGCTTGAGATCGAGGGCATCGGCACTCTGCGGAACACCATTGCCCAGAAAGGCGGCTGATTGAAGCCCACATTGCGCTTGGGTGCCGTCTTGAGCGGGCTCCTCGTGGCTGCCGCTTGCGCACCTGCGGCATCGCCTGCACCGGCCGCAGATGCCCTCGTGCAGCCGGGTCTGGAGACACCGCAGTCTCAGGCTGCGCCAGCAGCAACTGCCGAGTTTCTGCCTCCACCAGCCGGCGCCAATGCCTTTCCATTCGGTGATTTTGGCATCAGCGTCTCGTTCTCTTACCCCGAAGGTTTCGCTACAGGCGCCCTACCCGAGATGCTGCCGAAAATGGCCATACAAGATCCTGGGGATCCTGAGTACCCGGGACATGCCCGCATCCTCCTGACGGGCTATGCCGGCGAGGATCACTCGAATATCGCTCCCGGCATCCGCGTGTTTCGCCTAATCGACGTCAATGCGATGGCACCTGCGGTCGTCTCGGGACTCCGGGCGGTCATCGCGGGTACCTCCGAGGACCATTTCGATTTCCCCCGCATACCGGCCGCAGGTCGCACTGTCGATGCGCAGGCACAGCTCGTGAACTTTGTCAATGGAAAGGGCTATCGGTTCCTGGTGCAGGGTTCCTATGATGCGGCTGCCCTGCGCGGAACCCGCTTGTATTACATCTACCAGGGCATCACCGCAAATCAGAAGTATCTGGTCACGGTGGTCCTGGAGACGGACGCACCCTTCATCGCCGACCTTGCCACAGGCGCGCCGTTTACTTCTGGCCCGGAGGCGGATGCCTACGTCAAAACCCTGAACGCGCGCATCAATTCAGCCCAGCCGGGTGAATTCTCACCCTCGCTCGATACCTTCGATCAACTCATCCAGTCACTTGGGGTTGTCGAGGATTAGTCCTGAGTTCAGGGCATGCCACTTCAAGTGGCACCAGCTTATCTTCTGGGAGGGAGCCATAAAATGAAACGTCCAATGAAATTGGCCTTTGCCGGCATGGCAATGCTGTTCGTTCTGGCGTGCGCCATCGTTCCGGCGGGCACCGGAGCGCCTATATCTGTGCCCACTGCTGTACCCGGCGCGATCAACACGCCCGCCGAGGCCACATCACCGGTTGCACCACCGACGTCGGGCGCTTCACAGGTGGCGGGCACCGAAGTGTCGTTTTCCGGCGTAAGTTTCACCATCCCGCAGGGGCTGGCCACGGGCGCCGCGTGTGAGACGGTCCCCGCCGTAAGCGGCGACAATGGTGCACCCTGGGACCTTGCACCCGCCTACATTCG
>DATDCV010000510.1:0-1704 GCA_036524155.1 Verrucomicrobiia bacterium
GGACGCCGACCGAACCCGCGGGCGAGACGCCCACGCCACAATCCCAGAATGAGAACTACTGAAGCGGTCAGGGTCGCGGAGTTATCCGGATTCCGAAGTTGCTCTGGAGAAAAGTCCGCGCCTGTGCCGTAGTCGCGCGGTTGGCGTCCATGAATCCGGCGGCCAGGCCGCTGAGGATGGCGCTGGAAACGGAAGTGCCTTGCACCCCATAAGATGTGTTGTCGTACGAAATCAGGTTCAGCCCCGGGGCGCCCAGGCTGATGAAGCTGCCGCGGTTGGCGTAGGGGGCGATTTGTCCCTGCTCGATGGCGGTGACGGCGTAAACCTCCGGGTACGCAGCCGGATAGAACGGTGTCGTCACGGGAGTGTTGCCGGCGGCGCCGATGAGGAGTATTCCGGCATCGCTGGCCTGCCTTACCACGTCGCGCAGTACCAAGTTATCCCCGGGACTGCCGAGGCTGAGGTTGACGATTCTTGCGCCGCCGTTGACGGCTTGCACGATGCCAAAGGCGACATCAAAGGTGCTGGTAGACTCGCCCGCGCCATAAACGTCCACGGGAAGGATTTGCACTGAAGTGCTCCCGCCCGTGGCCTGTTGCAGACCGCCCAGCATGGTTTCTGCCATGGCCGTGCCGTGGGAGGGCACGCCGGGCTCCAGTTGGGACGGCCCGGCCACTGAGATTTGCTTCAGCACGAACTGATCGAGGTTGTTACCCAGCGATTGGACGGCGGTGTCCACCAGGCCGATGATGACACGCCCCGATCCGGCCGGGGGCTTCATTTGCAGTTGGGGCAGCACGGCACGCTTTTGGGAGTCTCCCGGGGTGGCCGGGCGATCGAGCGAATAGTTGTTGTCGACGGAGCCCACGTTTTCATTGGCGGCCAGCGAGTCGCGGGCGGCGTTAGCCGCCGCTTCATCCTCGAACCTCAAACGGTACGCGTTGAGTTTGTCGATCCTGCCGACCACCTTCGCGCCCAGCTTCTTTGCCAGGTCTTCGATGTTGGCGCCCGGTTTCAGCACGACGATCAGCTCGTTGGGTATCCTCTTGGCGCCGGGTTGAGGTTCCGTCGCCGTCACCAACTGGGTCGCCTGCTCGCGGTCCGTGCGAAAAACGAATAGTCGTGAAGGGGAGTTACTGCCAGGGACCAGCGCGAAGTTCAGGTCGCCGAGCAGCAAGCGAAGCGCTTCGCCCGGCGGCAGATCTTTGAATTTCGTGGAAACCGTATGGCTGCTGCCAGGCTCAACCAAAATCTGCCAGCGCGTGGCGCCAGCGACCCGCCGCAACACGGGCAACAGATCGGCCGATTGAATGTCGGCCGTAACACGGTTTTGGTTCGTGTTCCAGTTCAGCGTGTAATTGGCCGCCGCCCATCCGGCCGGCATGGCCAACGGGAGAGCCAGAATGGCGAATATCAGCCGCAAAAACACCGCGATTGGTTTAACACCAATCCGGCGATTTGGTTGTCTTCGCAACTCGAAACTCATTCGCTCGGGCGGGATTCAGCCTCCGCCACTTGATTCCTGCCCGCATACAATAGCTCAATCCGCCGAGGTTACCCAGAAAAATTGAGAGGCTGCCGGATCCCCGTTATTTGTGGAACGCGGCCGGCGCGCGGACTTCAGTCCGCAGCAAGGCCCGACCGACCATCGCGTCTGTAATCGGATGCCCCCTGCCAATGGAAGCTGCTGCGGACTGAAGTCCG
>DATDCV010000511.1:0-3492 GCA_036524155.1 Verrucomicrobiia bacterium
TCCACGATCAGCGGCGGCTGCGCTAACACCAACGCGGCGAACTTCTCAGTCCTCGGAGGCGGCTACTATAACGACATCCAGAGGTATTCCGACGCCGCCGTCATCGGCGGCGGGATTGGCAATGGTATCCAAGCCGCGCAGGACGCCGTCATTGCAGGCGGTTGGCTGAACGTCGTGCAAAACAATGCGTCCGCCGCCGCGATCGGAGGCGGGTACGGCAACCTCATCCAGACAAACGCTTTCCGGGCGACTATCGGCGGTGGTATGGGCAATACGAACGGCGGCAGACACGCCGTGGTGGGCGGTGGCCAGGAGAACACCGTCATCGGCGAAGCGGCGTTTATCGGCGGCGGTACCCGCAACTTCGCCTTCAGCGACTCGACCGCCATCGGAGGGGGCTCCGGTAACACGATTCTGATCAACTCCGCCTATTCGACCATCGGCGGAGGCCGTGAGAACAAGGTTGTGGGAAATGCTGGTGGGTCAACCATAGGTGGAGGAGTTTACAACCTGATTAACGATGAGACCACCCTCTCAACCATCGGAGGCGGCGCTTCCAACCGGATTGGGAGCGCGAACAGCTACGTAACCATCGCCGGAGGCTTTAACAACTTTAACGGTGGGCTCTCGTCCACCATCGGCGGGGGAACCGACAACACGATCTCGCATGCCGCCTTCCTGGCGACGATCCCCGGCGGGACGGAGAACTACGCGGGTGCCGGCTACACCTTCGCCGCCGGTCGCCGCGCCCAGGCCAATCACACCGGGGCGTTCGTTTGGGCCGATTCGACCGATGCCGACTTCGCCTCCACACGCGACGACCAGTTCAACATTCGCGCCGCGGGAGGCGTTTTTGTGCAAAGCGACCGGGGCATCGGCTTAAACGCGGCCGACCGCCCCTTGATCACCCGCGGCTTCGATCTCTTTGACGCCAGCGCGCCGCCTGAGAAGCAAGGACTCGGCCGCTGGGGCCTCTTCATGGAACCGTTCAACCTGGTTCTCGGCATCCCAGGCGACGACACGCCTGGACGCAACTTTCAAGTCGGCAAATATGCCCGGGATGGCTCCTGGATCGGGTTGATGCTGGTGGATCAGAGCGGTCTCGTCCAGGCACGGATCTTCAACCCCACTTCCGACCGCGCAGCGAAGGAGAATTTCACGCCCGTAAACGCGTCGGAGGTTCTTGAGAAACTGGCAGCCCTGCCGTTGAGCGAATGGAATTTCAAACAGGACGCATCGGCGCACCACCTGGGACCAGTAGCGCAAGACTTTTACGCCGCTTTTGGCCTCGGCACTGACGACAAACATATCAGCACCGTGGATGCCGATGGCGTGGCGCTGGCAGCCATCCAAGGGTTGAACCAGAAGGTGGAATCGGAGAATGCCGCGCTGCGCGACGAACTCCGCGGCAAAGAGGCCGAACTCGAAGCGCTCAAAGCCCGCCTCGAGGCTCTCGAGCGACGGTTCACCCCATAAGGCCGCGCATCCGCGCGCGTCTCCAAAACTGTTTTGCCTAAAACACCACTAACCAAAAGCCAAATCATGAAAACGAGATACCTGTTGACGAGTTCACTCCTCCTGCTGGTCGGGACAGCCGGCCTTGCCACAGCAGCGGTGCTGGGCACGGCCGTTAGCTATCAGGGAAGACTGGTCGACGGCAGCCAGACGGCCAACGGCGTTTACGATCTGCGGTTCACGCTTTACGAC
Source organism: Verrucomicrobiia bacterium (assembly GCA_036524155.1). Lineage (GTDB taxonomy): Bacteria > Verrucomicrobiota > Verrucomicrobiia > Limisphaerales > UBA8199 > DATDCV01. The sequence goes on from DATDCV010000511.1 coordinate 1,708, forward strand.
GCCCTGGCTAACGGCAACGTTATAGGCGGCCCGCTGACCGACATGGCAACCAGCGTGTCCAACGGCCTGTTCGCGGTAACACTCGACTTTGGCAGCGGCGTGTTCGCCGGTGACGCGCGCTGGCTGGAAATCGCCGTTCGCACCAACGGAGCAGCCGGTTCCTTCATCGTGCTCTCCCCGCGCCAACCTCTGCTGGCAGCCCCTTTCGCCCTCTTTACGCCTGCCGCTGGAAGCGCCCTCTCTGCCAACACCTCTGCTGCCGCAGATGCCGCGGGGAGTTTCACCGGGCCACTGGCAGGGGATGCGACCGGCACCCAGGCGGCCACGGTGGTGAGCCGAATCCGCGGGACGCCGATCTCGGTCACCAGTCCCTCGCCAAACCAGTTTCTGCGCTACGACGGTGCCCAGTGGACACCCGGCAGCGTGGCCCTGGCCACCGATGTCAGCGGCACAATGGCCGACGCGCACCTCTCCTCCAATGTCGGGTTGCTCGACAGCAACCAGGCCTTCACAGGCTCGAACACCTTCAACGGACGAATTATCGCCACCAACACCGCGAATGTCATCGTGGGCACCTTCACCGGCAACGGGGCCGGGCTCACGAGCCTTAACGGGGCCAGCCTGGTACCCGCAACGATCGGCGGAACGGCATTAGGAGCCAACTCGGTGAGCGCGGACAAGATCGCTCCTAACCAAGTCGTCAAGTCGCTCAACGGGTTGCGCGATGATGTGACATTGGCGGCCGGCACGAATGCCACGCTGACGGCCTCAGCCCAAACGCTGACGCTCTCCACGCCCACCGACTGGCACGTGGGCGGCAACAGCGGCACAACTCCGGGTCAGAACTTCATCGGCACCTCTGACCCCCAACCATTGGAGTTGCGGGTCAACGGACAGCGCGCGTTGCGTCTGGAGCCGAACTCAATAGGCGCGCCCAACGTGATTGGTGGCGCCCTCGTGAACTTCGTCGCGCCGGGCGTTGTGGGGGTTACCATTGCCGGCGGCGGGGCTGCGAACTATAACGGAAATGCCTACAGCAATGCCGTGCTGGCGGACTATGCCGTCATCGCAGGAGGGTCTGTGAACACCATCGAGGGCAACGCGTCAAAGGCGGTCATCGGCGGGGGCGCGGGCAACTTGATCCAGGCCAACTCCCAGTATGCAACCATCAGCGGTGGCGGAGGCAACTGGATCCACACTAACGCCATCGCGGCGACCATCGCCGGGGGCCAGCACAACACGATTCAGACCAACGCGGTCGGCGCGGCTGTCGGCGGAGGCGAGGACAACAAAATTCAAACGAATTCCTATTTCGGAACCATCAGCGGAGGCGCAGGCAACACGGTTTGGGCCAACGCTTACTACGGCACGGTCGCCGGCGGATGGGCCAACGCGGTCGGCACCAACGCGGTTTACGGTTCCGTAGGTGGCGGGTGGAACAACACGGCGGGTGGCGCGGGGGCGACTGTGGCCGGCGGCTCCTATAACGCCGCACTGGCGAAGCTGGGCGTAGTCGGAGGGGGAGAGCTGAACATTATTGAAGGCGAGGCTTCCCGGGCAACGATCGGAGGGGGTGGGGGTAACGTGGTCCAATCCAACTCCACTTATGCGACCATTAGCGGCGGTTGGGGCAACGCAATTCAGACCAACGCTTCCGTGGCCACCATCGCCGGGGGCGGACACAACCTGATCCAGACCAACGCCCGCGCCGGGACGATTGGCGGGGGAGAAGGCAATACAGTTCAAACGAACTCCTCTTACGGAACGATCAGCGGGGGAGCTGAG
>DATDCV010000512.1:0-8962 GCA_036524155.1 Verrucomicrobiia bacterium
CCTCTCGTGGGGCGCCAGGGAAGTCGGGTCTCCATGCGAGTGGCGAGGGGGATGGCTCGTCCCCGTGCTCGGTCGGCGGCAAGAAAAAGCCCGGGGACGAGCCGTCCCCGCCCCCAAACTTATGAAGCGTGAAGACCTTAAGAAGCTCATTGATGGAAAACGGCGCTGCACGGAGCCCCTCACGCCGGAGGAGATGGCCAAAGGATTCAAAGGCTGGTATTCCTCAAAGTATCTGCCCCACTTTGATTCCCCCGGCGCCCAACAATACGTCACTTACCGGCTTGCTGACTCGCTCCCGGCCGAACGCCGGGGTGAATGGGCCGCAATCCTGGCGGTTGAGGATGACTTGGAAAAGCAGCGCCAACTCGAACGCTATCTCGACCTGGGTCATGGGGCTTGTCACCTGCGCAACGACCGCATCGCCCAGGTGGTGCAAGAAAACCTGTGGCACCACGACGGCGGGCAATATCGTCTCCTGGCGTGGGTGGTAATGCCAAATCACGTCCACGCGTTAATAGAGGTTTGGCAGACGCCGCTAGGGGAGATCCTGAAAGGTTGGAAAAGCTACACCTCCAAAGTAGCAAACAAGATTCTGGGTTGCGAGGGCACATTCTGGCAGGACGATTACTTCGACCGCTACATCCGCGATGAAGACCATTACCGCCGCGTCGTGCGTTACATTGAGAACAATCCCATGAAGGCGGGGTTGGTGCGGGTGGCAGCGGAATGGCCTTGCAGCAGCGCTCATTTTCGTAACCAGGAGGGCACTTCTCACCAGACGCTCACTCACCCAACCTCCAACCGCGTACCGGACAAGCCGTGCTGAAACGCGCCGCAGTCAATGTGAGCCAGGGGCGGGGGCGGCTCGTCGCCGCGTTCATTGGACGGCAAGGAAAGCCCGGGGACGAGCCGTCCCCGCCCCTGGCAACTGGCCCCAGTTCGGGCGCGAAAACCAAAGGAGGCTGCTCATGACTCCATTCCGTAGCTACTTGCCGTTATTCATCTTTCTGACCTGTTCGCCAACTCAGCGTGCCGAAGACGCTTCGCGCCACTCCGCACCCTCACTTACGCGTCCCGACTCTGCAGCGAAAGCGCCCAATGCTGCCGGGTTCATCCAGCGCTGGCTGATTCTGGAGCCGATTAGCTCCAACGGACTCACGGACAGTGCCGTTCAGGCGGCGGTGAAGGCTGAGTATTTTCCCAACCAGTTCAGTGTCATTCCCCGAGATGGTGATTCGGTCACGGTTGGCGGTACGAACCTCACCTGGCACGCCGTGGACACAAGGGAATACAACGTTAACCTGTATCACTTTGCGCATTCTCTCGGCAAGCCGAGCTCGTTCGTTCTCTTTTGGGCTGTGACCGTGGTCATCTGCCCAGAGGAAATACCAGGCGTGCGACTTGCCATCGGTTCGAACGCCGCCTCCGTCTGGTGGGTGAACGGCCAGGAAGTCATCGGGATTTATGGCGACCGGCAGACGGTCATTGACGATGGAGTTTCCAAGCGTCTCACACTCAAAAAGGGACCGAATGTCGTGCGCTGCGCCGTGATTAATGGCGGGGGAGCGACGGATTTCTGTGCCCGCTTTCTCGACGCGAATGAAAAGCCGGTCCAAGGATACACCGTGAGCGTGGGTGCAGTCGCCAAGTGAAATTCGTGCTAACCACCATGAAATGGATATTTCGGTTACCGTTCCTCGCGGCCTTGGTCTTGTGCCAGATGAGCGCCTTTTCCCGAGACACGAACTTCTGGATCTTCCTCTGCTTCGGTCAGTCGAACATGGAAGGATTTCCCGGAATTGAGGAGCAGGATAAAGGGCCGGTGGATGAACGGTTTCGGGTGCTGGCGGCCGTCGATTTCCCGAAGCAAGGCCGAACCAAAGGCAATTGGTATGCAGCCGTCCCGCCGTTGTGCCGTCCCTCGGCCGGTCTGGGTCCGGCCGACTATTTTGGGAGAACGTTGGTGTCCAATCTCCCACCCAACATCAAAGTGGGGATCGTCAATGTCTCCGTCGCCGGCTGCAAAATCGAACTGTTCCAGAAGGATCGTTTTCAAACATATGCTTCGACCGCGCCAAACTGGATGACCAACATCATCAATGCCTATGGTGGCAACCCCTATCAGCGTCTTATCGACATGGCCCAATTGGCTCAGAAAGATGGCGTCATCAAAGGGATCCTTCTGCATCAGGGAGAATCCAACACGAATGACAAAGAATGGCCGCGGAAAGTTGAATGGATCTACAACAATCTGCTCGAGGATCTCAATCTGAAGGCCGAAGAAGTGCCCCTGCTCGCTGGGGAACTCGTCAATGAGGATCAAAAAGGCGCTTGTGCGAGCATGAATTCAATTATCGACGGACTGCCCAAGGCGATTCCTACGGCCCACGTGGTTTCCTCGGTAGGCTGTGCCGGCCGTCCTGACCATCTGCATTTCACTCCGGAAGGCTATCGCGAGCTGGGCAGGCGATACGCGCAGAACATGCTTTCTTTGTTGGGGTACCAATTCACCGAATCCGCTGGCGCCCAGTCGCAGCCGAAGACTTTCATCAGCTATTTTCTCCCCACTCCTCCGCACGGCGAACTCGTCCGTGAGGCCTGGGGCGCGACCAACGTCGTCCCGCGGGACGTCCAGAACGGCCTGGAAGACCCCGCCAACAAATACTGCTATTGGGATGGCCAGATTATCAAAGCATCAGACGGAAAGTACCATTTGTTCGCCAGCCGCTGGAGTGAATCGCGGGGCCACAATGGTTGGTTCGGCTCCGTTGCAGTCCACGCGGTCTCGGATTCCCTTACCGGGCCGTATCTGGACAAGGGTCTCTGCTGGCCAAACGATCAAAACGGCAAGGGGCACAACGTTACCGCCCTCACTTTGCCCGACGGTCGCTACGCCATTGTCATTAGTGAAACTCGCCCGTGCGAAGTCTATGTCTCCAAATCACTCGACGGCCCGTGGGAGCACCTTGGTACCATCACCGTTGAGGGCGAACCGAAGTGGCACGCCTCTAACGTGGCAATCATGTTGCGCCCGGACGGCAACTTCGAGTTCGTCCCGCGGGATGGCAGAATTTTCTTCAGTGACAAAGGTATCCTCGGACCTTACAAGCCGCAGGGCGGTTCCGTTTTCCCGAAGGGTATCCCAAACCTTGAAGACCCTTGCATTTGGTATTCCGGCGGCCTTTATCACATTGTGGTCAATTCCTGGTCCACGCGCACCGCGTATCATCTCACCTCCCATGATGGCATCCGTGACTGGACAAACCGGGGCGTGGCTTACGACCCCCGCAAAGCCATTGTCCGTTACCTCGACAGTACCGTGAACCACTGGAACAAGGCCGAACGGCCCTCGGTCTATGTCGAAAACGGGCATGTCGCTGCCATCACCTTGGCCGTGATTGATGTCGAAAAGGAACAAGACAAAGGCAATGACAGCCATGGCAGCAAAGTGATCGTGATTCCTTTCGATGGCGCGGCGCTCGATCGCGATCTGGAAAACCCGTCGGCCGCGGAAGTCCCCAGGAATCCGGACGGCACCGGCGCTTATGCCACCGGCAAATATCGAAATCTTTTCGCTGAGATTGGCAAGTCTCAGCCGGAGATCCGCCGAAAGATAGACGCGGCATTTCAACAGTTGTTCCACGGCAACCAAACCAATGAGGCTGTTTATTACGAGGCGGGCACCAACGCCGATGGCCTGCTCGCGTTTGTCACCGACATCAAGCATCGCGACGTGCGCTCCGAGGGGCTGTCCTACGGCATGATCATCGCCGTGCAGTTGAACAAGAAGGCCGAGTTTGACGCGATCTGGAATTGGTCGAAAACCTATCTTTACGTTTCTGAGACGAATCATCCTTCCTACGGTTTCTTCACCTGGCAGGCGCGGACCAACGGTGTGCGCATGAGCCAGTTTGTGGCCCCGGATGGAGAGGAGTATTACGTCACGGCGCTGTATTTAGCCGCACGCCGTTGGGGAAACGGAACCGGCATCTACAACTACAAGGAGCAGGCCGATGAGCTGCTCTCCCGCGTGCGTCATCGCCCGGTCATCACGGGTTCGGTGCCATGGCGCGGCAGCAACAGGCAGGTCAAGGCGGGTCCACTGTTTGACGACGAGCACAAGATGGTGCTCTTCAGTCCCAGCGATGAGCGCTCGCGATTCACCGACCCCTCCTACCATCTGCCCGCATTCTACGAACTCTGGTCCCGCTGGGGGCCAAAGGAAGACGCGGGATTCTGGAGCCAGGCGGCTGACGTGAGCCGGGATTACTTCGTCAAGGTGGCGCACCCGGTCACCGGTTTGAATCCCTGTTATGCCAACTTCGACGGGTCGCTCGTCGCGCGCTCCGGCAATTACGGCACCAACTTCTCCTATGACGCCTTCCGCACCGCCGGCAATTGGTCGGTGGACTGGTCCTGGTGGGGCAAGGATCCACGGCAGCGTGAACTCAGCGACAAGCTTCAGGCATTCTTTGAATCACAAGGGACAAACTACGGCTGTGTGTTCACGCTTGAAGGCAAGGCACTGGAAACTCGTCATGCGCAGGGATTGGTTGCCGTGAATGCCGTGGCCAGTCTTGCGGCGACCCATCCCCGTTGGAAGAACTTCGTCGAGGAACTTTGGAACACGCCGACACCCGATGGCTTGGAGCGTTACTACGAGGGTTTGCTCTACATGATGGCCCTGCTGCACTGTGGCGGCGAATTTCGGATTTGGTGACCCATGGAATCGAACAAAGCATCATTGGTTCATCCAATCTCTGATTGCCCTGTCGTGCTTGGCATTACAAAATACACCGGATCAAACTCGCTGCGAAAATGCAAATAATGAAACCAACAAAACCGCTTAGCACAGTCCTGCTTTTCGCGCTGACGTCCGTGGCGACCGCTATCGCCGCCCCCATTGAACTGAAGCTGGACATGGCCAAGACCGGGGCGCCCATCAGCCCCTATATCTATGGGCAATTTGTCGAGCATCTGGGTCGCTGTATCTATGGCGGCATCTGGGCTCAGATGCTGGAAGACAGGAAATTTTATTTTCCGATCACGGCGGACTACTCGCCCTACCGGGATCTGACCAACAGCGCGTTCCCCGTCGTGGGCGCTTCACCCTGGCAGATTATCGGTCCCAGCAGCGGGGTCGCGATGGTCAAGGAAGGCGCATTCGTCGGGCGCCATTCGCCGCGCATCAACGCCGGCGTGGGCATCCGCCAAAGTGACCTGGGACTGGTCGCGGGCAAAAGCTACGAAGGCTACCTCTGGGCCAAGCCAGTGGACGGCAGCGCGGAAATTGAGGTCGCGCTTGCCTGGGGCCAAGGCGACACCGAGCGCGCCAGCACCAGAACGAAATTCAGCGGTCGCGAATACTCGAAGAAATCTTTTTCGTTCACCTCCAGGGCCGGCACGGACAAGGGCATGTTGGATATCCGCGTGGTGAAGGGCAATGTGCTGCTCGGCCCGCCTTCCCTTATGCCGGCTGACAATGTGCGGGGGATGCGGGCGGACACACTCGCGCTGCTCAAACAGCTTAACGGGTCGGTCTATCGCTGGCCGGGTGGGAACTTCGTCAGCGGCTACGATTGGCGTGATGGCATCGGTGAGCGCGACCGCCGCCCGCCTCGCAAGAACCCAGCGTGGACCGGCGTCGAGCACAACGATTTCGGCACCGACGAGTTCATCGCCTTCTGCCGTGAGATCAAGACTGAGCCGATGATCGCGGTGAACACCGGGTTTGGCGACGCTTATTCCGCGGCGCAGTGGGTCGAATACTGTAACGCGTCGACCAGGACCATCGGCGGGAATTGGCGCGCGAAGAACGGCCACAACGCGCCCTACGGCGTGAAATTCTGGTGCGTGGGCAACGAGATGTTCGGGCCCTGGCAGCTTGGCTTCATGCAGATGGAGCATTACACCCTCAAGCATAACACCGTCGCCGAATACATGTGGAAGGTGGACCCGAGCATCAAACTCACCGGTGTGGGCGACCTCGCCACGATCAATAAGGAGAATGATCCCAATCAGGCGAAATCCGGCAAGGGGTGTTCTCAAATCATGCTCGAAAATTGCGCCGACCACATGTCAATGCTCTCGGAGCATTTCTATCGCGGGCGTGTCCCGTGGACGAAGGACGAACGCACGAACCTGCTGGCGCATGTCGCGATGCTGCGCGAGTCCATCCGTGAGAAAGCCGACGGCCATCGCAAACTCCAAGCCGGGTTGGCGAATCTCCAGGGCCGCATCGTCCCCATTGCCATGGACGAATGGAACTACTGGCACCGCGAGTACGCCTTCGGCGAACTGGGGTGCGTCTATGAACTCCAGGACGGCCTCGGTGTCGCCGCGGGCCTGCACGAGAACTTTCGTCAGAGCGAGCTCATCCAAATGGCACATTACGCGCAAACGGTCAACGTCATCGGCGCCATCAAAACGACTAAGACGGCTGCAGAAATGGAGACCACCGGGTTGGTCTTGCAAATGTACCGCGCACACTACGGGCAGATCCCGCTGCGCCTCGAGCAGAACTTTGCCCCGTGTGATCTCGCCGCCGCTCTCACGAAAGACGGCAAGACACTCACCATCGCAGTCATGAACCCGACCGAGTCTGAAATTGAGCTCGCTCCCTCGGTCTCAGGCGCAACGCTGACCGGGTCTGCGACGCGCTGGCACATCACCGGCCCGAGTCCGACCGCGCACAACACTCCAGGCAAACCTCGTGTAGTAGACATTCAGCGCACCGATGGGCTCGCAGTCACCTCGCCGCTGCGTGTGCCGGCCTTGAGCGCGACAGTCTTTGAGCTGCGCCTGTGACTGGAGACGCCATGCGTTGCCGCCCTAAGCATTGTGGCGCGCCGCACACTTGAACCCAAAGCCGCTTAATGGCGAGCACAATTCCAACAACAGAACCCCCACCCGTTAGCGATCGTCTCAGGACGCGCGAATACGTCGGCTACGCTCTCGGCGATACCGCCTCGAATTTCTTTTTCCAGACGTTCAACATTTTTCTCACCTACTACTACGTGGATGTCTGGGGCATTCCGGCGACCGCGCTGTTGTGGTTGATTCCGCTGGTGCGGGCCTTTGGGGGATTCGATGACGTGATCATGGGCCTCATCGCCGACCGGACCAACACGCGATGGGGCAAGTTCCGGCCTTATCTTCTTTTCGGCGCCGTGCCATACGGCATCTGTGGATACCTGATGTTTGCGGGGCCGGACTTGGGGCCGAATGGCAAGATCGCCTATGCGGCCATCACCTACGCGCTCATGATGGTGAGCTACACGGTGATCAACGTGCCATACTCGGCGATGCTGGGGGTCATCAGCCCGTCGCCGCGCACGCGCACAGTCGCCTCCACCTGCCGGTTCATCGGGGCATTCGGGGCGGCATTCCTGATTTCGTTGTTCGTTCGTCCGCTCGTGAAATACCTCGGGGCCGAAAGCGAGGTTCACGGCTTCCAACTGACGATGGCGATCTTCGCTGTCGTTTCGGTGGTGCTCATTTTAATCACCTTTGCCACAACGAATGAGCGCGTCACGCCACCGCCCCAGCAGCAGACCAACGTGCGGGAGGAACTCGCTGAACTGGTCAAGAATTGGCCCTGGGTTGTTCTGCTCCTCACCTCCATATTCTCCAACGCCTTCTCCGCGCTGCGTTCAGGCAGCACGATCTTTTATTTCAAGTACGTGCAGGGCTACGATACCACTCCCATCGTCTGGACGCTGGACCATACGACGCTGTTTCTGACGAGCGGCGCGCTGGGGTTGGTGCTTGGCACCGTCTGCCTTGGTCCCATTGCCCGCAAGGTGGACAAGAAGTATTACGCGGCGGCACTCAGCCTCGTGACGGGTCTGTGCTTTCTCGCCTTCTTCTTCATTCCCAAGGGGCAATTCGGCTGGATGGTCGCATTGAACGTGCTGGCACAATTCTGTGCGGGCCCGACCTCCGCGCTAACTTGGGCGCTTTATGCCGATGTAGCCGATTACGGGGAGTTCAAGTACGGCCGCCGCTCGACCGGGCTGATCTATTCCGCATCGCTGTTCTCCATCAAGGCCGGCATCCTGATCGGCGGCTTCCTCGTGCCGCTTTTTCTCGCGCGGTTCGGCTACGTCAAAGGCGCGGCCACACAGACCACGACGGCTCTGCTCGGCATTGCCCTGGCCTTCTCCATTGGACCCGCGTTGTTCGCGCTGCTGAAGGCCGTCGCGCTCACGATCTATCCGCTGAATCAGAAACGTGTAGATGAGATTGAGCAGGCACTGACGGGGCGGCGGGTTGCAGCACTTGAAACCAAAACCGCATGAGCATCCGCAATCCCATCCTCGCCGGCTTCAACCCCGACCCTTCTATCTTGCGCGTCGGGGACGACTACTACATCGCCACCTCAACCTTCGAGTGGTTCCCCGGCGTGCAGATCCATCACTCCCGCGATCTCGCGCACTGGCAATTGGTGATGCGCCCGCTCTCTCGTCCCAGCCAGCTTAACATGCTGGGAAACCCCGATTCCTGCGGGGTCTGGGCACCGTGCCTGACTCATGCGGATGGATTGTTCTGGCTGATTTACACCGACGTGAAGCGCTATGGCCGCACCACGGTGGGGGGTGCGAGCGGTGCCTCCTTGCGCGATTTCCACAACTTCCTGGTCACCAGCCCGCGCATTGACGGTGAGTGGTCCGACCCGGTCCCGTTGAACAGCAGCGGCTTTGACCCCTCGCTGTTCCACGATGACGACGGCCGCAAGTATTTGCTGAACATGCTCTGGGACCATCGGCCTGGAAATAATCGATTCGCCGGCATCGTTCTGCAGGAATACTCGGTGAACGAGCGACGGCTCATTGGCGAGCGAAGGATGATTTTCAACGGAACGCCGCTGGGATTTACGGAAGCGGCGCATCTTTACAAGCGCAACGGCTGGTATTACCTGCTAACGGCAGAAGGGGGCACCGGCTGGGGCCATGCGGTGACC
>DATDCV010000513.1:0-22881 GCA_036524155.1 Verrucomicrobiia bacterium
GCTCATTTCAGGATCCGATCTTTTCCCGGGATGGCCCTACCACTCGATGACTGCGGCCCCCCAGGTCAGACCAGCGCCAAAGACTACCAGCAGGATCAGGTCTCCGGGCTGCACCCGGCCGGACTGGACCGCCTCGTCGAGTGCGATGGCGACAGACGCCGCGGAGGTGTTGCCGTATTTGTGCAGGTTGACGAACAGTTGTTCTGGCTTGGCTCCGAGGCGTTCGCCGACCGCGTCGATTATCCGCAAATTCGCCTGGTGGGGGACGATCAACTTGATCCGGGAGATGTCAATCTCGCACCGGCGCAACGCTTCGGTCGCGGCGGTGTGCATGGCCTGGACCGCGCACTTGAAGGTTTCCTTGCCTTCCATGCGCAGGTAATGCATGCGGGCGTTCACAGACTCGATTGTAGCGGGACACCGGCTGCCGCCGCCGGCCATGAAAAGTAATTCGGCTTTTCGTCCATCGGCCCCCATGACCGCGGTCAGCAAACCATGCGCATTCGGCCGGTTGCGCAACACGGCCGCACCCGCACCGTCGCCGAACAGCACGCACGTGTTTCTATCCTGCCAATCGACAATCGCGGACAGCTTCTCGGCTCCAATCACCAGCACTGTGTCATAAGTGCGGGACATGATGAACTGTTGGGCTACCTCCAGACCGTATATAAAACCAGCGCACGCCGCCTCCAGGTCGAACGCCGCAGCTCGGAACGCCCCGATCTTCTTCTGTACCAGCGCGGCGGTGGATGGAAAAGGCATGTCCGGCGTGATGGTGGCTACCACGATCAGGTCGATTTGCTCGGGCGTGACGCCGGCTTGCTCGAGAGCCCTCAGCGCGGCCCGGGCCCCGAGGTCGGAAGTGAATTCGTCCTTGGCGGCTATGTGGCGTTCCTTTATGCCGGTTCGGGACGTGATCCACTCGTCCGTGGTGTTGACTGTTTTTTCAAGGTCCGAGTTGGTCAGGACTTTGATGGGAACATAAGAGCCGACCCCGGCAATGGAGCAGGTGCGGCCCTGGAAATTGTACTTCGCGCGCGGATTACGAAACTGGGTTTTTGTTGTTGGACTCATCGCGGGAGGAGCCTGGGAGTTTTGTTTGACGTTTGGTGTTGAAGTTATCGATGAACGCGGTTTGGCAGCACAGTTTACGAAACAGCAGCCGCGGCAGGGATTTCTGCCGAGGTGAGTCGTTCATTCGCGCGGGCGATTTGCTCCGCGATGAGGCCGTTCAGGTCGTGACGAAGCGATTCGGCTGTGACTCGGATTGCGCTGGTGACGGCGCGCTCGCGGGCCGAACCGTGCACTTTAAGCACGGTCCCATTGAAACCAAGTAAAGGAGCACCCCCGTAAGCCTCGGGGTCCATTCGGCGGCGGATGGCGTGAAAGGCGTTCTTGGCCAGCAGTGCGCCGAGTTGGCGGCCGGGGTTGGCCTTTAATTCGTGTTTTAGCATGGAAAACACCGCCAGTGCGAGACCTTCGCACGACTTCAGCACGATGTTTCCGACAAACCCATCACAGATAACCACATCGACGTGGTTCTTAAAAAGATCATGGCCTTCCACGTTCCCGATGAAATTCAACTCCAGCAGCTTGCAGAGCCTGAAAGCCTGGAGTGTCAATTCGTTACCCTTGCCATCTTCGGTCCCAATGCTGAGGATGCCTACACGCGGGTTCCTGCACCCGAGGATCTCCCGCGAATAAATGCTGCCCATTACCGCGTAGTGGGCGAGGTGAAGCGGCTTGCACTCGATATTCGCGCCGGAATCGAGCAGCACGAAACTTTGGTCGGGCGTCGGAATAACCGTGGCAATGCCGCCGCGGTCAACGCCCGGCACGCGGCCGAGGCGAAAGGTGGCCGCGGCGAAAATGCCACCCGTGTTGCCGAGCGAGACTACCGCATCCGCTCTGCCCTCGTGGACAAGTTCCACGGCCCGCACTATCGAGCTGTCTTTTTTTCTTCGGACCGCCGCCGCCGGCCGGTCCTCCATGGTGAGGACTTCGCTGGCATGAACCACGCGGACGCGGTGATCGCGGAAGCCGCCGCGGGGGAGGGCGCGATGGATTTCCGCCCGATTGCCGACCAGGAACAGCGTGGCGATCCGGCGGTCTGACTGAAGCGCTTTGATCGCGCCTTCGATGACGACTCCGCAGCCGTGGTCGCCTCCCATCGCATCCATTGCAATACGCATAAAGATGGTCCGGCGCGCGAAGCTCGGGCCGCTGGAACCACCGTTATGTTCCCGCAGTCACCGTAATCACCTGGCGACCCCGGTAATATCCGCACGCAGGGCAAACTCGGTGTGGAACATAAGGCGCCGCGCATTGGGGGCAGACGCTGAGTTGCGGCAGCTTCAATACGCTGTTGTATGCGCGCCGCATCCGCTGGCGGCTCCTTGAGGGTTTGCGTTTTGGGACACCCATAATTCTATTATCTAAAGTTTAAAATCTCAGTTTGTTAAGTTCGTTCCACGCAGGCGACCCTGTTTCGGGCGGGCCCGCATCGCTGGTGTTTTTGGGCCGGCCGACGAGCATTTTGGGCAAGCCCTGACATTCCGGTTCACACAACGGATGTTGCGGAAACTCGAGCAGCATATCTTCCCGCACAAAGGGCGTCAAGTCCACGCAATCGTTCACGACGGCGACCTTTTCCTCGCCCTCCAACGGCAAATGACGGGTCCAGTTTTCAAGGTGGAGGCGGTGGGTAAATGCCTTGAGGCATCGAACGCATTGGCAGCGCAGGTCCAGGCGCAGATCTCCGGTGACGAGCAGGCCGTCTTCAAATTGCTCGACCTCCAAGTCATACCGCAGCGGCTTTTCGGCCTGGATGACTTCGTCCCTGGGGTCAAGGTCCATCTCGCCTGCGGGAATCTCCCCCTGAAGATGCACCGGGCGAGTCTCCAGATGTCGGCAGTTGACCAGTAACATCATATCGCACCTCTATCGAGCCGTCTCGGAACCGAACTTCCCGGTCAGCGCGGCCCTCACGTGCCCCGGCACAAACGCGCTGACGTCACCACCCAGACTGGCGATCTCTTTGACAATACGAGAACTCAGAAAAGTGTAGGTGTCCTTCGGCATCATAAAAATCGTTTCGATGCGCTCGTTCAATTTACGATTCATCAACGCCAACTGAAATTCAAACTCAAAGTCCGAAACAGCTCGCAAACCCCGGACCACCGCTTGCGCCGACCGCTTCTCAACGTAATCCACCAGCAAACCGTCCAGCGAGTCCGCTTCGACGTGCGGCAAGTGGCGAATCGAGCGGGTGACCATGTGCAATCGTTCCTGGAGAGTGAAGAGCGGGCTCTTCCCAGGGCTGGGGGCCACTGCAACGATAACGCGGTCGAACAGCCGGCTCGCCCGCTGTATCACATCCAGATGGCCATTGGTTACCGGATCAAAGCTCCCGGGGTAGATCACCGTGCGCATCGGCGGGACTCTAGCAGAGCCGTCTCCTCAGAACAAACTAAAGTCGCAGCGTCCCCTCCTCGCATTGTTGGCCGTCTGCCCAGGTCGGGGTCAAACACGCGTCCAGCGCCGGTGCGGGCTACTCAGTGATACTCCTGAAGCGTTTTGACGCCGTAACCTCGCTTGAGCAGCGCCGCAATGCCATGGGCGGCCGCCCTGGCGCCGCTGATCGTCGTCATGATCGGTGTGCCGGTATAAACGGCGGTCGTGCGGATTTTAACTTCATCCGCGCGCGGGGTCTGGCCGGCTGGCGTATTAATGACGAGTTGGATTTGACGGTTCTTGAGGAGGTCCACCGTGTTGGGGCGGCCTTCGGCCATCTTAAACACTTGCTGGAGCTTCAGTCCGGCGCGTTCGAGCACCAGGGCGGTCCCCCTGGTGGCAGTGAGCTCGAAACCAAGGTCGGCGAACAGTTTCGCGACCTCTGCGGCCTCCGCCTTGTGATCGTCGCTGACACTGATGAAGACTCGGCCGGACAAGGGCAAGGGCCCGGAGGCGGCGATTTGGGACTTAGCATAAGCGGTGCCGAGGTCGACATCGAGACCCATCACCTCTCCGGTCGAGCGCATCTCGGGTGACAGAAGAATGTCCTGGCCATGAAACCGGCTAAAGGGGAATACCGACTCTTTAACCGCCCAGTAAGAGGGCCAGACTTCGCGGGTAAAACCGAGTTCTTTGAGCGTCTTCCCCGCCATGACTTTGGCCGCCATTTTTGCGAGCGGCATGCCAATGGCTTTGCTGACAAACGGCACTGTCCGCGACGCGCGCGGGTTCACCTCCAGAACGTAGACTGTCTCCCCCTTGACGGCATATTGAACGTTCATCAGCCCGATTACCTTCAGTTCGCGGGCCATCGCATGCGTGTACTGCCGGATGACCTCGAGGACGCTTTTCGACAGAGTGTGCGGCGGCAGAACCATCGCCGCATCGCCGGAGTGGACCCCGGCAAACTCGATGTGTTCGAGCACTCCGCCAATTACAATCGTGCCTTGGTCAGGACTCGGGAAACGTCCCACGTCCGCGATACAGTCAACGTCCACTTCGGTCGCATCCTCGAGGAATTTATCGACCAGCACGGGGCGTTCAGGTGAGGCCTCGACCGCGAACCGCATATAGTGCTGCAGTTCGGCATCCGAGTACACAATCTGCATCGCGCGGCCGCCCAGGACGAAGCTGGGGCGCACGAGAATCGGGTAGCCGAGTCCGCTGGCGACTGCCAGCGCTTCGGCCTCGTTGGTCGCGATCCCGTTCGCCGGTTGCGGGATGGCCAGTTTGCGCAGCATCGCCGCGAAAAGTTTGCGGTCTTCGGCGACCTCGATCTCTTGCGGCGAGGTGCCGATGATGTTCACCCCGTTTCTCTGCAGCCCCAGCGCCAGGTTCAGCGGCGTCTGACCGCCAAACTGTGCGATGGCGCCCCAGCACTTTTCGCGCTCGTAGATGTGCAGCACATCCTCCAGAGTCAGCGGCTCGAAATAGAGCTTGTCGCTGGTGTCGTAGTCGGTCGAAACCGTTTCGGGGTTCGAGTTGACCATCAAAGTCTCGAACCCGTCCTCCTTTAGCGCGAACGCCGCGTGGACGCAGCAATAGTCGAACTCGATGCCTTGGCCGATGCGGTTGGGCCCGCCGCCAAGGATCATCACCTTCTTCCGGTCGCTGGGCTTGACCTCGTCGTCGCCGCGATCATAGGTGGAATAATAATAAGGAGTGTAGGCCTCGAACTCCGCGGCACAGGTGTCCACTAATCGGTAGCTTGGGACCACTCCGTGTTGCCGGCGCAAGGCCCGGATCGCGTCCTCGCTCCGGCCGGTCAGATTTCCGATCTGCCGGTCGGAAAATCCCAGCGACTTGGCCTTCGCGAGCTGTTCTGCGGTTAACGGCATTTCCAAAGCCGGGAGAGTAAGCCGCAAAACCGGACGGGTGTCGAGCGTTGAGTTGGGCCGTTCAATCCGGGCTTGGCACGAAGTCCGCTTTTCCCTACCGTCCAGCCGTGATCGGGTTCTTGAGATTTGTCGGCCTCATGAACGCTGGCGTGTGGTTTGGCGCCGCCGTTTTTTTTGCCTTCGGCGCGGAACCGGCCGCCACTTCGCGGCCAATGCGGGATTTGATCGGCACCGCCAACTTCCCGTATTACTCGGAGGCCATTGGACAGATCGTTGCGACCCGGTTCTTCCATCTCTATTCGACCTGTAGCGTTCTGGCGCTGGCGTACCTGATGGCCGAATGGCTCTACTTTGGCAAGTACCCCCCGCGGCGCTGGCTCGGGTTCGTCTTCGCGCTGGTTCTTTTCGGATTGGCGCGAGGCTACTGGATGCAGCCGGCGTTGAAGAAACTGCATGAATTGTCGCACGGGCGCGCCGTCCCGATCGAGCAACGGGAGGCTGCGGCGCGCGGGTTCCGCAGTTGGGGCCTCGTCGCTAAATCCATCGACCTCGTGCTGGCCACAAGTTTGGCGGTGTACCTTTGGCGCGTGGGAAATCCTTCGGACCCCATGCGGTTTGTGAGCGCCAACAAATTCCGGAGTTGACAATCGCCAGCCCTGCTTAGACTCTATTGTTTGGTTGGTAAACGGGGAAGCTGTAACGGTCCCCTACCGGGTGAAGAAGTATGATTTCGAATGATCGACCATCGCCCTTTCGTGAACGGCGCCACGGCCTTCGCAAGCCGCCTCTGGCAGAGGACACGCTCAAATCGGAAAGGATCCAGATTGAACGCAAGACCTTCGTTTTCGCGCTAAAAGAAAACCCGCGCGGGCGCTTTCTGCGCATCACCGAGGACGTGGGCGGTCGGCACGACACGATCATTGTTCCTGCTCCCGGCCTCGAGGATTTCAAACGACTCCTCGACGAGATGGTCAAGGTGGCGGGCGAAACGCCGCCAAAGGTGGAGGAGTAATTTCGGAATCCTGGCGGCCTGCTCCCTGGCGGCAGGGTCTAATTCCGGGCCACAACTCGTCGGCGCGTTTTTACCCGGGGAGCGTCGCCCCAAAGGGTCTCCAGGTCGTAACGTTCGCGAATATCCTGACGCATGACGTGCACAATTACGTCAAAGAAATCCAACACCACCCATGCCGCCTGAAAGGTGCCGTCGATCGCCCGCGGCCGGACCTGGTAGCCGTCGCGTAATTTGTCGCAGATCTCTTCTACAATAGCGCGCAGGTGAGGTTCGCTGGTACCCGAAGCCACCACGAAGTAGTCCGTCACGGCCGACAGTTCGCGCACGTCAAGGATGATAATATCTTCGGCCTTTTTGTTATCTGCCAGTTCGCGGCACAGCAAAGCCAGCTTTCTTGAATCCATCTGGGGCGAGTCTTGCCTAACCCGGCTCAAAGATAAAGCCCATTATTGCGGATTACCTCGGCAACGGCTGTCGGCACCAACTCGCCGATCGGGAGCCCCTGACGCACCCGCTCTCTTACCTGCGAGGAAGAAAGTGCGAGCGGAAACCCCGCCAAAGTACGGCCTCGAAATGGGGCGGGAAGCGGGCCTCCTTCGCGACCTGGACGGGGAATTACCGCAAATTGCGCGAGGCGTGCCAATTCGCCGGCATCCCGCCATTTGGGGAGCTGCTCCAGGTGGTCCGCGCCAATCAAGCAGAAAAGCCCGGTCCCGGGAAAGCGTTGAGCGTAATCCAGGACCGTATCGATCGTGTAGGAGATGCCACCCCGCCTGACTTCCTGGTCGTCAAGGCTGCACCATGGTCTGTCCGCCAAGGCAAGGCGCAGCATGCGTGTTCGCAGACTGGGCGTCGCAGGGCATGCCCCCGGCTTGAACGGAGACTGGGCGGCGGGAATGAAGAACACGCGCGTTAGACCCAGTTCTTCCCTGGCCGCCTGAGCCACCAGCAAATGGCCGAGGTGGACCGGATCGAACGAACCTCCGAACAACCCTATGCGTTTCATCGCCGCGGCCATTCTCGCAGCGGCGCCATCGGTTTCAAGCCTCAATCATAAGAAGCCTTCCAGCAGCAGATCCGTCAGGAAGTCCACCCAATCAACCCGAACAGGTTGAGTCAGCTCGTAGGACCGGCGAAAGTCGGACTCGAAGAGGTCATGCTCCAGCCTGGCCGCGAAAGCCGGATCGGACGTGGCGATGTTTTGCTCCTGGTTGACCCGAAGACTGAGGTGGTTAAGGTTGCCCGAGCCGACGCAGGCCCAGCCATCGGCGAGCAACGCTTTGACGTGCGTCATCCCGGGATAAAAATAAACGCGGATGCCGTGCTCGAGCAGGTAATTTGCCACTACGAGGTTGCCCCGCCCCCCGGCTTTGAAGTCATTCACGCGAGGAAGCACTACCCGGACGTCCACTCCCCGGTTCCTTGCCCCCACCAGCGCGAGTATGACCCGCTTATCAAATAAGTACGGGTTTTCCACAAAAATGCGGTTTTGCGCCCTGTCCAGAGCAGCTCTGACCGCCGTGTTGAAAGGTTTCCAGCCCGTCTTGGTCGGCAGGCGGCGAACCTTTATCCACGGCGTTGAAACCGGGAGTTGCTGGTTGTGGCGCCGAGTCGGGGAGAGCAGCCTGGCCAGATAGGCCAGGTCGCCGCCTGCTCCTGCGTGGGCCCAAATCCGTTCGAACTCTGCCTCCAGCGAGTCCACAACCGGGCCCCGCACCTCCACCATGAGGTCGTGCCATTCGTACTGATACTCCCGGCCGAAGTTCATCCCCCCTAACCAGGCGTAGTTTCCATCTACCAGAAACACTTTCGAGTGGTCGGACGAAAACCAGGGATTTAGAAACGTCCGGACCCGAACCTTTGAATCTTCGCGCAAGTAAGAAATGATCGACCGCGGGGGCTCGAAATTGTCGGGCAGCGGCGTCGCCGGAGGGACTTGGCCTGCTCCGATGCTTCCCATCCGGTCCAGCACGACCCGGGTATCCACCTCGGTCGAACTTCGCTTGAGCCGATCCGCGATCCCTACCCCCACATCGTCGCGGTCGAAAATGTAAATATTCAGCCAGATGTGATTTGTGGCCTGCGCGAGCGCCTGCCCGAAGCGGGAGAAGAAGCGCTCTCCATCGATCAGGAGTTCGAGCGACCCGTCTTCGAGGCGAGTGCCAGTGTGATGGTCAAGCCATGCCTCCCAGTTTTCGAGGTTCATTCCCTCCCTGGCTCGAATCGGGGGCTGCTCGTTTCCCGGTTTGGGAAGAGGCAGTCGAATAAAGCGAATGGCCGTTGCGATCCCCAAATCGACGGCGCGGAAAGCGCTCGAGATCGGGTTCTTCAGGAGTGCCAGACCGTGGCTTTCGGGCAAAAGCGCGCTGAGACCTTGCAGTGTCGCCGAGGGGGTGACCCCGCGTTCGGTGAAGTCGAAGAGAGCCGCGGGGGTCAACCCGACACAGCGGCGCTGTTGTCGGTCGATAAGGAGTGGTTGGGTAAACCGCCTCGCATTCGGAGCCATCAGCAGAAAAAGGGAATGTCCGGGATAAAGCCGCGCCAAATGTTCGCCTGCCAGCCCCGAGATGACCTCCAGAGTTTCCTCAACCGAGTATTGATGGTCGACGACGATTTCGGGCGGCTGCTCGGAGAGCGAGACAAACTGTGATCGCCCCTTGCGATCGCGATAAAGGAGTCCGTCTGCGAGGAAGGCCTGGTAATAGGCCCCATGTCCGGCGACGCGGGGCGTCAGTTGTTCGATCAGATTGGTGACGATAATCTGCCAATCCACGCCGGCAATGACCCGGGCCTCCCGCCAGCCACGGTCGTGCTCAGGAATTCTCGACAGTCTCTGGTTCCAGCGCAGCACCGCGGATTTCACTTTGTATCCGTGGACCGGCACCCGTATTCGGCTCCAGTGTGCCTGAAAGGCTTCCACTCCATGCTGCGCGGGAAAGTAGAATCGTACCGCGTCGCCTTTCACGAACACTCTGGGCGGCCGGGCGGTCGGAGCAGTGAGTGCGCGCCATTCGTCGAGGGATTGTTGCTTGGTGGCCCGGGGAGACGCGCAACCGACCAAAAGCAAACCTGCTGCCGCCGCGGCGAGCAGAGCCCGCGCGGCACGGATTTGTTGCTGGATTGGAACGGACGACAATCGTGGCCTGATTGCAGCAAAAACGTTCCGCTTCCGTCAATGGGAAAGCTCCCCCCAGGCTATCCCGTCGGGTTGGCCCTCCGCCCGCGTCTTTTTGCGAGAGACGGAACGACGACCGCGACCCACGGTAAGGACTGCCTGGTGCGGCTACGCGGCGGCTTCTTCCTCCGTTTCGAGGAAGCCCTGCAAATGACGGACCCGGGTCGGATGGCGGAGCTTGCGCAACGCTTTGGCCTCGATTTGGCGGATGCGCTCGCGCGTCACATTATACATCTTGCCGATTTCCTCCAGTGTCCGTTCGTACCCGTCAATCAGGCCGAACCGCATTTCGAGGATCTTTCGCTCGCGTTCCGTCAAGCTGGTAAGGACATCCCCCAGTTTTTCTTTCAACAGGCTGTAGCTGGTGACGTCCGAGGGATTCTCGGCAGTCTTGTCCTCGATGAAATCGCCGACGCTGACATCACCGTCGTCGCCCACCGGGGCATGCAGTGAGATCGGCTGCTGCGCCATCTTGAGCAAGGAGTTGATCCGCGCCACCGGCATGTGCATTTCATCTGCGATCTCCTCGGGAGTCGGCTCCCGGCCAAGCTCCTGAGTGAGCTGTTTCTGCGCCCGCCAGAGCTTGTTCATGATCTCGATCATATGCACGGGGATGCGAATCGTCCGGGCCTGGTCGGCTATCGACCGTGTGATCGCCTGGCGAATCCACCAAATCGCGTAGGTGGAGAACTTGTACCCGCGGCGGTATTCGAACTTTTCCACGCCTTTCATCAGTCCGATGTTGCCTTCCTGAATCAGGTCGAGGAAAGACTGGCCTCGGTTGGTGTATTTCTTCGCGACCGAGACGACCAGCCGCAGGTTGGCCTCCGCCATGTGGGTTTTCGCCTGGTGAGCCCTGTCCGCTGCTTTCTTAAGCTGGCCGAAGACGGTGAAAAAATCCTCGCGCGGCATGCGCACGAACAGCTCGAGCGCCTGGATCTTAGTGCGCTCGCCGTGGAGGGCCGATTGTTGATCGGCGCTCTTTCGGTGCGATTCCAGCTCCTGAACGCGGCGCAAACTGGCTTGGAATTTCTCATGCACATTGCCCGCCACGACGATCATATCTTCCAGCACTTTCTGCTTGTAGAAGAACCTTGGGAATGTGTCTTGCAGTCTCCGGTCCATCTTCCGGAAGGCTCCGAACAATTTCTCCCGCCGGCTGGTCGGGGTCTTCTGCCAGTCCAGATATTGCTGGTCCACTTGCGCGTCGAGCGTGCGAACCTTCTTGATCAGGTTTCGCAACTCTCGGAGATGACCCTCCCGGTTGGCCACCTTCTTGTCGACCACCACCCTGTCAAAGCGCTCTTTTGGAGGTTCAGAGAGAAGCTTCTCGGCAATCGCGATGTGTTCTTTGGCGGAGAACCCCAACCCGTAGACCATGCGTTTCATTTCCGCTTCCGCCTGTTCGATCTTTTTGCAGATCTCCACCTCTTGTTCGCGGGTCAGAAGTGGCACCTTGCCCATCTGGTTCATGTACATCCGGACGGGATCGTCTAAAACCTCCAGCCGGGCGTCTTCCTCCTCTTCAGATTCCGCGGGTTTGGCGCGCTCCACCTCGGCGTGATCTACAATCTCAATATCCAGGTTGCGCAACTTCGTGTACAGCTCATCGAGATCCTCCGGCGAAAGGCCGTCCGGTAACACGTCATTAATGTCGTCATAGGTGACGTGTCCATTCTCGTGGGCCAGGTGAAGCAGAGTCTTTATTGTCTCTGCAAGGTCGATTGCTGTTGGGGCGGCGCTCCCAGGGGGGGGCGCAGCCCCGCCTTTTGAGGCATCCGGAGGGCGTCTGGAGGTACCGTTCCGGCCCTCTCCGGCGAGCGCGGCTCCCCGGCTCGCTGCGCGCGATGAGATAATAAACCGGCGGCGTGGGCGTTGCTCCCTATCCGGGGCGGACTTATGACTCTCGCGGTGCTTGGCTGCACTCTTGGCAGCCTTAGTCTCTTTCCTATTCAGCATAAACAATCAGACGCCCGGAATTCGTTTTGGTTCATATTGTGTGCAAGCGCCTATGCTACAATATATTGTGCGATAGGTGGCTGCCAGAACTGCAGCCGGCAACAACGCTTTAAGGACGCGACAACCGGAAGACGACCGCACATGCTTAATTAATGCATTTTCACCCTAAAATCAACCCTGTCACGAAAGCTCGCACGCGGTTAGCCTGCGGTACTGCCATCAGATTACATCAAATCAACAGTACGCCATCTTCTGCCGATGAATGCAAGCATGAATTCCAGTTTTTTTCGCTTCGATGGCAAGTTCCATCGTTTTCCAGGCCGCAAAGGCTGAGCCCTCGGCTTGGCAAAGGTCATCGAAGCGCCATCGGGAAGGCGAAAATGCGAGCTTTCGAACCGCAGGCCATGCCCTCTTTCCTAGATTCCCCGTTCGTTGACAATCGCGTTGTTCTCCCCCAGGACGATGACCCGTGGTTTCCAGGTGCTGGCCCCGGCCGACTCCACTTCGGCGAAACTCATGATGGTGAGGCGGTCTCCAGGCTTTCCCAGGTGAGCTGCAGCGCCGTTGAGTACAATTTGACCGGAACCCGGTTCGCCCGGGATCACGTAGGTTTCGAACCGGGCCGCGTTGGCCATGTTGCTGCACAGGATCTTCTCGTAGGGAAGAAAGCCAGCTTTTTCCATCAGATCGCGGGCAATCGTGAGGCTGCCCTCGTAGTTGAGGTTGCCGGCGGTAACCTGGGCCCGGTGGATTTTCGACTTCAGAAGGTAAACGAGCATGGTTTGAACTCCGGCGCAGACAATAGGCCAACGGCATTAGAAAAGAAAGCCCGTTCTCCGCGGATTCTCTCATCCGGGGAAGGCGAGGCGCCGCCCACCACTCCATGGCTCTGCGCCATTCGGAAGGGTTGCTCGGTTTATTGATCCTCCGCCTCGAATGCGGCAGTGACGGGCCGATGGTCGGAGCCAACCCCCCAACCGGGGAGGGAGAGCACGTAGGTATCGTTGGTCTGCCATTCGCGGGCCATCCCCGGGCTGAGCAAAAGAAAATCAACCCGGGAGTAAGTGTCATCCTGGCCATAGTAGTGCGTCCACGCGACCGTGCGCACCGCGCGGTCGGCCACTGGCGATGGGCCCGAGTCTCCGTTCCGCTCGCTCGGCCACGTGTCGATTAGTTTGTTCCGGTAACGGCCAACGATCATCCTGGTGGACGGCGCGTGGATGGTGTCATTGAAATCTCCCAGGACCACCAGGTTCAGGTTCGGATTGGCCATGAGGCGCGTGTCGATCTTCTCGCGCAACAGCTTCGCTTCCTCCAGCCGGATCTCGGCTTCGTCGCCGGACGCCACCGCGCGCTTCGATTTCAGGTGCGCGGTCATGAGCGTGAACGAGTAATTTGAACGCACTTGGATATCTACCTCGAGAAAGCCGCGGCTGACTCGAAAACGGCGCCCATCGAGAAGGAAATTATCATTCGTGTGCGGACGCCTTTCGTTGAATGGGAAGCGGCTGAGGACCGCCAGGTGGATGTTGGTGTCATAGCCTGGGAGGTGTTCCCAATAGGGCAAATCGAGGCCGTCCGTTTTCAAAGATGCGCGCAATTCGAGTAGTGCGTTGGTGCTCCCCATTTCCTGCAGCGCGATGACGTCCGGGCGCATGGCGCAGATGCTCTCGCGGATTTTGCTCTTCGATTCGGCAGCCTTGGCCGCGCGAGTCTCGGTCGGTATGTCGAGGTAGCCTTCCAGGTTGTAACTGGCGATGCGAAAGGTCGCGGCGGGCGCACGTGTGAGCCAAAGGACGAAGGTGGTGAAAACCCAAATCCAACGATGAACGCGAAACGACTGCATGGGCGAGCTAATACGGTTTCCTTTGAGGCATGTCAAAGGTCGGCTGCCGGCCGGACCGCTTCTGGGACGGTTGCAAATCAGGGCTTCGCTGCTAACTTTCAGGGATGTTGAAGCTTCACCGCAATGCGATCGCACGCCGGCAGAGTCCCACGACGATGCCGCCCAAAGGGCGCCTGCTTAACCGTAATGGCAAACATTCGAGGGAGTTGGCCGGCCCGCCGATGGTGAAACTGCAGGACAAACAGAGCGAGCCGGATTTCCGCGAGCTGCGCATCGATAAAGTGGGGGTCCGTGGGCTGCGCTTCCCGATTACGGTCCGGGACCGGGAGTACACGGTGCAGAATACGGTGGCGACGATCGGGATGTTCGTGGACCTGCCAAAGGAATTCAAAGGCACGCACATGAGCCGCTTCATCGAAGTGCTCAATGCCCATGGCAACATCATCCATGTGGAGAACATCGATGACATCCTCTTTGCTCTGCAGGCCAAATTTCATGCGGCGACTTCCCATCTGGAAATCGAATTCCCTTACTTCATGGTCAAGAAGGCGCCGGTCACCGGCCGCGAAGGCGTCATGGATTACGTCGCGCGGTTCGACGCCGCGGCTTGTCATCGCGAGATTGACTTTGTGTTGACTGTCAAAGCCATGGTCACAACTTTGTGTCCCTGCTCCAAGGCGATCGCCGCGTATGGCGCTCATAATCAGCGGGGCGAAGTCACGGTCCAGATCCGGTCGCACAAGGCGGTCTGGATTGAGGATCTGATCGCGATTATCGAAAGCTCAGCCTCCTCGGAGCTTTACGCGCTCTTGAAGCGGGAGGACGAAAAAGCGGTCACCGAGCGGGCTTACGAAAACCCCGTCTTTGTGGAGGACCTGGTCCGAAACGTCGCTCTCAAACTCAATGCTCACCCGGACGTCACCTGGTATAAGGTGGAAGCCGAAAACCACGAGAGCATTCATAACCACAATGCCTACGCCTGCATCGAGAAACGCTGAACGGTGCTTCCTGGTCGATGCAGGCATACCGTCGCCGACATCGCGGGTCCGCAGCTCAAAAGCCCGCTTCAAATTTTTGAAAATTGTTGTGGAATATTTGTACTCCTTTGATAAATTCGCCCACTCTCGACGGGATGGCATCATCGGCCGAGAGGGCAAATCCTTAGTTTAAGTTGTGACTACGAAGAAGAAAGAGACAACCAGGAAGGCGTCTGCGGCGGCTAAACCAGCCACCGCCGCCTCGATCCTCGGCCGGGCAGTCGTCAAGTCAAAGAAGAACGGCGAAGTCAAAGTTCGGTCCGAATGGCTCAAATTTTACCAGCGCCTGTTGGAGTTGCGGGACCAACTGACGCGCCAGATGAACGGCTTGGCGAAGGAGTCGGCTCAGGAAATGGCGGGCTACAGCCTGCACATGGCTGATTCAGGTACCGACAATTTTGACCGTGATTTTGCGTTAAGCCTTCTTTCTTCCGACCAGGATGCCGTATACGAGATTGAAGAAGCCCTCAAACGGATCGAGAAAAACACCTACGGGATTTGCGAGTTGACTGGCAAGCCAATCCCGCGGAGCCGCCTTGAAGCCATTCCGTGGACGCGTTTCACCGTCCAGGCCCAAGCCCAACTCGAGCGCGAGGGCGCGCTCCGTCAGCGACGCCTCGGAGCCCTCGGCACTGTCGATGCCGTCGGCCTGACCGAGGTCGAGCCCGAAGAAGAAGAGCCCGAGGAGAAACCCAAGGAAAAAGAGTAATTTATGCCCCGAGAAATTGTTACTATCGAATGCACCGAAGCGCGGAAGGAAGGCAAGTCTCCTTCCCGCTACACTACGACCCGCAACAAGAAGCTTAAACCCGACAAGCTCGAGCTCAAGAAGTACAACCCGGCTCTCCGCCGTCATACGCTCCACCGCGAAATCAAGTAAGGACCTTTATGCCCCGCAAAACCC
Source organism: Verrucomicrobiia bacterium (assembly GCA_036524155.1). Taxonomy (GTDB): domain Bacteria; phylum Verrucomicrobiota; class Verrucomicrobiia; order Limisphaerales; family UBA8199; genus DATDCV01. The sequence continues at coordinate 15,285 of DATDCV010000513.1, forward strand.
GCCCTGACAAACCAGACCGACGCGGCGCTCGCAGCCGGAGTTCCTACGGCGAAATGCGCAGTCCGCGCCCGAAGCCGAAGATCGATTTCACTGTGGACGCCCTGGATTTCAAAAATACCAACCTGCTTCGGCAGTTCGTCACGGACCAGGGCCGTATTTTGCCCCGGAAATATACCGGGCTGCCCGCCCACTATCAGCGGCGGCTCAACCGCGCCATAAAGCGCGCGCGGCAGATGCTGCTGATGAAGTAACCGGGTTTGAGTGCCGCAACATCCGTGTTGCGGCTTTTTTCGTTCCGCCAGTTGCAAATCGTTTGCAGTTCACACCCAGCCTGACCTATGGATTACCTGCTCCTGCTCTCCAGCATTGTGCTCGGCGCCTTGAGCGTGTTTCTCCTCCGGCTTTACGAGCCGAGGCACGTCAAGCTGCTGAACGCTTTTACCGGCGCTTATTTGTTGTGCCTCACCGTGCTGCACCTGCTGCCCGAGCTTTATCACCAGGAGGGCGGCTCCGCCGCGCATGCCGAGATGCGTCTTGGGATCTTAATCCTGGCGGGTTTCTTCACCCAAATCGCCCTGGACGTCATTTCGATGGGTGTTGAGCACGGGCACACGCATCCTCTGCATGGGCGCCATCTGCCGGTCGGAATCATTGCCGGCCTTTGCCTCCATGCTCTCGTCGAGGCGATGGCGCTGGGCGACTCTCACACTCATTATGATCCGGCGTCACGTCGTCTGCTGCTTTACAGCATCGTGCTGCACAATTACCCGGTCTCCATCGCGCTGTTGGGCATGCTGCTGCAAGGCGGTTTGCGGCGGTCGAGCGCCCTCCTCTGGCTGGCCTTGTTTGCCGCCATGGCACCCATCGGCATGTCCGTCAGCGCGAACACGTTCCTGGCGCACTACACTCGCGAATTGACCGCTTTTGTGATCGGGATTTTCATGCACATTTCCACAACGATCCTCTTCGAAAGCAGCGATATTCACCGCTTTAACCTCGCCAAGCTGGCGGCGATCATCGTGGGGACCGGGTTGGGTTTTCTCAGCCTGACGCTGCATTGAAATGACTGAACGAGCTCATAGTCACCCGGAGCAACCGGACCTTCCGGAACTGGTCGCGCGATTCCGACGGCAGTCCCGGAAACTCACCGGACCCCGCCAGGCAGTGCTGGAAATCCTGCGCCGCCAGGCTCACCCGGCCGCCAGCAAAGAAATTTTCGCGGCGCTGCCTCGGGGCCTGTGCGATTTGGCGACCGTTTACCGTGCCCTGCACGTGCTGGAGCGTGTCGGCATGGTCAAGCGATACGATTTGGGAGATGGCATCGCCCGGTTCGAGTTGCTGCCTGAGGGCGACGACGGGCACCACCACCACCTGGTTTGCACTCGTTGCGCCGGTGTGGTGGAGATCGAGGGATGCTCGGTCGACGAGGTGGAACAGCGCCTCGCCGCGCAAAACGGGTTCAAGGCGGTGACGCACCGGCTTGAGTTCTTCGGCATTTGCCCGGCTTGCCAATAGCTTTCCGGGGGGAATGGGGCATAAAAAAAAGCCACGCTTACGCGTGGCTTCTTTAGTCTGCAGTTGTAAAATGGGTTAAGTCGCCTCGCTGGTGACCCAATCACCCAATTGCAGGTAGCTCTTGATTTTCCTGCGTTCGTACCGATGTTTCAGGGGTTTCTTCGGCTGGTTATCGATCTTGCGGAAGGGGTGCTTGGGATTACGAACAGTCTCACTGATGACTTCCAACGATTTGGTCATAGCTTGGTTTCCTTTGTTCAAGTTTAGCCAGGCGTGAAACATCCATGCGGCCTTTCCCTGGTCAGGCCAGCCATGCTTGAAATTTGGCATCAGATGCTTCAAGCGATCCAATTATAAGACCTTTTCGGAAAAAATCCATTCAAAAAAGCCATTCCGGGGTCGGGTCTTTAACCGATGACCGTTCCGGCCCGTGCCCGAAAAGCGCCAGACCTCCACTCCCCTTTCACGCGGCTGGCGATCAATTTCAGGCCCGCCGCTTCATAGGCGCGGCGAACTCCGCCGAACTCGGCGCTGAGGATGCCGGCGAGCGCGAGCACGCCGTCGGGCGCGAGCCGGCGGAGGATCCGTTCCTCCTGCTCAATCAGAAGGGAGGAAATGAGATTGGCGCAGATGACGGAGTATTTAGTTCTTGAGCTCGCCGGTAATTTCCTGATGTCACAACGGAGGAAGCGGATTCGTTGGCTCACACGGTTCGCCCTTGCGTTCCGCCGCGCGGTGCTGATCGCTTCGGCGTCGAAATCCAGGGCCCTGACGGGCCCGTAGCCAAGGCGCACCGCGGCGATGGCAAGGATTCCGGAGCCGGTGCCCAGGTCCAGGAAAGACTGGGCTTTGCCGGTGACCCGGCGGGCAGCGAGTTGCTGCAGGCAGAACCCGGTGGTGGGATGCTGGCCGGTGCCGAAGCTCAGCCCCGGGTCCAGTGTGACCACGGCCTGACCTTTGCGCGGGCGGCGCCGGCTCCAACTCGGTTTGATGAGCAACCTGGGGCTGACTTCAAAGGGTCGAAAGTGCCGTCTCCAACTCTCGGCCCAGTTTTCCCGGCGGATCGGTCCGACCGAGATTTTGGCTGGCCCCGTATCCAGTCCACAGTTTTTGAGGTGTTGGAAGGCGGTCGACAGGCGGCTCCGGACGAGCGTGGGAGGCGGCTTCGTTTCGAGGAACACGCTGACCTGGGTCGCCCCGGTTTCGGCGTCTGTATAGGCAGAGGCCGATTGGCCAAAGCCGGCTTGTAAAAGCTCCATGAGCGCCTCATCGGTCTCGGCAGTGGCCGTGATCGCTACCTTCCAGAGGACCCGGTTTTTCGATTTTCTCACGCTGGCCGAGGGGCATGCGCCGCCGGCAGATCGCGCCAGGGAGCGAAGTTAACCAATTCCAGTCTCACCCGGTTCGGGGTCCAGCGGACCTTGGTGATGCTCGCATACTCGATTTCGAACGGCGCCATGGCCGAGAACTTGCGTTTCAGGAGGATAGCCAACAGCATGCGGATGACCCCGCCGTGGCACAAAATCGCGACCTGCTGTCCGGGATGCCGCTGGAGAATGCCCTCAAGGCACGGTTGCAGCCGCTGGCGAAGACTCTCCGCGCCTTCGGCCTTCGCGATGCCGTTGTTTTCCAGTTGCTCAAGCCACGAAAACGCACTGATCCCAAACTGTTTCTGGACTTCTTCCCACGAAAGCCCTGTCCATTCGCCAAAGTCCACCTCCTGAAGTTCCGGCAGGACGGTGACTTTGAGTCCGTCGTTCAACATGGGGGCCAGCGTTTGCTGGACACGCGTCATGGGGCTGGCGTAAAGCACAGCAAAGGGCTGGCGTGTGACGTACGCCGCTAGCGCCGCCGCCTGTTCGTGTCCGCGCGCCGAGAGAGCCATATCGATGCGCCCGCCAAAAATCGATTGGTAACGCGGCTCGACTTCCGCGTGGCGGATCAGCCAGAGCAGAGTCGGGTGGAGGAGGTCAGGAGACGATAGGGGAGGGGCAGGGGGCGAAGGGCGGGGATGCGTCATTCGTGTTGGAAAACCTTCGTCGTCGCGTTGGAGGGAAGGCGGTGCATTGGAGTGATAATCTGGAGAGGGTGGTTTTGGTTCAGGCCAGGGCGGCTTGCTGTAACCGGAGCAATTCGGCGATGCCGGCCTTGCCGGCCACCAGCATTTCGGCCAGTTGAGCCTCGCTGAAAGAGGCTTCCTCGCCGGTGCCTTGCAGTTCGATGAATTCGCCCGCCGAGTTCATGACGAGATTCAGGTCAACAGCGGCAGCGGCATCTTCGGTGTAACAAAGGTCCAGGAGCGTGCGGTTTTCGACGATCCCGACGCTGACGGCGGCGACCCCATGCAATATGGGGCTCTGCGCCAGTTTCCCTGCCGCCACCAGGGTTCGAATCGCCAGACAGAGAGCGACGTAGCCCCCGGTGATCGCCGCGGTCCGTGTGCCGCCATCGGCTTGGAGCACATCGCAATCGACCCAGATGGTGCGGGGGCCGAGTTTCTCCAGGTCGAGGGCGGCGCGCATCGCTCGCCCGATAAGGCGTTGAATCTCCTGGGACCGGCCATCGATCCTCCCGCGGGTGCTGTCGCGCTGCTTTCGCTGGAGGGTGGAATAGGGCAGCATCGAGTATTCGGACGTGATCCAGCCACCCGTCACGCCTTGCTCCTTCATCCAGCGTGGCACGGAGTCTTCGATGGTGACGCCGCAAATCACACGGGTATTGCCCCATTCGATCAGCGTCGAACCGGTCGCGTACGGCGCAAAATTATTCAGGAATCGGACCGGTCGGATCTGGTTTGGGCTGCGGCCATCAACGCGCGCGGCCGCTTCGAGCCCGGCAGATTTTGGTTCGATCATGGGTTTTTATTTCTTCTCCGCCTCGACGGATTCGAAGAGCTTTTCGAGGCTATTCAACGGCTCCTCCGGGCGCGGATTTAACACCTGGCGGAGGTAGTTGACCGCGTCGGGAATGTTTTTGACCGAGCGGGGCAGAGTAGCCGCGCTCGCGTTGGCGTGGCCGCCCCCTTGCAGTTTCTCCGCCAGCTTGAGGGCCTCGCCGTTGAGGCTGCGCAAACTGGCGATGACGACGCCGTTGGTGCGTCGGAATAGAGTCAGCAGCACCGGGAAGCGGGTCGCCCTTTGCTCCAGGAGCTGGTGGACAATGAGGTTGTTATTCCCGACGACGGTTTCGACGTAGCCGACGCTCGGGCTGATCTCGGTGATGTTCTCCTTGCTCCAGGCGAACCCGAGCGGGTCTTCGATGCGGCGCTTCACCGCCATAACCTCCAGGAGCGGATGATCCAGGAGCCGCTCGATCTCCCCTTGGATCAGCGTGTGGAGATTCCAGAACGTGTAGGTCTTCACCAGGTTGGCGTAATCGCTGGCGAGGACAAAGTCCGGATCATCCTCGAGGAACAGATCGGCGACATTGTTCAAATGCACGAGGCGATCGAGCTCGGGGGTGCCGCCTTGATACTGTGTGAACAATTCGTAGCACAGCAGGCCGGCGGATTTGTTGACGTCGTGGAACAGCGTCGCCTGCTTTGGAAAAGCGTCCGTAACGTGGTGATCGACGATCACCCAGTTCGCGCGATCCAGGCGGGCTTCGAAGCTGAGGTCGGTTACCCAGGCCGCCCGTTCCCGAAGGTCGCGTTGGCGCCAGTAATTGTAATTGCAGGCTTCGATTCGCACGTCGGCGCCGAACAGATTCCGCGCCAGCCGTTGCAGTAAAATTCCCGCAACCAGGCCGTCGAGGTCGCTTTCGTGGGTCAGGATGACCTCGGGCCGTGGTAAACACTCGATCATAGGGGCCAGCCTAACCGAACAACACAGCGCCCGCAATGAGCGCTTTCTGGACCGGCATTTGCACGACGCGTGGAGCAGGAGCCGGCGCGGCCGATTCACAAGGCCGCCGCCGCCACAGCGCGTATGCATGAAGCCTCAGAAGGGGGGCGGGGACGGCCTCGTCCCTGCGTTGGTTGAAATGATAGCAGCTCCAGATGGGGACGAGGCCGTCCCCACCCCTTTCATGCACACGCGCTTGCCGCCACGAGGTTCGAATTTTGCGCTGGTCTGACGGTCGGACGGGGGCGTATAAGGACGCATGAGCTTCGACAGTAGGACCTCTGCGTGGGGGAGAGCCGGGGCGATGTTCTGCGCGTTGACAGTCTCGGCGCAGGGGGCGGATTCGGAGAGGAACATCAGCCTGGAGAGCGCCACCAACCGGGTGGGCAAGTACGAGAAGATCGAATTTCAGATAGCGGTTCCGAACACCTACACCAACCCGTTTGACCCTGATGAAGTGGAGGTCAACGCGCAGTTGAGGGCGCCAAGCGGGCAGGCGTTTACGGTTCCGGCGTTTTGGGGGCAGCCCTACGAGCGGCGGCGGGTGAGTGCGGGGGGAACGCGGCGCGATTGGCTGTATCCCATCGGCCAGGCAGGGTGGAGGTTGCGGTTCGCGCCAAGCGAGACGGGCGCGTACACCGCAGTCGCGACTTTGAGGGACAAGCGAGGCTTGGCGAAGTCGGCTGAGTTGCGATTCGATTCGGTGGCGTCCGCCGGCAAGGGTTTTTTGAGGGCGAGCCGGAAAGACGCTCGGTTTTTTGAGTTTTCGGAAGGCGGGCCGTTTTTCGCGATTGGCCAGAACCTTGCCTTTATCGGCGAGCAGCAGTACCTGAGTCTCACAAAAGCCGAGGAGGTGCTTGGCAGGTTGTCGGAAAACGGAGCGAATTACGTTCGAGTTTGGACGTGTTGTGAGGATTGGGCGATGGCGATTGAGGCGCGGAAGAGCGCGTTTGGCCGGTCATGGGATTGGCGGCCGCAGATCGTCGCGGAGCCCGGTGACGAAGCCTCGGGACGCAAGTGCCTGGGATTAACGCCTCGTCAGAACTCCTTGCGGGTTGATCCCTCACATCCCGTCGCGGTTCGTGCGGACACTAGGTATGTGCTGAGCGGGCGAGCGCGGCTGGGTCCGGGCGCGGCGCTGAGGCTCGAGGCGGGCGGAACCGCCGCCGGGTTGCCTGCGGGCGGCGGCCCGACAGGGGAATGGAGGGGGTTCAAGCACGAATTTCAGACGGGTGCGGGCGAGCAGTGGCTGCGACCGGTCAGCTTCCGGCTCGACGGAGACGGCAACGCCTGGATCGCGGACCTCTCGCTGAAGGAAGCCGCCGGCGGGCCGGAGTTGTTGTGGGAAGCGGACGTCAACCGGCCGTTGCGCGGGTTCTATAACCAGCTTGATTGTTATATGCTGGACGAGTTGGTGACAGCGGCAGGACAACATCGGGTTTTTGTGCAGCTCTGTCTGCTGACGCGGGACCTTTACATGTCTGCGCTCAAGGACCCGGCGAGCCCGGAGTATGAACGGGCGATCCGGGATGCGCGGAAGGTGCTCCGATATGCGGTCGCGCGGTGGGGATATTCGACGGTGGTGGCGGCGTGGGAGTATTGGAACGAAATGGATCCGGGTTTGCCGACCGACAAATTCTACACGGCGCTGGGCGAATACCTGGCGCGGGAGGATCCTTATGGTCATTTGCGAACAACGAGCACGTGGGGACCATCGGCCAAAGACTGCCGCCACCAGAACCTGGACGTGGCGGACACGCATTTCTATCTGAGGCCTTCGGACAAGGGCCGGCTGGAAGACGAGGTGGCTGCGGTACTGGAGCGAACGCGTTGGCTGCGCGAGCAGGCGCCGGCCAAACCAGCGCACCTCGGGGAGTTCGGCCTGGCGAACGAGAAATGGCAGCCAAGGCCGGAGGCCACCGGGAGCGCGGAGGTGGCGGACTTGCACAATGCGTTGTGGTCGTCGGCGCTGTCCGGCGCGTCGGGCACGGCGATGTTCTGGTGGTGGGAGCGGCTGGACCAACGCAATTTTTATCCCCATTACCGGTCGCTGAGCCGATTTATCGCCGAGGTGCCGTGGACGGGCGGGGAGTTGCGCTCAATCACAGCTCGGTGTTCCGAGCCGCGGGTTCGAGTTGTGGGGTTGGTGGGATCAGGGCGAGGATGCCGAGCTTCAACAGCTGAGGGTCGGTGGGGCTCGAGGCGGGGATGCTGAGCTCCGTCTTCACGGCGGCGAGCGG
>DATDCV010000514.1:0-4026 GCA_036524155.1 Verrucomicrobiia bacterium
GCGCGCTGTCCACTTGACCGTCATTGACCTTGAACGTGAAGCCGTCCGAACCATTATTGTTTAACGCCGGAGTATAGATGAGGTTGGGAGCAGTCCCGCTGAGCGTTCCGTGTGCGGGGCCGGACACGATGGCATACGTCAGCGGATCCCCGTCGACGTCGGACCCTCTGAGCGTAATCGGCACTGCAGTATCTTCGGCCGTGTTCTCCGCTTGAGAATCAGCCACCGGCGAGTCGTTCACCGGAGTGATGGTGATGGTCACCGTCGCGGGCGCGCTGTCCGCTTGACCATCATTGACCTTGAACGTGAAGCTGTCTGGTCCGTTGTAGTTGAGTGCCGGCGTATAGTTCAGGTTCGGCGCGGTCCCGCTGAGCGTTCCTTGCGCGGGACCGGTCACAACGGCAAACGTTAGCGGATGCCCGTCGGCGTCGGAGCCTGTGAGCGTGACTCCTACGGCGGTGTCTTCGGCAGTGCTAACCGATTGAGCTGTTGCCACCGGCGCATGAATCGCAGTTGTGAAGCTTCGAACTTCGCTGGCGCCCTCATCCAGGCCGTCAGTCGCGTAAGCGTACCATTCGTAAGCCCCGCCGGGCTGCAGCCCTGCCCAGGTCGCGGTGGTTTCCATGCCTGAAGCCACTCCGGGATTCTGTTGGATCAGAGCAAAGGGCTCTCCCGATGGCATCGAAATATCCAGCGTGAATTGGCTGTTGGCATCGGCCTCGTATTGGGAGATCCAGGGGGAGTAAGTAAACACCTGCACCTGGTTGTTCGAGGGGGAGAACCTCATGATCCGCAGGAAACCGTTCCCACCGTTAGCGTAATCCTGGTAATCCGCCAGCAGCGTATGCACCGTGTTCCCGTTATAGATATCCGTCCGCCGCGCCTCGCCGTGCATATGGCCGCACAGCATCAGGAACAGGTTCGGATTGCCCTTCAGCGCGTTGTAAACCGGCTGACCCTGGCTGGACCAGGCACCGCTTGGCGGGTCGATAAAATAATGGCTCACAATGATCCCGCGCCGACTTGGGTTGGCCTGCAAGAGTTGATTTGCCCAGCTCAAGACAGCCGGGTTCGCATACGCGCCGTATTCGAGGTAAATGACAATGAAGTCTAGCCCGCTGGCGCTAAAGAACTGGTACTGGTTGTTCGCACGAATGCCGTCGTAGGTCCCCCGGAAATAGGTCCTGCCCGAAAAACGCGAGATCCCGAAATACTTGTTGTAGAGAGTCGTCGGCTCCGGATCTCCCGTCAAAACGTACTGGTCATGGTTCCCTACCGCGGCCCCGAACGGTATACCGTCCGGCAATACCGCGGTTTCCAGCGTGTTGAACCCCGCCGACGCACACAGCCATTCGCCCTCGTCCGTGTTCCTGTCCCCGTTATCGGTGATGTCCCCCACCTGGGCTACATAAGCGATGTTCAGCGCTGCTCGGTTGCCCGCGATCCACGTTGTCTGGTCCAGGAACATCTGACGAGTCCCACCGAGGAGCTGCGCGGTATATTTCTGGATGTCCGGCAGCACCACCAGAGTGAAATCCGGCACCGGCGGCGGCGCCGACCGGCCGTAGAACGCGACGTTAACGTTTCCACCCGTGGGAGACGTTGCAGTGGCGCTCAGCGTCACCGGCGTCGGCACCCCGCTGGCCAGTGCGGCCGGTGAGCCAAGGCTCACGTTGACCGTGCTCGTAGCCGTCAGGCGCAAATCGAGACTCACATCGCTGCTCGTTGCATTTCCTTGGTGCACTTCGACGGCGATGACATTGTTCCCCGTTACGAGCAGATTGGGGATCGACACCGGCGGGTCCCAGGGATATTCCGTCGCCGACGACGCCCACGTGCCGTACGTGATAGCGCCCGCCGGCATATTGTATCGCGCCACCTCCTGTCCGTTTAGATACACCACACACCCGTCGTCGCGCAGCACCTCGAGACTCAAGGACGAGAACCGGGCGGGATCTGTCACCTCAAAACTGCGCCGAAAGTAATAACAGGGATACACCGGATTGGACGGCAGCAAAGTCTTTTCGTCACCATCCCCGTATCCCAATTGGGCCGGTCCTGAGGGCCACCCGGAATCCGGAAACCCCGGCTCACGCCAGGCCGTGCCCAGATCTGTTCCCGAGGCATCGTAACTCCAGGTTGCCCCTGCCGGCACTAGTGTCACCGTAGCCGCCCCCGCCGAAAACGAGCACGCCAACAAAAGCATCGACATTGCGTATCCGACGTGGCTGGCTCCGACTCCTAAAGACCGTTCTTGAATTTTCATCAGGTTAATCCGAAATAATGAACCTGCGCCTAAAGACGATTATCCCACCTACTTTTACCCCCTTTTGGCCCTCACTGTCCATCCGTACTATAAGGGGCTTTGCTTCCGTATGATCTAGGGTGTTCTACACCCGTCGGCGGAACAGGCGTCAGTCAATGATAATGTAATCTTGCGGGTATCCGCTCGGTCTTGGGTCGGAGCGCCGAGTTGCACTCGGCTTACCCGCGGCCGTCGGCGCGCTTCTGGCGCTGGCTGCCGCAACAGCATCAATACGGCAGTGTGTGTCCCGGGTAACTGCATCTTGGGGGCGTGTCCAGTCGTCCGAGCGTGTATGTGCCTCCCTGCGGGCATGCAGGTACCTGTGGGTCTTTCAGGTAGAAGCGAACGTCTTCCCAACTCGGGATGTCGTTGGTGGTCATGTGCTTTTCCATCGCCCACTGCTGTGTCGCACCGTCAATCTGCCGAAGGATGTTGATACAAGAATTACTCGCTGGCGCGGTCCGCGCACGAATGAACGCGGTGACGGTAGCAGCGACGACAGCCACCAGGACTATCCCGGCTCCAATCATTATCAGTGACTTCGTGAATATGTGGTCTGCCACGCCGAACGCGACGCTCTTTAGCGCGCCGACAATCATGGCCGATATTCAACACCGGCGCAACCGGCGCGTTCGCTGCAGCAAAAGCTGGGACGCGAACGCCTCGATGAGTGCTTTATGCTTCGGTGAACGGTCGCTGTGCCTTGACCCCCGCTCGGCCTCGCCTATGATCCGCGTATGGGCGCGCATTATCTTCATCAAAACCGAAAAACCCTTCTATCGCTGATCGTATCGGCGATTCTGGGCGCGGCGGGTGCCGCCGATTACCCGGTGCAGCCCGTGCCGTTCACCGCGGTGCGCATTACCGGCGGGTTTTGGCAACAACGCCAGGAGACCAACCGGTTGGTGACAGTCCCATACGCTTTCCAGCAGTGCGAATCCACCAAACGCTTGCTCAATTTTGACTTGGCGGCCGAGACGATGAGACGCCGCGCGGCGGGCGAGAACACATTCCAGAACAAGCCGCAGTCGATCTACCCGTTTGACGATTCGGATGTGTTCAAGGCGGTCGAAGGCGCTTCCTTTGCGCTCAGCATCCGGAAGGACCCGGCGCTCGACGCCAGGTTGGATACTTACATCGGCAAATTCGCCACCGCCCAGGAACCCGATGGCTATCTCTACACCTTTCGCACCATGCACCCGGACTCGCCGGCGCACGAGTGGATCGACCAAAAACGCTGGCTCAAGGACCCTATCCTGAGCCACGAGCTCTACAACCTCGGCCATCTCTACGAGGCCGGCGTCGCGCATTACCAGGCCACCGGCAAACGCACCCTGCTCGACATCTGCCTCAAAAGCGCCGATCTCGTCCACCGGGATTTTGGCCAGGGCGACTTGCGCATCGCCCCCGGGCACCAGGTCATCGAGATGGGGCTCGCCAAGCTGTACCGCGTCACGCGCGACGACCGCTACCTGAAACTGGCGAAATTCTTCCTCGACGTCCGCGGCCCGGGCGAAGACCCCTACAACCAGCGGCACCTGAAAGTCGTCGACCAAACCGAGGCGGTCGGCCACGCCGTTCGCGCCAATTATATGTACTCCGGCATGGCCGACGTCGCGGCGCTGACCGGCGACCAGCGATACCTTCAGGCCATCACCCGGATTTGGGAGAACGTCGTCGGCAGGAAACTTCACATCACTGGCGGCGTCGGCGCCCGCGCC
>DATDCV010000515.1:0-9522 GCA_036524155.1 Verrucomicrobiia bacterium
CCGATCACGCAAACGTTGCGGGCCATCTCGTCATCCAGTTCGTTGAACATCCGGCCATGCTCGACCACGTGTTCATTCATCCCTACTGCCACCGGCCAGACGCCGAGCGTGTTCCAGGGACGGAAACTCTTCCCGTTGGCGCTAAACGTCGCCGGAAGCCTCATTTCGGGGGAAATTCGCGTTACCAGCGGCGCGCTTTGTTTTAGCGCCACGACGTCATTGACGGTGATTCCGACCGCTTCGTCGCTGAGGTGCCGCTGTTCGATGGGGAGATCCTGGGCTTCCACGCGGACTTTTTCCAGCCCGCCCACGGCGATCAAGGCTTCCTTGGCGCCCTTTTCCATGCCGGACACCAGGGCTGACATTGACACCAGCGCGCCCACGCCGAGGATAATTCCCAGCATCGTGAGCACGGACCTGAATTTGTGCGCCCAAATCTCGCGCAGGCCCGATTGCATCGTGATACCCATCTGCAGCGAGGCGGGCCTGATACTCTCGGTCGCTATCGGAAAGGGCAGCGCGTTCATCTTGTCCCGCTCAAGCGGTTGTTCCTATGGCGCCGCTGGTCCGGTTGCTGAGCCGCTGGGACTCGCCGCAAACGCGGTCGGGGCCGTGGCCTCTGTTCTGGCCGTGGGGCGGGCGAGGCCGGCGAGGGTCAGGTCCACTTTCACGGCGATCTTGCCGTCGCGGATTTCAATCCGGCGGGGTGTCACCGCGGCGATCTCAGGGTCATGGGTCACCAGGACAATCGTGCGACCCTGCTGGCTGAGCCTGCGGAAAAGGGTCAGGATCGCGTCGCCGGTGTGTGAATCGAGGTTGCCGGTGGGCTCGTCGGCGAAAATGATGCGCGGATTGTTCACCAGCGCGCGCGCGATCGCTACCCGTTGCTGCTGGCCGCCGGAGAGTTGGCTCGGCCGGTGTTTGGCACGGTTAGCCAGCTCCACCGCTTGAAGCGCGGCCATCGCCCGTTCGCGACGTTCCCTCCCCGGGATGCCGCTGTAAATCATCGGCAGCTCGACGTTCTGGAGGACATTCAGCTTGGGAAGCAAGTTGAAGAACTGAAACACAAAACCGATCTTCCGGTTGCGAATCGCCGCCAGGTCGCGCGCCGACGCTTTCTCGATCATGATGTTGTCGAGTTTGATAGTCCCCCTGGTCGGCGAATCGAGGCACCCGAGGATGTGCATCAGGGTCGATTTGCCGCTGCCCGAAGGTCCGATAATGGAGATAAACTCGCCTTCTTCGATGTCGAGAGTGACGTCGTCCAGTGCCCGGATTTCCTCCTCGCCCAGGCGGTAAATCTTGCTGATGTTGCGAAGTTCTACCAGTGACATGCGTGCGGTAAAGGTTGCCGGAGACCCCCTCGAGCGCGCCAGCTCACGACCGGCCTCCGGTGGCAGGCGGACGCGGAGTTGTGGGAGTTGCTGCCGGCGCGGAAGCAGGCTTGGCTTGAGCTTCGGACGCGGCTGCTGCGGTGCCGGCTGTGGTCGCATTCGTGCGGCTGCCTGGCGGGGTTGCTGCGGGTCTTGGAGCCGTTCCGCCATTGCCACCGGCAAGATTCTGCCCCGCCAGTTGGCGGTTCTTCTCTCTCTCTTCCTTTGGCATCTCGAGCGACACGGTCTCGCCAGGCGACAGGCCTTCCTGGATCTCCGCAAAAAAGTAGTCCGAGATGCCGACTTTCACGTTTCGTCTCTCGAACCCCTCTCCCTTCTGCACGTAAACAAAACGTTCGAGCTGCAAAGTCTCAGGGTTCTTTTCCGTGAACACGGCCGCCAGCGGCACTGCGGTGACATTGTCGACCGAGGCGACTGGGATCTTGACGTTGGCGGTCATCCCAGGCCGGACCCGCGGGTCGACGTTCTTGAGCACGATCCGGGCAGGATAGCCCTTGATGTTGTTCTTGATCGTGGCTTGGGGGGAGATCCGCTCGACCTGGCCGGAAATCTTCAGTCCCGTAACGGCCTCGATGGTAACCTCGACAGATTCACCGGGCTTGAGTCGGGGCACGTCCGCCTGGTTGACCTGCGCGTTGATGATCATCGATGTGAGGTCCGCGATCGATAGCACCTCGGTGCCGCTGTTGAACCCGCCCGAGCCCGAAACCGCCTGGCCGATTGAGACCGGTCGGGTCAGCACGGTACAGTCAAAAGGGGCCCGAACTTCGGTCTTCGTCAACCGCTCGTCCGTTATCGCGAGCGCCTTTTGGGCCCGCTCGAGCGCGTTTCGGGCAAGGTCGTAACTTGTTTTCGTGTCGTCGAATAGCTCCTGCGAAATAAGCTTGTCTGCCAGCATCTGCTGCGCTCGCTTGTAGTCGCGTTCCGCCTTATCCACGCCGAGCTTTTCGCGTTCGATGTCGGTAAGGTTGGAGGCCTTTTGTTGCTGCAGTTCGCTGTCGTCCAGCTTGAAAAGCAGGTCCCCCTTCTTTAACCGGTCACCGACGTCCACCGGCAACACATTGATTATGCCGTTGATCTCCGGGCGAACGGACACCTGCTCGGCCGGGGCGATTTCGCCCGCGGCATTGACCGCAAAATTTATGTCGTGAACCTCGACCGGTGCGGTCGTGGCCCGGTCGGGTCCGGCCGCCGCGGCTTTGGCTTTTTGCCAGGTGTTCCAACCGTAGTACCCGCCCGCACCGAGCGCGAGCACCGCGATTATCAAAATCAAATTCTTCATCAGCTATCCAAAACAAAGATTCTACGCGTTCGGTTGGCGATCCCGCAAACTGTAATTGCCTGTGCCAGGGAGGAAAACCACCCGTGCCTCGTGACCCTGCCACCATTCGGAGCTTGCATGGTGTGGGGCAACACGATTTGTTCTGACGGATTAGACGCAGATGAAGCCGTCGTATTTAATAATACTGCTCGTGATGAACTTCTTCTGGGCGGCGGTCTATTCGGCCTATAAGGTCATTGGGCCGGATTTGCCGACCGGGGGGATAGTCACGTTGCGGTTCGGGTTGGCCGGTTTGTGCCTGGTGCTCGCCTGGCCCTGGCTGCCTGGGGTCGTCCCCAAAGGCCGTGACCTGTGGGTGACCTGTTTCATGGGGGTAATGCTCTTCGTTTTAGGCCAGCGGCTGCAAGTGTTTGGCAACCAACTGGGAACCGCCGGCAATTCATCTGTGCTGATGGCGCTGGAACCACTTCTGACCTCCGTCGCGGCCGCTATCTTCCTTCGGGAGCATATCGGACCCAGACGGGCGGTGGGGTTTGCGATGGGTTTGGCGGGAGTCGCCATTCTTCACCGGGTCTGGCGGGCTGATTTTCAATGGACGGGCCTGGTCGCCAGCCTCATCTTCATCTCTTCTTTCATCTGTGAAGCGGCTTATTCCGTGCTGGGGAAACCGATCGTTGGCCGGGTCAGCGTGACCAAAATGCTGGCGGTATCATTGCTTGCGGGAACTGCGGTCAACTTGCTCATCGACGGCGGGGCGACCTGGCGCGCGGCGCAGGTTCTGCCGGTCCGCTGCTGGTTATTGCTGGCGGCGCTGGCGGTTGTCTGCACCGCGATTGGCTACAGCATTTGGTTTATTATCATCCGCGATTGTCCGATCAATGTCGCCGCCCTGACCATTTTTGCCCAGTCTGTTTTCGGCGTGGCGTTGGCCTCGTTCTGGCTGGGCGAAAAGTCCAACTGGGGGCAGTTGGCCGGCAGTCTCACGATTGCCGTTGGTCTCGCGTTTGGCCTTTCGCGGCAGATCAAGGGTGTTTCAGCTCCCAAGCCCGTTCTCCCGACGAGAAACACTTCATAGTCCCTACTGGGCAAAATACCCTATTCCCAAAGAGCGGAAACAGGGCATATTAGGGTGTCTCAATGTCCCTATGAAAAGAATCGGTGTACTCTTGGTGGACGACCATACCGTGGTGCGTCAAGGTCTGCGTGCGCTGCTGCAATCTGTCGAAGATCTCGAAATCGTCGGTGAGGCTGAAAACGGGCGACAGGCGGTGATGCTGGCGCGGAAGACACTCCCCGACGTTGTGGTGATGGATGTCGCAATGCCTCTGTTAAACGGCGTCGAAGCCACCCGGCAGATTCTGAAGCTGGTGCCGTCGGTGAAAGTGCTGGTGCTGACGTCGTATGGTGATGACGAGTGTGTGGACCAGTTATTGGAAGCAGGCGCTGCGGGCTACCTCCTTAAACAGACTGCCGCCAACGACTTGATCAGGGCGATTCATGAAGTCCAGCGGGGCAATACGTTTTTCAGTCCGCCGATTGCGAAACGGTTGCGCCAGAATCGTCGCGACGCGTTCGCCAGTGGGCATCCGGGGAAGAAAGGGGGGGAATTGACGTGCCGTGAGGCGGAGGTGTTGCAGCTTATTGCGGAAGGATTCTCGAACAAGCAGATTGCCGGCGAGTTGGGCATCAGCATCAAGACGGTTGAGAAGCACCGCCAGCAGGTGATGAACAAGCTCAATATCCATGACGTGGCGGGTTTGACGCGGTACGCGATTTCGAAGGGAATGGTAGAACGGAGCCTGCCGGCCGTGGTTTGAGGGCGGGGATCGCCGGCGTCCTCTTCTGAGTGCCCAGGGGGGCATCTCCGCGTCACACCTGCAAGAATAAACAGGGAGCCACCCGGCTCACCCTCAGCCAAGGCGAGGTGCGCGGGGATGTTCTTCGCCGTGTGCCGCCGTCAGCGGCAGCCAACAAAAGCTGGCTCCCAGCGGCAAGGCATCGTAACATCGGTCCTTGAGTTGAGATGAGCGTGCCTGCTTTCATACCTCGCCGCATACTTGTGGTTGACGACGAACCCTTAGTCTGTGACGCGGTCCGGATGATGCTGGCTTTCGATGGCCACCATGTCGAGGTCGCGCACAGCGCGAGCGAAGGTTTGGCGGCGTTCGAGCCGGGGAGATTCGACGTGGTAATCACCGATTTCGAGATGCCGCAGATGAAAGGGGACGAGTTCGCAGCGCGGATCAAAGCCCGCGCCCCGGAGCAGCCGGTGGTCATGATTACCGCTTACGCGGAGATGCTGCAGTCCACCAAGCGTTCTTTGGCCGGAATCGATTTTCTGATCAGCAAGCCGTTTCTCCTTGAGAACCTGCGAGAGGCTCTGTCAAAAGTGGCAATGTTAAATCGGCGGGCCGCTCCGGCTAAATGAATACCGACGGGCGCTCGGGGTATGGCTAATGAGGGAGTGTACGGAAGGAGGGTCGGTACTGTTTCACCCTTGCCGTTGCACGCCGGCAGTGAATAATCACGGCAGTAATGACCGAGCCCGCGCCATCGAACGCGACACAAGCAGTTGAGACTGAACAGCCTCTAGTCGAACCAAGCCGCAAGCCCCACACCCGTGCTCGCGCATTGTGGTCGCAGCTGCAACAACTCCTGGCAGTCGCTCTCCTGGCTTGGGGCTGTTATTTTCTGATCAGCCGGTTTTTCCTCCAGTCAGTCAGGGTTGTGGGGATGAGCATGGTTCCCACGCTGTCAGACTCGGAAAGTTATTTGCTTAACCGATGGGTCTATCACATTCGTTCGCCGCAGCGCGGTGAGGTCGTGGTCATTCGCGACCCTTCAGATAACGGCTACTCGGTGAAGCGGGTAATTGGCATCGCCGGCGATACCGTCACTCTCAAGGAAGGGTCTGTGTATCTAAATGACCGGCCGCTCGCGGAGCCCTATCTTTTGTCGGGGACCCCCACTTTCGGCTCCTCCTTCAAAGCGCAGACTTACCATTGCACCCCGGGCCATTATTTCCTGCTGGGTGACAACCGCAAGAACTCGGTTGACAGCCGTAGCTATGGGCCTGTTCCCCGACAGAACATCCTCGGGCTGGTCGTCCGCTAATCCTGGAGCGGGTTTAGACACCTCACGGCAACCTTCCGGTGTTCGTGTGTCAGCGGAGGCTGTTTTTCCTGAAGCCGAGGTGCGACTTGCGCTTCCTGGCGGACCATGGATTCCGTCATCGCAGCAGGCCGCTTGCCAGATTTATCCAAATTTCGGGTTTGCGGTTCCCGTGTTTTGGCATAGACTCCAGAACAGTTTCGGGAACGGCATAACCAGTGCCCACGAGAACGGGCGCGCCGAAGACAATGCGACCGGTTTATGCGAATCCTTCTACAGCAGAAGAACACGGGGCTTTTCTTTCGGGACATCGACCGATGGGTGTCCGCCAGTTCCGAGGCGATGGACTTCGTGAGTTCCTCGGCGGCGATCGACTTTTGTGTGGCAAATCGACTGACCGGGTTGCAGTTGGTGTTCAAGTTTGAGGACCAACCGTACGAAATCGTCTGCCAGTTGAGCGTTGCTGCCGAACCGCAGGTCGAGCGCCCTGCCCGGATGGGACCGCACTCGCTCTGAGCGGAACTCGTTGCCCAGACCCACTCTCCATGCCGCGACCCCCGTTCGGGTCACGGCTGGACCAAATGGTCGCAACCATTCGCGGGTTGCTTCCTTTGTTTCGCGAGCTATTCTGTCAACTATCATGAGTGTACTAGTTGACGCAAATGGCAGTGCCAGGCTGGGCCGATCCGCGGACGCGGCAACCGATCGGATTCTTGAATTTGGGGCGCGTGTTCGGGCAGGGGGTGCCCTCTCACCAGACGAAGCGCTGTGGCTCCTGGATCTGGAAGAGCGCGCCGACATTTTCGACCTGCTGGCCTGTGCCAACCGTGTCCGCGAACACTTCAAAGGCAACAGAATTCACCTTTGCTCGATTGTCAACGTCAAAGCCAGCGGTTGTCCCGAGAACTGCCGGTTCTGCGCGCAATCCGCCGCATACGCGACGGATGCCCCGCGTTATGGGCTGATCGATGGTTCGGCAGTTCAGGTGGCCATGGAAGAAGCCCATCGCAACGGCGTTACGGCCCTGGGGTTGGTCGCGGCGTGGCGGGGCCTTGAAGAGGGCCCCGTCCTGGATGAGCTTTGCCGACAGTTCGAGACCATGACCCGGAATGGCACAGTTCGTGCCGACGCTTCCCTGGGCATGATTAGAAACCAAACCGTCGCGGACCGTTTGAAGCAAGCCGGGGTGGCCTGCTATAATCACAACCTCGAGACCTCACGGCGCTTTTTTCCCAAGGTGTGCACAACCCACAGTTACGAAGACCGGGTTCGGACCTTGGAGTATCTTAAGCAGGCGGGGATCATGCTCTGTTCGGGTGGCATTATCGGCATGGGCGAAACCCGGGAAGACAGGCGGGACCTCGCGTTTGCCCTCCAGGAAGCCGGCGTCCACGTCGTTCCGATCAACATCCTCAATCCGATTGCGGGAACACCTTTCGCCGCGCAAGAACCCCTGCAACCGTTGGAGATTCTCAAGACGATCGCCTGTTTCCGTTTAGTCCTGCCGCGGCAGGAAATCATGGTCGCCGGCGGGCGGGCGGTAAACCTGCGTGATCTGCAAAGCTGGATCTTCGCGGCGGGGGCAAGCGCTCTGATGGTCGGGAATTATCTGACTACCTTGAACCAGCCGGTCGAAAAAGATTTGCAGATGCTCAAAGACCTGGGTTTAGACCCCCGCTGGGACCCTCACCGTTCCGATAACTTCTGAGCCGGCCGTTCGCACTCCCGGCGAAAGTGGATAAAATAAGCGGGTGACGGAGATGCGGATGACTAAAACCAACCCGGTGGCCCTTTCGACAGAGGTCCGGAGGCGGCTCGGTCGGAATCTCAACGGCTACCGTGGAGATACCATCGATATTGCAGCAGTCCTGAACGACTGCCTGGAGGCAGCGCGCCGCCGGGGATGGACGGTGGAGGAAGTGCCCGTAACCGGGAAGTTGCCCCTCCTCGCTTTCTGGCGGGGCGCCGGCGATCCCCCGCGCCAGCGGGACCGCACCTGGCGTGTCTATCTTTCCAGTGGGATTCACGGGGATGAACCTGCCGGGCCGCTGGCGATGCGTCGACTGCTGCACGATAATCGCTGGCCACCGAATCTTGAGATCAGGATCTGCCCGTGTCTGAACCGTGCCGGCTTCATCCAGAATCGACGTGAGAACCCCGAGGGTTGTGATCTCAATCGTGATTACTTGAGCCTCACTGCTGCCGAGACCAAAGCGCATACGCACTGGCTCCAGCAACAGCCCGCCTTCGATTTGTGCCTTTGTCTGCATGAGGATTGGGAATCCGCCGGGTTTTATGTATACGAACTTAATCCGGACAATCAGCCGTCGCTGGCGGAAAAGATAGTGGCCTGTGTGGCGGGCGTTTGCCCGATCGACACGTCCGAATCCATCGAAGACCGCCCGGCGCATAATGGCATTATCCGCCCCAGCGTCGACCCGCGTTCGCGGCCGCAATGGCCGGAGGCTTTCTATCTGCTCACGTATAAGACCCGGCTTTCGTACACCCTCGAGGCGCCTTCTGATTACGCGCTTGATTGTCGGGTCGATGCGCTTGTTGTTGGGGCGCAAGCGGCCCTCGAGTCGCTGGCGCGTGGCGGGGATCCCGAGTGAGGTGAGGCTTTTCGGCCTGGCCGTGCCCGGCCGGGTCGGACGTCCAAAGCGTTGACCTCCGGCGGCGTTGGGCCTTATTCTCAGCGCCATGAAACGCAACCTCAGCAGTGCTACTCTTGCTCTCATGACCACGACTGCCTTCTTCTCTCAGCCCGTCAGCGCCGGTAGCTTTGGCGACGACATTACCTTCCTCAAAAAGCACACCGACCTCGTCGTGCTGAGCGACAAACAGGGGTCGGCCAAAGTAGCAGTCTCGGCGAAATACCAGGGCCGGGTGATGACCAGCACGGCGGGCGGCGACGCCGGCCTCAGCTTCGGCTGGATCAATCGCGAACTGATCGGGTCCGGCCAACTTCTGCCACACATGAATGCGTTTGGCGGCGAGGACCGTTTCTGGTTGGGTCCTGAGGGAGGGCAGTTTTCGATTTTCTTCGCCAAAGGAGCGAAGTTCGAGCTGGCGGACTGGTTCACCCCCGCGGTGATCGACACCTTGCCATTCAAGCTGGTGAGCCAGTCGCCGACCCGCGCGAAGTATGCCGCCGAGTTCGGGCTCACCAACTATTCGGGAACGCAATTTAAAGTGGCGGTCAGTCGTGAGGTGCGGCTGCTCGATGCTGCCACGGCTTGGAGAAAGCTCGACGTCATGCCCGCCGAGGGCGTGAGGCTGGTAGGTTTCGAAACGGACAACCAGATTAGAAATGCGGGCAGGAACGCCTGGCAAAAGGACACCGGGCTGGTCTCTATCTGGATTCTGGGGATGTACAATCCCTCCCCGTCCGCCACGATCGTAGTGCCCATCAAGCCCGGGCCGGATTCGGCATTAGGCAAGCAGGTCACCTCCGATTATTTCGGGGAGGTCCCCGCGGACCGGCTGGTCGTAAAGGACAACGTGATCTTCTTCAGCGCCGACGGCAAATACCGCAGCAAAATCGGTATCAGCCCGAAACGCAGCAAAGCGGTGCTGGGCAGTTATGACGCGGACAATCACGCGCTGACAATAGTCCAGTTCAGCCAACCCGCGGGGGTTACCGATTACGTCAATTCCCTGTGGAAACTCCAGGACAATCCCTACGGTGGCGACGCTGCCAATTGCTACAACGACGGGCCTCCCTCTCCGGGGGCA
>DATDCV010000516.1:0-7784 GCA_036524155.1 Verrucomicrobiia bacterium
ATGGCTCGAGCACCAGCGCCGGCGGCCGGCCGGCCACCAACTCGAACCGTAATGCCCGTGGGCTCTTGCGCGCTTTGTGACGCTTAAGAAATGCGAGGATGGAATAGACCGCTTCGCGCGTCAGCGTCACGCGGCGCGCGGGCAGCGTCATGGCCGCCTGCGTTTGCATGAACCCGCGCAGCCAGCCTTCCGGCAAATCGATCTTTTCCTCGCGGTAATCCGCGTTGCCTTCAGTGGCGACGGTAAACCCGGCGGGGTCGACCTTGAAGCGGGTTTCGCGATACGAGCGCAGGGATTGGAAGTGATGGAACAAATCCCACGAGTAATCGACGTTGGTGGTGCCCAGCCGCGTCTCGGCGGACTTGCCGAAAGCCGTTTCGCGATTCACGGTCAGACAGCCATAGCTGGACTCGTCCGCGGAAAAGCACTCGAAGAAGACCACGTCATCCGCCACGGTGATGACGGGATCGCAAGGCATCAGCATGCGCCAAAGCTGCGGGTCGTTTTTCAAAAGGTAACTGGCGTATTTCTGGCGGGCGTCCCAATAGACTTTGCGAAAGTGGCCGAATTGCTTTTCCAGGTCCGGCGGCACCGCCTCCTCGCGGCGGGCGAGAATCTCCTTTTTCGCCTCCTGGTAGACCTGTTGTCGTAACGATGCGACGCGTGAGCGCTCGTTCTTTTTCCATTCCTCGTAGGCCGTCTTATCGCGCGGTTTGAACCGAAGATCGCTGATGACGACGTCATGCAGCGCCGAGATCGCCTCGCGAAACCGCAGCGGCTGGAGCAACGGCGCATCGAATGAGACCGGCTCGCGCGCGAGATTTGGCGCCAGGCTCAGCAATTGGCCCCCGGCGATGGGACTCAGGGTGCTCCGGCCCAGGTAAGCCATCTTCAGGTTCATGCCGGAACCTCCGCGAGTTTGAGTTCGGGCAGACACCGCCCCACCGCTTCAGCCAGTTGTGGCTGCGCCTCGATCACACTCACCACCGCCGCCAGCCCCGCGCGCGCCTCGGGTCCGCGCACAGAACGCACCGCCACCGCCAGCACCGGCAGGAGAGACTCGGATCGTGACGGGTCATCGATAATCGCGCGGGCAACTTGCTGCACCGCCTTCGCTTTCTGGCGCCCGCCGCGATGAACGCCCAGCAGCACCGAGCGCCAAACGTTTTCCAATTGGTTCGGATCAGCGCCGGGCACTTTGACCTGCCGCTGAAGATAATCCACCAGCCGCAGCCGCAGATCGTCGTGGGGCGTTTCGGCCAAGCGACTCCATAGCGTCGCGTCCGGCCGGCCGGGCGAATCGCCTACCAGCCACGTCCACGCCGCCGTACGGGTCTCGGCGAGGTTGCTGTCGAAAAAACGTATCACCGTGTCGCATGAATAATGCTCCGGCTTGCCTAGAATCCCTAGCGCCCAGGCTGTCAGTTCGCCGGCCACGGCGGCGCAATTCATGTTGGCCAGTTCCAGAATTCGGTCGCGGTCCGCCGGTGAGTTGATCGCCCGCTCCTTCAGGTAGCGCTGACCCAGCCGCGCCACAGGGACAGGCCGCACGCAGGCCAGCTCGACGCACTGCGCCAGGTCGAGCCGGTCGCCGGAAACATGTTTCGCAAAGGCGTCGCAAATGCGCTGGAGCGCTTCCTCGTTCTTGGTCTGCAGCAGCTTGAACCAGGAACCAACCGGCAGTGTTGCGACCGCCGTTGAGATCTCCAACAGCTTCGCTCCGAATTGCTGGACTTCCGCCTCCTCGTGCTCCAGCAAGGCGAGAATGGTTTCGAGCCCCACCGCAAAGTTAGCGTGCTCGCGTTGAAACAGTTGAGTGGCCCAGACCCGCACCAACCGTGACCTGGCGCGAACAATCAGCCCGAGCAGGAGAGGGGCGGCCTCCGGTTTCTTCCAGGCCTCCGGAAACACCGGCGCAGGCGACAGCTCGGCCAGCGAGCGCCCGTCCTTAAGCTGAATGTGCGTCGCCCCGAACTCCAGCGCGTCGTGCTTTCCGAAACACGCGTGCATCAGCGCCCAACTGTCCAGGATATTTTCCCCAAGCTGCAGATCCCTGTCTTCAAACGCGGCCAGCGGATTGATGATTGCGGCCACATAGGCCGCCGGATCACGGTGCCCGAGCCGACGGAAATACCGCCACGCCCGACGGCGCAGATAGTACCGCGTGCGGTACTTGAAGAGCCTTGCATCCCGCGCCGTGACGAGCTTTTCCTCGTCGTAAGCGTCGCGGGCGCGAACATCCCACCGCCGGGTGGTGCGCCTCTCGCGGCGTACCTGGCGGTCGAACGCCACGAGAAACGCCGCCATCAGCTCGTGGTCCTGGTGTTCCTCGGCGTATTTGAACAGGTGCTTCACGACCGGCTGGTGACCGGGACAATTCAACGGCTGAGCGAGGTAGGCAAGGATCTGTTTCCGCGCCCAGGGTCGGGGGTCTATCTTCCACTTGTCAGCCAGCTCCGCCAGCGCTTTGGGGTGGCTGGCTCGCCGGAGGGTCTCCAGGAACAGATCGCTTTCGTTGGCGAAATATTCCTCCGCCAGCATCATCGCACCACGATCGTAGCCCGGCACTGCCATGGATTAAAACTTTAGGTGGGAGATAGATCGGAATGGGTGGAGTGTCAAATAAATCAGCGCTACGACGGATCCGCTCGGTCTTGGGTCGGAGCGCCGAGTTGCACTCGGCTTACACGCGGCCGTCAGCGCGCTTAAGCCGATTAAAAATCGGCGCTCCGACCCAAGACCGAGCGGATACGCTACGACTTTGTTCACAGCCCTGATTGCCCCGGCCCGGGCTCAACCGGCCGCCAGTTGTTCGGCGATCACGGTCGCGATTTCCTCGTTGGACGCCAGGGTCGGCGTCAGCACGCTGCGCAGGCGCAGCACAAGGCGCTCCAGGTCCTGCAGGGGCGCATCAAAGACCGTTTCGAGAGCCAGTGGGGAGACATCGCCGAAATTCTTGCAGTAACATTGCGTCCCGGCACCCGGGAACAGCCGCAGCAGCCACGCCATGGTATCCAGCCACAGATCCAGGTGGATTTGCTGCCGCGCCTGCTGCGGTGTCCATTCCGTCTGAATCAGCGCCTGGGGGCTCACCAGGTCGAATAGTTTTTGCTCCCGCTCCAGCAAGGCCCTCAATTTCGCCGGCAGCGGAGTGTCGGTCTCGGCGTCTTTGCCGAGGTATCGGGCCAGACCGAGAACATCATCGACGATGACCGGCAGGTTGGACTGGCTGTTGGCCAGCAACGTGCGTATGGCGAGGATGCCCAATGAATGCAGATCGCACGGGCTGCTCAACAGCGGCCATACTTCATAAGGAGCTTTCGCAAAGGCCGACGTGTTCCTCAGGATGCCGGCGACTTCGTCGGGGACCTTCATCGGCACCGTCCGGAACCGCGCCTCCCGCGGGCCGACGGCTTCCGCGGTGTAGACATGCGCATAAAACTCCAGGCGCTGTTCGCCCAGCGGCAGCTTGAACCAGAGCAGATCGTTGGGGTCCAGCCGGAGGTAGTCCTCAGCGACCAGGGTCCCCTCGAGCACGACGCCGCCGGGCTCCGAGGTGACGTTGCGACGACGCACACTGCCGATGCCAAAGGAGTGGGCGCCCAGACCCTCGGGCAGAAACGGCGACGGCTCGGTTTTCCCCAGCCGGATGAAGTATTTTTGCTCAGCGGATTTGATTTGGAGCGGATGCGCCTGGCCGGGTCTGACCAGGAGGCATCTGGCGGACCAGAGCACCGGGAACTGCTCGCCCGCTTCCGGCAACCGCACGCGGAAGCTCGAAGGCGCGAGATTTAACAACGGGAGCTGATGCGCGCGCACGTAACGTCTGACCTCTTTGAACATGCTCAGCAGGGTGGCGAGCTTGAGCAGGAACACCTCGTTCAAGCGATCGGCCCGAGCGCCTTTTCCGTAAAGCAGAAACGGCAGGCCTTTCGGATCGGTTGACCAGGTTTCGAGCTCAGCGTAGACACCCCGCTGAAACAAGCGGGCCACTCCCGCCGTCGGCGCCTGCCACGCGCGTCCTTCCAGCAGCTCGAGGTAGGCCTCCAAATCCAGAGGGCTGAATCGGTTCACACGGATCAACCCGGCATGCGGGTTGAAAACGCAGGTTACGTTGGGCTCGGCGGTCAGCCGCTCGATGCCTTGAACCTGCGTATTGGCCGGGGCATCCGCCGAGGTGGCCAGAAACGTTTTGGCGCCGCCCGCGTCCGCCTGGTACAAGTAACGAAACGGCGACGCGGAATAAGGCGGCAAGCCCAGCGAATCAAGCAAAGCGTCATCGGTGCAGAGGTGCCACGCGGCCGGCCTGGTGGTCGCGAACGGCGCCGCGTCCGACCCGCCCGGCAAACCGATCAGGACTGGGTTTGGATTTCTGGTTTCCATGCCCGTGACGATGACCGTGTCCGGCAGGTTCGCCAGGCTCGACTCGAATTCGGAACGCCATCGCTGGTCAAAGGTGTGATTGGTGAGCCGCTCTTCGTAGCTGGAGAACACGAGGTCCCGCAACTCGCTGGTTTGTGTCCAAATCTCCACCCATTCCTGGATCCGGCCCGCGGCGTCGCAGACCGCCCCGAGGTAAACTCTGGCATTCGGCAGCTCGCGCACCACCACAAACCATCCCGTGGCGGCATCGGGCTGGAGCCGCGTCAGCACACACAAGCGGAGCGGGGTGTTATCGCCGAACGAATGGATTGGGGCCAGGGAGAATCCCAAGTTGGCCAAAGGATCAGACGGTTGCGCGTCATTTTCCATTTTGCAGATAAATGCCAGAATTCACTGCCCAAATCAATTCCCGATTACCTCTTGACCATACCCGCCGCGCAGGTGACTATTCGACATACACCAAATCAACCGGCTGAATGCCTATGAACTTAGCACAAATTACGTCCATGCACTCGTTACAGGTCATTGCCAAGACGTCTCTACTCTGCGCTGCCCTCGGGCTCCTGACCGCGGGCTGCGCCTCCAAGACCCCTCCGGCCACCCGCGGGAAACCCGTCCCCTGGACCGTCAAGTTTGTCAAGAACACGCCGGACTCGGTGGAAGTCGATATTTTCGGCGTTAATAAACTCGAAGACGACTACTGGCGCAACAAGGTGCGGATGGACGATTACTGCAAGCCCAACAGTGACCAGCGCCAACGCGTGGCCGGCACCGCAGTGAGGTACAGCTTCTATGGCAACGAAGGGCATGTGCTCGAAGCCACCGATCCGAAATGGAAAACCTGGCTGGACGGCGCCTGCTATGAATTAGCCATCATGGCGGTGATGCCAGCCGAGTCTCCCAACCCGGCGGCCGACCTCCGCCGGGCATTCCTGCTGCTAGGAAAGAAGGAATGGCCCGCAAAGACGATTGAGGTTGAGATCGTGCGAGACGGACTCAAGATCAAGACTCCTCCCAGACCCTAGCCCGGCCATGCCGTCGACCCGGGCGCAGGGCTCTTGCTGAAGGGTTTGTTTCCGTTTCCCTATGCCAACCTTTGGCGAATTTGAGACGGTGGGTCAGCCGTTGTCCTCTTCGGACGAACGCGGCCGTCTAACCACCGTCTGGAGGGCGCGGAGGAGCGGTTCACGGGAGGAGCGCCTTTATGCCATCAAGTGCTATGCGCCACGTCGGGAGGAAACCCCTAAGGCAGCACCCGACGAAGCCCTCGATCAGGACCTGCGAATCAAGTTTATCAAGGAGGTGGTCGAGCCGCTCAAGCGAGCCCAGAGCAAAGGCGAAGCCTGCCTGGCTCCCATTCACCAGTTCGGAACCACCGACTCGGAAGCGTGGTACGTCACGGATTTCTACGGCCTCCCCAATTCCTTTTCCAACTCCCTCAAGCAGTACATCACGGGCAAGGGCGAGGCCGGCAATGCCGTGCTCCGGCATGTCGTCCAAAGTGTGGTCACCGCTTGCCTGGCGCTGAAACGGTGGCGCGGCTACTCCCACGGCAATCTCAAACCCAGCAACGTTTTCCGCGCCGGTAGGTCCGAATGGCGCAAGGCCCCCGTCTTCATCGCCGACCCCTACCCCGCGCCCCCGGTCCAATTCGCCCGCTATGAGGCCGGCGACCTGTCCGATGTTTCCGCGACACTCCGCGATTCCCTTGAAGCCCAGGACCTGGCCGCCATCGGCGGGATCATCCTCCAGCTGGTGGAGCGCCGCCTCTTCGTTCGCAACGACGACTACAATTACCCGGTCGAACGCTCCCGCGATTGGGAGGCCCTGGGCAAAGACGCCGACTTTTGGCTCGGCTGGTGCAACAAACTCCTGGACCCACAGCTTTCCCTCCAAGCCGTCAACCTCGAGGACCTCGCCAAAGCATTCGAGCCCAGCGCCGCTGCCCGCAATCTGCCGCGTATCCTCGCCGGCGCCGGCGCGGTCTGTTTGGTGGGGCTGCTGTGCTACGGCGCCGTTTCCCTTTGGACGGCGAACCGCGAAAAGAAATCCCAAACCCACGTGCGGAAGGCCAAGGAAGCCTTTGCGGTTCCAGACCTGATTTTGGCCCAGAAGGAAATCGGGTTGGCCGCAAAATACAGAAAGGACTCGCCGGAGGTGAAGCAGTGGACGGCAAGAATTAACCAACGCGTGGACGAGGCCTTCGACGCGGCGCTGATATCGGCCAGGGACGCCTTCAAAACCAACCTTGCCGTCGCGCTGGAGTGGACCGGCAAGGCTCGGGGATTAAAGCCGGAGGATTCGGCGGGAAAGCAGTTCGAATCGCAGATCCTGCAGGCGCAGAAATATCTGGCGGTTTTGACGGAGGCGACCAATGCGTGGGACCGGGCGGAAGCTGCCATCAAGAGGCAGGACTATGACGCGGCCGCCAAAGATCTGACCGCCGCGACCGAGAAGTGTGTAACCGCACGGACCCTGGGGGACGCAGCCAAGGCGGACCGGTTGCAGACGCTGTTGGACCAAAGGCAGGCCGTCGTGCAGACCGCCATCAATGCCAATAAGACTAAAGCACAACAGTACGCGACGGCGATGCAGGAAGCCACCAACGCCTTGAGCCGGGCGGAGCAGGCCATCAAGCGCCAGGACTATAACGCCGCGGCCAAGGAGTTGGCCACCGCCACCGAAAAGTGCGCTACCGCACGGCCCTTGGGGGATGCAGCCAAGGTCGATCGGTTAGTGACGGTACTGAACCAACGGCAGAGCACCGTTCAGGCCGCCATCAATGCCAACAAAACGAAAGCCGAGCAGTACGCCACGGCGATGCAGGAAGCTACCAACGCCTTGAGCCGCGCAGAAGAGGCGTTCAAGCGGCAGGATTATGCCTCCGCGTCGAAAGACTTGACCGATGCGACCGATCAGTGTGCTACCGCCCGGCCCCTGGGGGATGCGGCCAAGGTCGACCGGTTACTGGCGCTGTTGGGCCAACGGCAGCGCGCCGTTCAGGCCGCTATCAACGCCAACAAAACGAAAGCCGAGCAGTACGCGGCCGCAATGCAGGATGCCACTAACTCCTGGATCCAGGCGGAGGACGCCATCAAGCGCCGGGACTATGACGCCGCGGCCAAGGAGTTGACCACCGCCACCGAGAAGTGCGCGGCGGCGCGCAGGCTGGGCGACGCCGCCGCGGTGGACCGGCTCGAGACGGTGTTGAAGCAACGACAGACCATCGTCCAGTCCGCCATCAATGCCAATAAGACCAGAGTCGAGCAGTACGCGGCCGCAATGCAGGATGCCACTAACGCCTGGACCCAGGCGGAGGACGCCATCAAGCGTCAGGACTATGACACCGCGGCAAAGGACTTGAACATCGCCACCGAGAAGTGCGCGGCGGCGCGCAAGCT
>DATDCV010000517.1:0-14719 GCA_036524155.1 Verrucomicrobiia bacterium
TAAGCCGGCTGCAAACCGGCGCTCCGGGTCTCAGGACGGAGTTGCTAAGCCGGTTGAAAACCGGCGCTCCGCGTCGCAAGACCGGGTTGGTTCTGCGCGCATAAATGGCTTGCTCAGTCGCAGCGGGGGACAGATCATACGTTCGGCAGCCCCTGTTAGACGTTCGCGCGCGCGCTTTTTTTCGCCCTGGCGGGGGCCGAGCCGCTCGGTCGATGAACCTGTAGTTATAAACGAGAAAGAGGAACTCCCGATGAAAACCCGCTGTGCAATTATGCTGTGTTTCGCCCTCGTGGGTCTGACTGCCGCCGCCGCGGAGCCGCTGGGCAACGCTTTCACCTACCAGGGACACTTAACCGATTCCGGCGCGCCGGCGGAGGGCACGTTTGATTTGCAGTTCACCCTGTTCGGGGCGGCGAGCGGCGGCGCCTCGCTGTTAAAACCGCTGACCAACGTGGTGGTCGCGGCCAACGGGCTTTTCACTACGACCCTTGACTTCGGCGTCCCCATGTTCACCGGGGACGCGCGCTGGCTGCAAATTGCCGTGCGGACGAACGGTTCGGTCGGCGGCTTCACGACGCTCGTCCCACGCCAGCCGCTCACGCCCGCTCCCTACGCTTTCTATGCGCCGGACGCCGGAATCGCCTCCGAAGCCAAGTCGGTCTCTCCGGGCAGCGTGACCAGCGCGGGTCTTACTGCGGGCTCGGTGGGCTCCCTCCAGGTCGCGGACGGCAGCCTCACCCCGGCCGACCTGGGTCCGGCGTTGGCGTCGAATACGTTCTGGCGGCTGGGCGGAAACGCAGGGACGACGACGCCGTTGAATTTCCTCGGCACCCTCGATGCGAGGTCGCTCGAGCTCGGCGTCGCGAATCAACCCGTCTTTAGCATTGATTACTGGATGGATGATGCGAGCCAGCTCAGGCCGAGCTTTAATGCGGGCTTCGGCAACACGCTGTCGGCCCGTGGCTCCACCATCGCGGGCGGATTCGACAACGCCATCGGCTACTACGCCTCGGGCAGCAGCATTGCCGGGGGGAGCGAGAACACTATCGGCCTGAGGGCATATCACAGCGCGGTCGGCGGTGGCGCGGGAAATGACATCGCAACCGACGCCTTTCTCAGTGTGGTCGCGGGCGGTCAGGACAATGACATCGCTTCGGCCAAGAGCGTGATCAGTGGGGGCGCAGGCAATAGCATCAGCGTTAACTCTCTCCATGCCACCATTGCGGGCGGCCACGGCAACTCAATCGCGGTGTCCTCGGACTACAGCGCAATCAGTGGAGGCGAGAGCAACCTGATCATGGGAGTCGTTGAAGGTGGCACCATAGCGGGCGGTGGCCTGAACCGGATCGCCAGCAATGCGGGCCACTATCCGGTGATTAGCGGCGGCTGGAGCAACCGCATCGCAGGTGGAGCTTCTTACGCGGCCATCGGGGGCGGGCTGAACAACGCCATTGAAATCAACTCCTGGCACAGCGTGATCAGCGGGGGCGAAAGCAACACCGTCGCGCGGGACGTCAGTGATGCGACCATTGCCGGCGGGCACAACAACCAGATAGATGAACATGCCAGCAATGGTGCTATTGGCGGCGGTAACAATAACAGCGTGGGTAGCAGCTCGGCTTCCTCCACCATTGCCGGGGGCTACACCAATACCATCGGCATCGCCGCGCCGGCGAGCACCGTCGCCGGCGGACAAAACAACCATATTGGGAGCTATTCCCCTTACGCCACCATCGCGGGGGGACGCAATCACAGTATCGGCACCAACTGCCTTTACGCCGCCATCGGCGGGGGCTATGACCATGACATCGACGCCAACTCGGCTTACACGTCCATTCCAGGCGGCTACAACAATGGCATTGGCATCGAGTCGGATTCCGGCACGGTCGCGGGCGGGGAAAACAACAGCATCGGAAACAGCTCCCGGTACGCGACAATCGCAGGCGGGCGGCGAAATTCTGTCGGAACCAACTCGCCCTCCAGTGCCATCGGCGGCGGCAGCGACAACGAAGCCACGGGCAACAGCGCGTATGCCACTATCGCCGGCGGACTGCGCAACAATGTCGGCATAAATGTCGCCGGCGGCACGGTGGGCGGCGGCAGCGACAACACCGTCACAGCCGGCGCCGCTTACGCGACCATACCCGGCGGACGCAACGCGGTGGCGGCGAACTACGGCCAGATGGTCTATGCCAGCGGCCAATTCGCTGCGCCGGGAGACGCCCAGGCTTCCACCTACGTGCTGCGCCGGACCGCCCTTAGCAGCTATAGCGAGCCCGACGTCGAGCTGTTCATCGATGGCGTTAGCAAGCGGATAACCGTGGGGCCCGAGCGCGCGATGACTATCGACGGCCTGCTGGTTGGATTCGGCGCCAACCACCTGGTGAGCTCGTATAAACTTTCCGGATACCTAAAGCGTGTGGGCGACACCACCACCTTCTGGGGAGGCGCCAGCTCCATCTATGAAGAGATGACCGGGCGATCCGCAGACGTCAGCGCGGACGATGCGAATGACGCGCTCATCATTCTAGTCCGGAACGGGAAGCTGCCGTCCGGCGCTTTCGAGGGAGAAGTTCGTTGGGTGGCCACTGTCCGCACCGTGGAGGCGGCCTGGTAGCTCCTTCCCTCAATTCTTAGCCTGGAAAACCGAATCGCTCCTTGAACGAAGCGACGCGCGCGCCGAGTATCAGGCAACCGGATCGGCACGCTGAACATGAACGCGAAAAGAAAGCTCTTGGTCACAGGCGCACACGGCTTTGTGGCCGGCAGCGTTTTGGTGCAAGCGGGGGACGAGTGGGAATTGCACGCGCTGTCGCGCGGCGGGGAGGCAAAGGCCCGGCGGGATTGGCGTTGGCACGCAGTCGATCCACTGGACGCGGCGGCGTTGGAAAGGGTTTTCATCGCGGTCCGGCCCGACGCGGTGGTTCACACGGCGGCGATTGCCGACATCGATTTTTGCCAGGCGAACCAGGCGCTGGCC
Organism: Verrucomicrobiia bacterium; assembly: GCA_036524155.1. GTDB lineage: Bacteria > Verrucomicrobiota > Verrucomicrobiia > Limisphaerales > UBA8199 > DATDCV01. The sequence goes on from DATDCV010000517.1 coordinate 2,981, forward strand.
CGCTCGGTGAACGTGGAAATGACGCGGACGCTAGCGGAATTGTGCGGCCACGGGCGGGCGCGGCTGGTCTTTTGTTCCACCGACACGGTTTTCGACGGGGAGCATGCTCCCTACCGGGAAGAGGATTCGCCGGGGCCGGTGAACTTCTACGCGGAAACCAAAGTCGAGGCCGAACAATGCGTCGGCGGGCTCGGCGCCCAGGGGATCATCGCGCGACTCGCGCTGGTGGTCGGCCTGCCGTTGTGGGGCGCCGGCAACTCGTTCCTGATGCGGGTGGTCACCGCGCTCAAGGCCGGGAAAACCGTCAGCACCGCGGCGGAGGAAGTCCGTACGCCGATAGACGTGATCACGCTCGGGCGCGCGTTGCTCGAATTGGCGGGCGGCGGGCAGAGCGGCGTTTTTCACCTGGCAGGTCTCACGCGCGTTAATCGGCTGCAGATGAACCAAACGATTGCGGCTCGATTCGGGTTTCCGCTGCATCTGCTCGCAGCGCAGCCACCGGCCGAAAGGTCAGGCCGCGCGCCGCGTCCCCGGGATGTCTCGCTCCAATGCGCGAAGGCTGGCGCGCAGCTCAAGACTCCCTTGCGCACGTTCGATGAAGGGCTTTCCTTAATTCTCGAACGCGGCAATACTTCGGCCGCATGAGCCCACCCAAACTGAAGTTCGACCTGCAGATCAAATCGGGGACCGAGTATGGCGCGGAGGAGGAGCGGGCCGTGATCGAGGTGCTGCGCCAGGGTGCGCCGACCAGTGGCGAGGCCTGCATCCAGTTCGAGAAGGAGTTTGCGGCGTATTGCGGCGTGGCCCATGCGCGGGCGGTCACCAACGGCACCGCCGCGTTGTTCCTGTCGCTGGTGGCGATCGACCTGAAGCCGGGCGACCGCATCATCACGTCACCGCTGACGTGGATCGCGACCGCTGCCGCCGGGGTGACGCTTGGCGCCGAAGTGGACTTCGTGGATGTAGACCCGGTGACCTGCAACTTGGACGCCGCCCAACTGGAAGCGAAAATCACACCAAAAACCCGCGCGATCCTGCCGGTGCATTTGTACGGGCTGTGCTGCGACATGGACGCCATCCTGGCGATTGCGCGGCAGCATGGCGTGGCGGTAATCGAGGACGCGTGCCACGCGGTTGGCGCCGAATACAAGGGCCGCAAAGCAGGCTCGATGGGAACGACGGGGTGCTTTAGTTTTCACGAACAGAAAAACATTTCCACTCTCGGCGAGGGCGGGATGGTGGTGACCGATGATCCGGCCCTGTTCGAACGGATCGCACTGTACCGGTCACATTGCACGCGGGTTTACGGCCGCAGCACAAAATACTGCTCGCTCGACGAGGCGAAATTCCCGATGGGCAAACGGTTCTGGTGGCAGGATTTCGACGACTGCGGCTACAATTTCCGCATGACCGACGCCCAGGGCGCCGTCGGTGTGGTGCAACTGCGCAAGCTTGACCAGCTCAACCAACGGCGCATCGACAACGCCGCCTACCTTTCCGCAGGGTTGCGCGATCTGCCCGGCATCACGCTGCCGACAGTTCCTCCCGGTTTCAAACATGTGTTCCATCTCTATCCGATCCAGCTCGACGCGGAGCGATTCGGCTTAATGAAGGACGATTTCATTTACGCGATGCTCTATGAGAAGGGGATCAAGGTTGGCACCCATTATACCCCGCTTCACTACGCGACCGCTTTCCGGAAGCGCGGTTTCCGCCCGGGCCAATTTCCGGTGGCGGAGCGGGTGGCGGAGCGGCTGGTGACCTTGCCACTGAACCCGCGCCAGTCCCGGGAGGCGCTGGATCATTTAATCGAGAGCATCCGGAGCCTGCGGCGTGGATGAGGCGAATGCCAATCGCCGGGGCTTGACCGCTTTGTCTCCCGCGCAGGTGACCTGGCGATGGCGCATCCTCATCGCGAGTTATTTTGCGTATGGAGGCTACTACCTGACGCGGAAGACCTTCACGATCTGCAAAACCACGATCGCGAAGGATCTGCACTGGGAGCTGGGAGATACCGCCCACATCTGGACGGCGTACCTCGTTGCCTACATGGCCGGCATGTTCATCAACAGTTACGTCGGCCGCCGGCGGGGGCCGCGAGTGCTGCTGCTCGGCGGCCTGGGCCTTTCGCTGCTGTTCAACGTGATCTTCGGATTTGCCAATTCCTTCGCCACGTTTCTGGTGTTCATGTTTTTCAACGGCCTGGTCCAGGCCAGCGGCTGGCCGGGCAGTGTCGGCGCGGTGTCGCACTGGCTGCGGCCGGCCGAACGCGGCACGGTGATGGGCTTTTGGTCCACGAACTACCTTTTCGGAAACATGCTGGTGAAATCGCTGGGAGGTTTTCTGCTCGGCTGCTATGGCTGGCGCTGGTCCTTCTGGGGCTGCACGCTGCTGAGCTTCGGCATCTGGTGGCTGCTTTTCTTTTGGCAGCGCACCCGGCCTGAGGATGTGGGCCTGGACCCAATCATTGAAGCGCAACCCGCGGAGACGCGCGCGGTCGAGGCGTCGCAGGAGGAACGGGTGACACTCAGGCAATATTTCCAACTGGGCACCAATCCGATCATTCTGGCGATGGGGATCAGCTATTTTTGCATTAAGTTCCTGCGCTACGCGCTCGATTCCTGGCTGCCATCTTTTCTGAATATCCAGGGGCTCGACGTTGCGCGGGCCAGTTATTACTCGCAAGTCTTCGATTTCGCGGGTCTCGGAGGCGTGCTGCTCGCGGGCTGGGCCCTGGATCGGTGGTTCAAAGGCAACTGGGCGGCCGTGTGCGCGGTGATGTCCCTGGGCGTCATTGTCGGGTGCCTTGCCGTGCTTCAATTCGGCGGCAGTCCCGCGGCGCTCGCGCTCTGTTTTGGCATCGTCGGTTTCATGTTATACGGACCCGATACGTTGCTGTGCGGCGCGGCGTCGGTGCAGGTGGCCGGCGAAGTGAACGCCGTGGCGGTCGCGGGACTCGTCAACGGGCTGGGCAGCCTGGGTCCGGTAATTCAGGAAGAGGTCATCGGCTGGCTCGTGCGGGGCGATGTTCACGCGGGGATGCGCAACACCAACCGCTTGACGCTGCTGATAAGTATTCTGATGACCTGCCTGCTGGCGCTGATTGCGTGGCATCTGCGGCGGATAGAAAAGAAGCACGCGGCCATTTAGAAATTCGAAAGAAGCAGGGAAGGGCCTCCTCCCCACAAACCCGGCCAAGGAAGCACGAACGAGCCTCCTCTCCCCAGCCCTCTCCTCCAGAGGGGGAGAGGGAGAGGTGGCCCTTGCATCGTAGCAGGTTTGTGGTCCCAACGCATGCGCTCGAGCGGAATGGGCTCTCCTGGAATCGTGGTGCGGTAGAGTGAGACTGCGGTGGAGTTTGTCGGCCTCTGGCGGATCGTGATGCTCGGGCTTTCGTGCTGTCGGTTCCTACAGTTTTGGAACGGCACGCAACTCGATGGCGCGCATGACGCGTAAGGGGTAATCCGTCTGGATCAGATCGATACCCCAGTCCATTGCCTTCAGGTAGTCGTCGATCGTTTCGTGCCGGCCGAGCGAATCCGAGAACACTTTGATACCTGCCGCGTGGCAGCGGTCGATCAGGTCTTTCGACAGAATGTCCCAATCCGCGTCCACAGCATAGGGTTTCAATCCGTTGGCCAGAGCGGCAAGATCCTCGGCATGGCCCAAGGGCGCGAGCCCGCGGATGCGCGGGTTGATCCCTTTTAGCTTGGAGAGGTACGCAGGCGATTGATACACCACCGTGCGGTCAACCACCTGGTAGCGTTCAAGGGCGGCGGTCAAGGCTCCGGGTGGAATCGCCTTTGCGTCGAAATACAAACCCACCTTGCCGGCGACCTCGCCCAGGAAATCATCCATCGAAGGCAGGCGAATCGGGGCATACGGTTTCCCGAACTTCACCCCCGCGCTGAGTTTTCGAATTGCGTCCGCCGGTTGTCGATCAATCGGTCCGATACCGTCGGTCTTTCCCTCGAGGCGGGAATCATGCAGCAGGAAGAACGCTCCGTCGCTGGTCGTGCGCACATCGAATTCAACGAAGTCCACGCCCATGCGGATGGCTTTCGCGAACGCCGGCAATGTGTTTTCGGGCGCGTAACGGTTCGCGCCGCGATGAAGGGAGATCTGCACCGGGCGTTTTGGCAGCCGCCGCCAGAGTGCATAGGCAACAACCTCCTCGGGCAGATCCGTCTGGATCCAATCTGCTCCCGCGGCGAGCGCGCGCTCCCACATCCCCGGTTGATCCCAGGCGCCCAGGACTTTGGCCTCGACCTTTATCCCGGCGCGCGAAAAGGATTCGCGGATGGCTTGGGTCAGCTCCGGCGCATCGATCTCAACCGCAGCCAAACCGTTGGTCACCGCGAATTCCGGCGAGCCGTTTCCCGAATGCCATTTCGTCATGGTCGCAACTCCATTTTGTGACGCTGAACTGACCCGGCGCAGTTCTTCCAGGGAGGAATACACAATCACCTGGCGCTCCATTCCCGCTTCGAGAACCTCCCTGGCGAGTTGCTCGGGGTTGGTCGCCTTGCAGTCGAGATACAGGTTCAGACGCCCCTTGCAGAGGGCGAAGCAATCCTTGAGCGAGAGCAGTCGTTCCCCGGTGTAGCGCGCCGCAAAACGTGACCCCAGGTCCACCGTCAGCAGTTCCGTGAGGTTGCGCCCGGCGATCTCCCAGGTTTTTGCAGAGTCGTCAACGAAACGGGCATCGTGCCACAGGACATGCTGCCCGTCCTTCGTTAGCCGGACGTCCACCTCAGCCCATTCCAGATTATCCTCGATACAGCGGCTCAACGCGGCGCGTGAATTCTCCGGAGCCTGCCGCGCTTCCCCGCGATGGACCATTACCTGCAGCGGGCGGGGGGGCTGGACCGGTTCAAAGAACTGAAAGCCCGCTGCCCCTGCGACCGCGCCGCAGGCCAGGAGCAAACCGAAAGTCAGCGTCCTGCCGATTCTGCGAGTGAAAAAGGCCATGCGGGAGAATTTGCCGACTCGCCGCCGTTTGGCAAGAGAGTGACGTTCTTGGGCGGGTTGCTGCCGCGAACGGCAGGGAGCGCAGGCTTAGAACCCCCCGGTTGGACTTCCCGGGACGCACCAAAGCAAGCCCGGGTGCCTGGATGCTTCGCGGTTGAATTGCTGGAGCGAAATCCAGTGAACACGGCTGTCAAACCCAATTATGCCGGCGCCTTTGCCGTGGCGGTTGCCGATTCCTTCGCGGTCATTTGGGATCTGGCTGGCGTCATGGCCGGTGTTATAGGCGTAGGGTCCCTGGAGTCCCCCTTCGTTATTTACTTTAGGCTCCCAGTGCACATACGCCGCCGGGTTAAACTGGCTGATCTTGAACGTAGGTCGATTGAAGGCGCCAAAGCCGCACACGGCGCCGTTCATGATATAGCTCGAGACGCGCTGGATCCGGTAGATGAAGTCGGGGTTGCCCTTTCGGTCCAACGGACAGTAGTACACCTGCCGGTTTCGAAGATACCGGTAGTACAGGCCCTGCTCGATGAATGGAATGTCGTTGGTGTTATCGACGAGGGACCCGTTGACCAGCACATACGGGTCCGGCGCCTGGCCGTTCTTGGGCATGTAAATCCAACTGGGACCATAATTGTTATACCATTGGCACCAGGGCAGCGCGTCGTTGTTGTCACTGGTGTACATCGCCAGCGCGAGCGCGAGATTCCTTTGGTTATTGATGCAGGCGGTGCGGCTGGCTTTCTCTTTGGCCTTCGCCAACGCGGGAAGCAGCATCGCCGCCAGGATCGCGATGATGGCGATGACAACCAGCAACTCGATCAGAGTGAAGCCGTAGCGTGGCTTCAATTTCATAAACGGGAGCGTTACTGACTATTTACTAACCTTTTCAAGGGGCTTCGGCAAGCCGAATCACGGCCCCAGCCGAATCAGCAACCGGTCTTGTAAGTGAACGTATCGGGGTGTATCATAAGAAGCAGTAACTTCCCGTGAATGCCGTGTTCGATTGCGGCGGTGTGGGGGTGTTGCGTTCAAGCAGGCCACCCCGCATGATTTGTGCAAGCGTTGAACGGCGGTTTTCCCGGGCTCAACTTCGACCTCAGGAAACAGGAGCAATATGAAGACACCACTTGGTCTGACCGTAGCCGCCCTCGGGCTGGCACTTTTCCACATCGCCACCCTCAGGGTGCAAGCGCAATTTACTTACTCGACCAATAATGGGGTGATCATCATCACCGGGTACTACGGTCCCGGGGGCGACGTGATCATCCCCAGCACGATTAACGGCCTGCCAGTTGGGTATATCAGGGATAAAGCCTTCCTTCAGCACCGAACCATTACCAGTATCGCAATCCCTGAGGGCGTCACCGGCATCGGGAACAAAGCGTTCTATCACTGCACGGGCCTGAGGAGTGTCACGATTCCCGGCAGCGCCGGCAGCCTTGGAGGGTGGTTGTTCTGTTCGTGCTTCAACCTGGCCAGCGCCACGATAGGAAACGGCGTCACGAGGATCGGATACTGGGAATTCTTTTGGTGCACGAGTTTGACTGAAGTCACGATCCCTGACAGCGTCACCTCGATTTTGGACGGAGCGTTCTATCACTGCTCCAGCCTCACGAGCGTCACTGTCGGTAAGAATGTCGCCCGCATCGGGCCTTCGGCGTTCACTGAATGCGGCAGCCTCACCGGCGTCTTCTTTAAAGGCAACGCACCCTCGGCGGACGCCTCGGTGTTTGCGGGCGCGACCAACGCGACCGTCTATTACCTGCCGGGAACGACCGGCTGGGGTCCCACCTTTTACGGTCGTCCCACAGCCCCGTGGCAACTGCCAAATCCGGTGATCCTGAACAACGCCTCCGGCGCTCAAGCCAAAGCCTCCAGCTTCGCCATTTCCTGGGCAACGAACAAAACCGTCGTGATCGAAGCGACCACTGACCTGGTCCACCCTGTGTGGAGTCCGGTAGGAACCAATACGCTCACGGGCGGCTCGTCCTATTTCAAAGATCCCGAGGGGACGAAATATCCCAGCAGATTCTACCGGATCCGTTCGCTGTGATCTGCGTCTGAGAATCCAACCCGGCGGGCGTACCGCAGATTTCTCAGGACAGATATTGTTCTGGAAACTTCCACGGAGCGCGATAGGTGGGGACGGCCAACCGCGCGGCCTCGCGATCATCAACGATCTTTTCAGTTTCGGGATCAAACCGGATCGACCGGCCCAATTTTAGCGAAAGCACGCTGAGGACGAGAGGTACATCCACCTTGCCGTGGTAAGCCGGGGTGCAGCTCGGTGGTTGGCGCGATTTGATACAGTCGAGCCATTCGCGTTCGTGACCCGGCACGGGGCTTCCCTGTAAGGATCAAAGCGGCCGCGTGTCAGGGATCTCCTGACAGGCGAGAGCGTTCTTCCTGACTACCGCTCATGGTGGACATGAGTAATCCTGGTCACGTTCCAAAAGGTGAGCTGAAACAGAATGAAGCCCTTTCAGCCGACAACACGATAAGAAAGTTGAAAGGAACAGGAATATGAAAGCGAATTTATTGCGGAGTTTGACTGGCGGTTCCGCGGGTTCCGCGAGTGTGGGGCTCGTCACGGCGATCGCAGGACTGATGGCAGCGAGCCTGCCGGCGCAGGTGCAGACGTTTACCTGTCCGAACCTTGGTTTCGGCCCGGTAATCGCGCCATTCATACCTTTGGCGTCGTTGAAGACGGTCGCCAACCCGGTGATCCCGAAAGATCCGGCGACCGGGTTGGCGACGTTGAGGGCTGACCTCGGGGACTATGTGGCGAATTTGCCGGCGGCGATTCGGCTGGGAAAGGCGCTGTTCTGGGATATGCAGGCGGGCAGCGACGATAAGACGGCGTGCGCGACCTGCCATTTCCAGGCGGGGGCGGACGTCCGATGGAAGAACCAGCTTGCGCCAGGGCCGGACAAGAGTTGGGGGCCCAAGGCGGCCAACGCGGCGCTGGCTGCGGGCGACTTTCCCTTCACGGACTTCCTGGCCGCTCCGGCGGTGGACGCGGACAACATAGCCGGTTCGCAAGGCGTTCGGAAAAGCGCGTTCGCGGGGATCACAAAGAACGGCGTCGAGACAGTGACGTCGGTGGCCGACCCGGTGTTCAACGTCAACGGGACGAATGTGAGGCAGGTGACTGAGAAGAACACGCCTTCGGCGCTCAACGCGGTGTTCAATCACCGCCAGTTTCACAACGGCAGAGCCCAGCCTGATTTCAACGGGGTGAACCCGTTCGGGGGCAGGGACGCCTCCGCGAAGGTCTGGGTGCTCGATTACCGCGGCAGCCCGGTTCAGTTCATCATCAACATCCGGAATGCAAGTCTCGCCTCGCAGGCGGTAGGGCCGCCGCTCAACCCGACGGAGATGTCAGCGTCCGGGCGGACGTTCCCGGACCTCGGAAAGAAGATGCTGTTGCGCAAGCCGCTGGGGCTTCAGAAAGTGGATGCGGGCGACAGCGTGCTGGGCTCGATCGCGAGCGCGACGAATGGGTTGACGGCCTCCTACCAAACAATGATTCAGCAGGCTTTTCAGCCGAAGTGGTGGAACTCCACCAGGACCGTCAGCATCAGCGGCAAGTCCTACACGATGATGCAAGCCAACTTTTCGTTGTTTTGGGGCCTGGCCATCATGCTCTACGAGGCGACGCTGGTGTCGGACGATTCGCCAATGGACCAGTACCTGGCCTCGCGGGTCTTTACGCTGCTTCCCGACGGGACGCTGACCTACACCGCCAATCCCGCCTTGCTGGACCCGGTGGTCAACCGGCTGGCAGCGGAAGGAATTGTTATCACCCGGCAGGACATATTGAACGGCCTGGCGCTGTTCGAGCTGCCGGTGGGATTGCCCCCGTCGTTTCCAGTGCAGAAGGACCCCGCCACGGGCGCGCCACAGACGGGCCTGGGCTGCATTGCCTGCCACCTGGGCGCCGAGACCACCTCCGCATCGATGCAGAACCTGGCCGGTCCCGGTGTCGAAGCCGGGGACATCGCGTTCAAGACCGCGGGGTTCGACCTGCGGATGGAGCGGATGTTCAAGAAGATGGATTGGACCCCGCCCGGACCGCTGAGTCCGGTTCCCCAGGGGACAGACACGATCACCTACGACTCGAGCACTTATGCGATCAATGTGGCCGGCATCAATGGGTTGCCCGTCAGCCCGGCGATCCGGCTGCCGGTCGTGACGTACGATTCGGGGTGGTACAACATTGGCGTTCGACCCACCACGGACGACCCCGGGCTGGGCGGGCTGGACCCTTTCAGTCGGCCGTTGTCGTGGACCGAGTATTTCCAGCAGACCCTTGCCAACCCGGGCATCATAAAAGTACCCGGCGGCGGATTGGGCGCCGCGTGCGTGCCCCCAGCCGCGCCAGCGACCAGCCCTTTCGCCGGCGAGGTGGTCGATCCGCTTACGGGGTTTCCGCTGCTGTCAGGACCGCTCCTCAAGACCGAGCCAACGGACGTCGCGGGCAGTTTCAAGACGCTGCCGCTTCGCAACCTGGAACTGAACGGCCCCTATTTCCACAACGGCGGAAAGGCCACTTTGCTGCAGGTCATCGAGTTTTACAACGAAGGCGGCGACTTCGCCAATCCGACCAAATCCCCGCTGCTGGTGCCGCTGAGACTGTCGGCGCAGGATGCGACCGACCTGGTGGCTTTGCTGATTGCGTTCACGGACGACCGTGTTTCGCGCCAGCGCGCGCCCTTCGACCATCCCCAGTTGCTGGTTCCCAATGGGGCGATAGACGCGTCGCCGGGCACAGACGACCTGGTGGAAATCCAGGCGGTGGGCGCGGGCGGAGCAGCGGCGCCGCTCGCCCGCTTCCTGGGACTGAGTCCGTTCACGCCCTGACCCCTGCGGAGGATGTGACCGACAACAAGCGCTTTATGAGGTGACCAAACAAAAGAATACAAATTCAAACAGTAAAGGAGATGCAGATTATGAAAAACAAAGCAGGCAACAGAGAAAGCAAATCGCGGGAATCGACCCAATTCAGCCGGCGCCAGATGCTCAAGACGCTGGGCTTGTGCGGAGGGGCGGCCATCGTCGGGCCGGGACTCCTTCACGGCCCCAGGGCAGTGGCCGGGCTCCTGCCGCCGAACACCGGGATTGGTGTGGGGGGGGAGCCTTTCCCAACGAGTCCACTGATCCTCAATCCCTTCACGGACGAGCTTCCGATCCCGAAGGCGCTCGCCCCGTCGGACCCGACGCAATGGAAGAACCGGTACGGCAGTTCCTGCCCTCCGGGGCCAGGCCCGGGCCAACAGTGCTCGGACGGGTACGGAACGCATCAGATCTGGCCGTCGAGCCTGCTGTACAACCGGGCGCCGATGCCGGACCCCATCTGTTACAAGATCGACCTGTGCGTGGACGAGCATAAATTCACCGAACAACTCGTGCAGCCCATCGACGTCAACGGCAACCTGACGCTCGCCCCGAGTCAAAACCTCATCGGGCCGCTGTCGCTGCCCGGCAGCTCGATCTACGGCTTCGGCAAACACCCGAACAGCACGTTTCCAGGCCCCAGGATCAATGCGGAGTATGGCAAACCCTGCCTGGTGCGATTCGAGAATTGGCTGGACTATGACAATGGGTATGGCCGCTCCGACTTTGGGGCTCCCGACTGCGCGTTCCTGACTCATTTGCACAACGCCCACACGGCTCCCGAGAGCGACGGGAATCCGCATTTCCGGCCGACAGCCTACGATCCATCGCAATGGTGTGATAACCTTTACCTCAACTGGCCGGCGGGGGGCGACGACAAGGAGAAACAGTCATTCTTCTGGTTTCACGACCACCGCATGGACCATACCGGCGCGAATGTGTATAAGGGGATGGTGGGTCTTTACCCGATCTATGACCCTGAAAAAGACTCGGGAAATGAGACCAAGGGCTATCGCCTCCCGGGTGTGCGCACCAACAATTCGAACGGCTCCTTCGATGTGGACTATGACATCCCGATGGCCTTCTACGATTGCCGCCTGGATGACGGGGTAACACCGCACCAGGATTTCCATAACGGGCAAGGCGAGGTGCACCCGGAGTGGTGGGGGAAGACTTTTTTCCGCCACTATCCAAACCACGGGTTCGTGGGGGACGTCTTCACCGTCAACGGCGTGGCATACCCAACCCTCGAGGTAAAGCGGCGAAGGTATCGGCTTCGTTTCCTGGATGCGTCGATCGCGCGGCTCTACCGGCTGGTGCTGATGACTTCAAGCACGCCTCCGGTCGCCGCCAAGGACACCGGGCGTTCGGGCGTGAAACTTCAAGGGCAATACCAGCTTCCGGACGGGGAGCAATGCATGAAGTTCGTTCAGGTCGCGAGCGAGGGAGGACTTTTGCCTTTCGCTATCCTGCGCGATTCAATCGAAATCTGGCCCGCCAAGCGCCGGGAGATGATCGTGGATTTCTCGAAGTACATGGACGGGTCTCCGACAACGAAGGGGGATGTGATCTACCTGGTGAACGTGCTGCAGATGACGACCGGGCGCAAGCCGAACACCGGGCCCACGACGATCGATGACAGTGGAACCACAGTCCCGGACCCCGACTTTGACCCGAATTTCCGGGTGCCCGTGCTGAAGATTGTCATCGGTGATGACGCCGTGGATAACAGTTTCGATCCGCTGGACTACCCGACTGCGGGAAACGGACTAACGTCTTGCGCGCTCAAACTTGACCCGTTCACTCGCCTGCCGCTGCTCAAGATGCGGCCGACACCGAACCTGCCGAGGAGCTTCAGTGGGCTGGCCC
>DATDCV010000518.1:0-56355 GCA_036524155.1 Verrucomicrobiia bacterium
CAGCAACCTCGCCGACCAATCAGCCGCCGGAAATCGGATCGCGCCCAATTCGCAAACCAACTTCGTGGTGTCGAGTTACACCCCCGTCTTGATTGGCAACGCCTCCCCTTCCGGAGGCCAGGTCCCCGCCGGCAACGGTTACGACATCTCCGGCGGCGGCTCTGGTATAACCGGTTCCGCGGACCAATGCCGGTTTAGCTACCAGCTCCGCACGGGCGACTTCGATGTCAAAGTCCGGGTTGTCTCCCTCGAACTGGCGGATGCGTGGTCGCAAGCGGGCCTGATGGCCCGTGAAGACCTGACTGCCGGCTCGCGTTCCGCCAGCGTGCTGGCCACCCCAACCATCAGCGGCGCTTTCTTCGAATCTCGCAGCGCGACCAACGGCACAGCCGCTCTATCTGGATCGTTCCCGGTGAACTTTCCCCACACCTGGCTGCGGCTCAAACGGGCGGGGAATACTCTGACGGGATACGCCGGATTCGACGGGCTGAACTGGTCGCAGTTGGGCAGCGTCACCATGACCCTCCCGGCCGACCTCAACCTCGGCTTTGTGGTCTCGAGCTACAACACCAATCAACTCGCCACCGCCGCCTTTCGTGATTTCTCCCCGGTTTCTCTCGTCGGCACGAATCCTATGCCGCTGATTGAACCGCTGGGCCAGTGCAGCCGCCGCACCAGCCTCGTTATCTCCGAGATCATGTATCACCCAGCCCAAAGCAACCTGGCGTTCGTTGAGATCTTTAACTCACGCGGCGAACCGCAGGACCTCGGCGGCTATCGTTTGGGGGGCAATATTGATTACACTTTTCCCGTCGGAACCTGGCTGCCGGGTGGAGGATTCGTCGTCGTCGCCAAATCACCCGCCGACTTGCAGAACGCTTACGGCATCTCCGGCGTCTTCGGCCCGTACACCAACAACCTGCCCAATGGTAACGGCACCGTGCGCCTGCTGAACCAATCCGGCGCGATTTTTCTGGAGGTGAACTATTCCGACCAACCGCCATGGCCCGTCTCCGCCGATGGCGCGGGTCATTCGCTCGTCCTGGCGCGGTCCTCCTACGGCGAGGACAACCCCCAGGCCTGGGCGGCGAGCGACGCGATTGGCGGCTCTCCCGGCAGGACGGATCCCTACACTGTCGGCCCACTACGCAACGTGGTGATCAACGAGTTCCTCGCTCACACGGACGACCCCGAGGTGGATTACATCGAATTGTACAACCACAGCACGGATCCGGTGGATATCTCCGGCTGCATCCTGACCGACGATGCCGCCACCAACAAGCTGGTCATTGCCCAAGGCACTTCCATTCCAGCTCGAGGGTTCGTTTATTTCACGCAGACCAACATGAACTTCTCGTTGAGCGCAGACGGGGAGACGATTTACCTCAAAAACCCCGGCCGGACGCGCATCCTGGATGCCGTGCGCTTTGGCGGACAGCAAAACGGCGTCGCCGCCGGGCGAGTTCCGGATGGCGGTAGCCAATTCTATCGGCTGCAATCGAAGACACCGGGCAAGCCCAACGGCGCCGCTCTCGTGAGTGATATCGTCATCAATGAGATCATGTACTCACCCATTTCACTGGATGACGACGACCAATATGTCGAACTCTATAACCGGAGTACCAGTGCTGTGGACCTCTCCGGCTGGAAGTTCGTTTCCGGAATTAACTTCACTTTTCCTCCGGGCGCATTGATTGCACCGGACGGCTATATGGTGGTGGCTCGCAATTCGGCGCGGATGCTGACCAACTATCCGAACCTGAACGCCGCCAACCTGGTCGGCGACTTTGGCGGCAAACTTTCGCACCGAGGTGAACGCGCGGCCCTCGCCATGCCCGACACCATCGTTTCCACCAACAGTTCCGGAGTCGTCGTCACGAACAAGATCGAGATCGTCGTCGACGAAGTCACCTACCAGGTGGGTGGCCGCTGGCCACAATGGGCGGCCGGAGGAGGGAGCAGCCTGGAATTAATCGATCCTCATGCCGACCACCGCCAGGCAGCCAACTGGGCCGATAGCGACGAAACTCACAAGGCGCCGTGGACCCAGATCTGGGCCACCGGCACAATTGACAACGGGCGGACCAGTTCAATCCTCGCCGACCAGTTGCAGGTCCTGCTGCAGGGCGCGGGCGAGTGCCTGATTGATAACGTCCAGGTGATCGATTCGAGCGGCAACAACCGAATCGCCAATTCTGCTTTCGAGACGGACGCCTCCGGGTGGACGGCCGAGGGGACGGAGTCGCCCTCAGGCCTGGAAACGACTGAAGGTTATCAGAGCGCCCGCTCTTACCATGTACGCGCGATTGACCGTGGCGATAACCAGGTCAACCGCATCCGGACGCCGTTGACCAGTTCGCTGCCGATAGGCATGCAGAACGTCACGATCAAGGCTGCCGTACGCTGGCTCAGGGGCCATCCCGAAATTCTCTTGCGACTGCGGGGCAACTGGCTGGAATGCGTGGGCGAACTGGCGCTGCCGGCGCGCCCTGGCACTCCCGGAGCGCGCAATAGCTGCTATGCGGCCAACGCCGCGCCGGCGATCTTCGAGGTGCGACATGACCCCTTGCTGCCGCAGGCCAGCAAGCCCATCGTGGTTACCGCCCAGGCCAGCGATCCGGACGGGCTCGGCTCGTTCACGCTCAAGTATCGTTTGGACCCGAGCACCAGCTACGTTTCGGTTCCCATGAACGACAGTGGAACCAATGGCGACGCAGTGGCGGGCGACGGCGTCTTTAGCGCCACCATTCCCGGACAGCCTGCCGGCACATTGGTCGCCTTTTACCTCCAGGCTTCGGATTTGGCGGCGGCACCCGCGAGCGCGACGTTTCCCAAGGATGCTCCCACCCGGGAGTGTCTGGTCCGCATCGGCGAAGTCCAGCCCGTGGGCAATTTCCCCGTGTATCGGGTGTGGATGACACAATCGACATTCAACGCCTGGTCAGGGCGCAACAAACTGGACAACACCCCGAACGACGTGACCTTCGTGCTGGGAGGCAGCCGCGTGGTCTATAACACCGAGGCATTGTATGCGGGCAGCCCGCATATCGCGCCCGGCTATTGCGGACCCACCTGCGGCCGCTGCGCTTACACTGTCACTTTCCCCGCCGACGACTTGTTCCTGGGCGAGCGGAACCTGGTGCTCGATTGGCCGGGCGGGCACGGCAATGAAACCAGCGCCATGCAAGAAGAAATGGCTTACTGGATCGCCGACCGCATCGGCTTGCCCTTTTCTCATCGCTATATCATCCGCTTGCACGTTAACGGCGTCACCGACGACGCCCGGTCGGCGGTGTTCGAGGCGGTGTGGCAACCTGGTGGCAGCTTCGTCAACGCCTGGTCGCCGCAGGATTCGTCGGGGCAGTTCTTTAAAATCGACCAGTGCTTTGAATTCAACGACTCGGGTGGCAACATGACCGCGCCCGGCCCTCTTCTTCAAAATTTCACCACCACCGGCGGTGCCAAGAAACGGGAAGCATACCGATGGAATTTCAACTACCGCGCCGGCGATCGCTTCAACGATTACACCAATCTCTTTTCGCTAGTGGATGCCGTGAACGCGACCAGACCCGAACCCTACACCGCCGCCACGGAAGCGTTGGTCGATGTCGAGGAGTGGATGGGCATTTTTGCCACCGAGCATATCATCGTCAATTTCGACGCGTATGGCCATACGATCGGGAAGAACATGTACGCTTACCTGCCCTCACACGGGAAGTGGCAGCTTTACATGTTCGACCTCGATTGGCTGATGCTGGCCGCGGTGAATTTCAACGCCAGCTACGGCCCCAGCACAGCGCCGATGTTCAACGCCGAGGACCCGACCATCACGACTATGTATGCCCACCCGCCTTTCCTGCGAGCCTATTGGCGGGCTGTCGAGCGGGCAGTCAACGGTCCCCTGGATGCAGCGCAATGCAATCCGCTCATGGACGCCAAATACCGTTCCCTGGTGGCTAACGGAGTCGCCTGGTGCGATGGGCAGCGCCTGACCGATCCGACCTCGGTGAAAACCTGGTTCAGCCAACGGCGTGCCGCGCTCCAGGCGCAGTTAGCGGCCGTGGCCGCACCCCTGTCTATCGGCTCGGTTCAGGTCAGCAACAACATCGCCCAAATCTCCGGCACTGCGCCAATCGCAGCCCAAACGCTGTGGTTCAACGGCGGTGATTACCCTCTCACCTGGACCAGTGTGAGCAATTGGACGGCCCGGGTTCCGCTCCAGCCAGGCAACAACTCGCTGAGCGTGGTTGGGGTCGACTGGCAGGGCCAGCCCTTGCCTGGCGTGAGCACGACGGTGGCGGCCGCCTACAACGGGGCTGCATCGTCACCCGTGGGCCAGGTGGTCATCAACGAGATCATGTACAATCCGCTCGTTCCGGACGGACAATACGTGGAGCTTTACAATAATTCCAGCGCGCTGAGCTACGATCTCTCGGGCTGGCAGTTCCATGGCCTGAGTTACACCTTTCCCGCCGGCGCTCTCCTCGGCCCCGGTCAATTTCTCGTGCTGGCAGCCAACCGCTCTGCTTTCGCCGCAACCTACGGCGCAACCAATTTGGTGTTTGACACCTTTGGCGGCACGCTTCAGGCCGATGGAGAAACTCTCTCGCTGGTCTTCCCGGGAACAAATGCGGCCAGCGACCAAATCGTGTCGCGGGTGCGTTACGGCGCCGCTCCGCCGTGGCCGACCGAGCCGGGCGGCACCGGCAGCGCCCTCCAACTGGTGGACCCGCGCCAGGACAATTGGCGCCTCGGCAATTGGGCGGCCGCGTCGACCAACAAACCTGGGTCCCTCCCTCCTCAATGGGTCCAGGTAGTCGCCACCGGCGTCGCCTCAAGTTCCCGGCTCGATATTTATCTCCAGAGTTCGGGTATTGTTTACCTCGACGACGTCCAATTGGTGGCAGGTTCCACACCGGGTGCAGGCCAGAATCTTGTTGCCAACGGCGATTTCGAAACTCCGCTCGCTGCGTCCTGGAGCGCCGGCCCGGACTTTTCGCTTTCCGGCCTGAATACCGTCAACAAGCACACGGGCAGCACCGGTCTTGAACTCGTGAGCACTGGCGTCGGGAATACGAGCGGGAACGCCTTGTTCCAGGACATCAATCCACCGCTCGCCACCGGCCAGACTTACACGTTGAGCTGTTGGTACCTCCAAAGCACCAACCTTAATTCTCCAAACCTTGTCATTGAGTTGTCTGGTTCCGGGGTGAGCAGCGGCACAATTAAAACGGTCGTGCCAGGGCTCGGCCCTGTGCTCATGGCCGCGACACCTGGCGCCATCAATAGCGTGAACGCGGCATTGCCGTCCTTCCCGCCTTTGTGGATCAACGAACTCCAGGTCGACAACCTCACGGGCATCACCAATCGCGGCGGTACCCGTACTCCCTGGCTGGAACTCTACAATCCCAGCACGAACGCGGTTTCACTGAGCGGCCTCTACCTGGCCAACTCTTATTCAAATCTGGCCGCCTGGGCCTTTCCGGCGGATGCCGGCATTAATCCGGGCCAGTTCCTCGTCGTGTTTGCCGATGGGCTCACGGCTCTCTCGTCCGCCAACGAACTGCACACGAGTTTTGCACTCACAAGTGGCAGCGGCTCGGTTCTCTTGAGCCGAATCTACAATAACCAGCCGCAAGTCCTGGATTACCTGGATTATCAGAACCTCACCCCAAACCGCTCCTTCGGTTCGTTCCCCGACGGCCAGAGTTTTACCCGGCAGGAGTTCTTCTATGTCAGCCCCGCCGCGACCAACAACGGGACCAGCGGCCCGCTGAGCGTCCGCATCAATGAAATCATGGCCGGCAACACCCATACCCTGGCTAACCCGGTCAGCGGCAAATTCAGCGACTGGTTCGAACTCTACAACTACGGCGCCACCACCGCGAATCTCGGTGGCTATTATCTCTCCGATGAACTTACGAATCAGCTCAAATTCCAGATCCCCGCGGGTTACGCGATTCCGCCCGGCGGTTTCCTACTGGTCTGGGCCGATGGCAAGGACACTAACGGCACACCCGACTTGCACATCAGTTTCAAGCTGAACAAAGGCGGCGAAAGCCTGGGCCTCTTTGGCTCCGATGGGGTCGCTGTCGATTACCTGACCTACGGCCCGCAATTGGACGATGTCAGCCTGGGCCGGTTCCCGGATGGCAGCGGACCGCTCTATCTAATGCCACAGGCTACTCCGCGCACCAATAATGTGATTCCGAATACGCCGCCGACTATCTCGCCGATTCCAGACCGCTCGCTGACGCTTGGTCAAACCTTAACCTTCAGTGTCAGCGCCGCCGACAGCGACTTGCCGCCGCAAAGCCTCACATTCGGTCTCGCGGCGGAAGCGCCCGCCAACGCGACCATCAACCCGTTAACTGGGCTCTTCAGTTGGACGCCGCAGACCGCTCCCAGCACCAATTCCATCACGGTGATCGTCACTGATAATGGCACGCCGGCCTTGAGCACTAGCGCCGGCTTTACCGTGTGGGTCCTCCTGCCGCCGCAGATGTCCTCTGTCGTGGCGAACGGCAGCCAGTTTACCCTGTCTTGGCTCAGCGTCAGCGGCCAAATCTATCAGCTTGAGTTTAGCGACGACCTCGCCGCAGCCGCATGGAGCGCCGTCGGCGGACCCGTTGCCGGCACCGGCCAGGAACTCACCCTTACCCTCGACCTGGGGGCTGCAAATCAGAGATTCTACCGGCTGCGACTGATGCCCTAAGCCCGTGTCTGAAAAATGTAGCCGCCGACGTGAGGAGGCGGATTCCGTGGCCAAAACGCGCCAGGTCCACCGCCTCCTCACGTCGGCGGCTACTACGAGGATTGCGATTCTCCAGACGCGCTTTAGGCCCTGAGTGTTGGCCGACTGGATGATCCGCTTCTGAGCGTGCCTTCCTGCCTCCTTCGGGTAAGAATGTTGGCATGTGCACAGTTGCCTGTAGACTCCCGGTAGCCTTGGCGCTGCTCTTAAGCGTCGCCTGCCCAGCAGCCTCGGCGGATTACCACCCCAGACCGGGAGCACCACGCGGCACCGTGGTTCGCCGCCTATGTGGCGGCCCAGGCGACGCAAGCCAAATTAGCGACGATCAACGCGCTGGACGCAAACTATCGGTTCCAGAACGACAGCACGTTCTCTGGCACCCACTGGTCTAACCGCACCCACACGATGCAGTTCGGCGGCAACAAACTGGAGACAACCAAGGCCGACGAGCCGGCCCATGCCGCTGACAACTTCGCGCTCATCAAGAAGCCGCGGCACAACGTCCATACGATGCTCTCGCTCTTGGGCGATACGCAGGTGAGCTTTTCGCCGGGGATGAACGACCAGGTCAGCGGTTTGGCGACCCGGCTGAGGGCCCTTTTCCCGGGGACGTCGTCCTTCACCTCCGTCAAGCAAAGAAATAAAATTGACTCTCAGCTTATGAAAGCACACAAGCCGTTTATTGGTTTCCGCGCACTGTGTCTGTTGGCAACCGTGGGTCTGCTGGCGAACTCTGGCAAGCCTGGCGCTGCAGCCAACGCTCCTGAGACTTCAGTCAAGAACCTCAAACTCAAGGTCAGCGCCAACGGGCGTTATTTCGTCGATCAGCAGGGTAAGCCGTTCTTCTACCTGGGTGACACTTGTTGGCTTTTGTTCCAGCGGCTCAACCACGAGGAGCTGGATGAGTATTTGAAGGATCGCGTAGCCAAGGGCTTCACGGTGATGCAGGCGTATGTGATCCGCGGTCTGGGCAAGCAGCACCCGGACGGCAACTCGTCGCTCCTCGGTGCGTCACCATTCATCGACCGCGACCCGACAAGGCCCAATGAGGAGTTCTTCAAGAACATGGACTACACGGTCGACCGGGCCAACGAATTGGGCCTCGTCATGGGCCTGGTGACGGCCAAGTCGTGGCATGTCACCGACCATTCAGAAAAAATCTTCGACGAAAAGAATGCCTACACGTTCGGCAAATTCCTCGGTGAACGATACAAAAACAATGCGGTGATGTGGTTTCCCGGCGGTGACTCCGACCCGGGGAAATACGACGCCATCTGGGTAGCCATGGCTAAGGGTCTGAAAGACGGCTGCGGCGGCAGCCAGCTTATTTGCTACCACGGCCAAGGGAGCACCTCGTCATCCATGTGGTTTCATAACGCAGACTGGCTCGACTTCAACTCCATCCAGTCCGGCCACAACTTTGGCTCGGACAGCTACGCCTTCGTCAGCAAGGATTACGCACTGACGCCGGCCAAACCGACCGTAGATATGGAACCGGCCTACGAGAATCACCCCACGGGAGCCGATAAGCCGCGTGTTGATTCCCACAAGGTGCGCACCCAGGCTTACCTGGCCATGCTCGCTGGGGCGGCGGGACACGGCTATGGCTCCCTGGACCTTTTCTATTTCTATAAAGATACCGACGGCCCTTTCCCGAAAAATGGTTTTCAGCATTGGCGCACGGCCATGGCCTACGAGGGTTCTCGGCAGGTCGGATACATGCGCCGCCTGTTTGAGGAACGGCCGTGGTACAAAATGGTTCCCGATCAGTCGGTCCTCGCCTCTAACCCGGGCGGGGGTCCCTTCCGCCTCGCTGCCGCGCGGGCGGAAGACCGGAGCTTCGCGGTCGCCTACACGCCGGTGGGTCAGCCCCTGAAGATCGCGCTGAAGGCGATCAGAGCTTCGCACATCAAAGCGCAATGGTACGACCCTCGCACCGGAACGTGGAAGGCCATCGGCCAGTATCCCAATGACGGCACCCAGGAATTTGTGCCCCCTTCCCGCGCCGCCAAGGACGATTGGGTCCTCGTGCTCGACGCAATACGGTGAAAGCGAGGCTCATGTCAAAGGCTAGCTGCGTGGATTCAGCATATCGTCAGCCCTGGTTCCGTGCGGTGGTCCTCGTCGGGACCTTGTACGCCCTGGTGGGCATCGCTTTCGCCCTGCCGGCAAGCCACGCGCGTGCGTGGCGGTTGGCCGCGTGGGCCGTCAGCGGGGTGGTGTACGCGATTCATCTTGGGTTCGAGCGATTTCGTCTGCGCAATTCATCTCTGTTATCCGCACTGCATGCAGCATCGGCCGCCGCGCTCGGCGCGCTCGGTTTGGCGGTCGGGGCCAACATCCATTCCCTCTCGGTTGGCTCTACCAGCCAACATCAGCGGCTCCTGCTCATTGCACTAGTCGCGTGGCCGGTCATCACCGGTGTGCCGGCGTTTCTGGTCGGGTTGGGAGTCAGTAGCTTACTGGCAAAGTGGTCGCGGCGTTCTCGCGCAGGTTGAACAAGAACATGCGTATTCTCTCTCCTACAACATGGGTGCCTTTGATGGCGCTCGCATGGTCCGGCCATTCGCAAGAAGTTTTGCCTTACACCACCTATACGAATTTCGCCCAGGTCCTCGAAGGGCGAACTGCCCGCTACGTCACTCTGACCCGGGTCTCGGACCCGGGAACCCGCGAACATCCGATTTACACGGGATTTTTCTTCTACCAGGTTCTTCAATTCGACGCCACGGGCCGCTACTTGCTCGGCATGAGGGTATACTTTGAGAATCGCGACGTTCGAGCGGATGACCGCGGCGATATTGGCTACATCGATCTCAAGAACGGATACAAATGGACTAAAATCGGCGAGACCACGGCTTGGAACTGGCAGCAAGGCGCCAGGCTCCAATGGCGCCCCAGGTCGGATGAGATCGTCTGGAATGATCGCGCGGACGACGGTAAGTCGTTCGTTTGCCGCATTTACAGCTTTCGTACCGGCGCCCGGCGGAGCCTGCCCCGTGCGATTTACGACATCTCGCCCGACGGCACCATGGCGTTGACGCACGATTTCGGACGGATGAACCTCTTTCACGGGACCGAGTATGTCGGCCTGGAGAATCTCTACGAAAAGGTGTTCGCCCCGCCACAGACGGGCATCTGGAAGATGAACATGGATACGGGAAAGTCCGAGATGGTCATCAGTCTGGAAAAGATGTCTCGAATCATCTACGCGCCGCCGAGGACACTTCCCTCGTCTGGGTATCTTTATTTCTTTCGCGAGGGATGGAATCCGTCCGGCACGCGGTTCATTGCCTTTATCAAGGACCCGCTCAATCACGGTATGAACGACGCCTACACCATGGCGCCCGATGGCACCGAAGTCCGTTTTTTCTATCACGGACCAAGCCATCATTCGTGGCAGGATGATAATCATCTGTTGGATTTTGGCGGCCACAAGCCTCCTGACGGTGGTCCAGCCCGGAAAGGATATTTTCTCTTCGAGGACGATGGCACCGGTACAGCAAAGGAACTGCTCTGGCCAGTGGAGGTGAAGGACGGCTATGGAGGTGATGGTCACGACAGCTACCTTCCTGGTCCCGGTGGTGATTGGATCATCTCCGACACGTATCCCGTCGACCATTATCAGTACTTGTTTCTGTTTCATCGGCCGACGAAAAGGTTCGTCCCCCTCGCCAGTTTGAGATCAACAGCCGATTGGAGTGTTGATGATGGAATGTGCCGGGTCGATTTGCATCCGCGCTTTAGCCGGGATGGGAAGATAGTGTCGGTCGATTCCACCCATGAAGGGCTGGGACGGCAGATGTATATCCTCGACATTGGTTTTATCCTGGATCACCCACCTGCGCGCCGGTAGCAGGATGCATTCATTATGAAGCCGTTAGTTATGGTCTTTTTGCTCTTGCTGGCCACATGCCCCGGGGTAAATGGCCAGCAGCCGAAACCGGATCTATCCAGCCGCCTGCTTCTTTCCGCCGACTGGCAGCTCCAGTCCTCCTTTGTCGTGCGCGAGGCCGGGAACAGGATTTCCACCACTACTTTTAATCCGAGGCAGTGGTTCCCTGCATCAGTACCCACGACGGTTTTGGGCGCCCTGGTGAAGAGCGGGGTCTATCCGGATCTGCGCGTGGGTCTAAATGCCTACCGAATTCCCGATGCTGATGACGACTTCAATGCCAAGCATGATTTGGCCAAGTTTAGCCACCTGCCGGGCCAGCGCAACCCGTGGCGCGATCCGTGGTGGTATCGGAAAGAGTTCACCCTGCCAAAGCTGGCGCCCGACCGCCGCGTGTGGCTGCACTTCGACGCTATCAACTATCGGGCTGCGGTGTGGCTGAATGGCCAGTGCATTGCTGATACGAACGTCATGGTGGGGATGTTCCAGCGCTTTCAGTTCGATATTACCAGCCTTGCCCGGCCGGGAGCTAACGTGCTAGCGGTGCAGGTTTATCCCGTAGATCACCCCGGGACGCCGGACACGATGTGGGAACCACTGGGCAAGGATCGCGGCTACGTGGACCGGGACCTCATGCGCGACGTCACGGAGTTCGTAACCATCGGCTACGACTGCATGATGACCGTCCCCGACCGAAATATGGGTCTGTGGCAGGATGTATGGATTGATTTCACGGGACCGGTGGACATACGTGATCCGTTCGTTAGCACCGACCTGCCGTTGCCGGAAACGAACAGGGCAATACTCGACATTTCGACGGAATTGGTGAACGCCCGCTCTGTGCCGGTAAAGGGTGTGCTGCGCGGCCGTGTCGCGGGAACTCAAGTGCGATTTGAGCAAGGAGTCGAATTGAAGGCCAATGAGACTACGCGGGTGAAAATTACGCCAAGTCCGGTCATGCAAAACCCCCGCCTGTGGTGGCCCATCAACTATGGCGAGCAACCTCTGTATGACCTGGAGCTGGCCTACGAAACGATGCCTGATCACAGAGTGTCGGACGCGCAATGCGTTCGTTTCGGCGTGCGCGAGGTCGGTTATGAAATGCATGAGCTCAATGGCTGGCACGGGCGGCGCGTGCTGGTCAACGGACGCCGGGTTTTCTGCCGAGGCGGCTACATTCAGCCGGAGTTGATCTTCGATTGGGACGCGCGCCGCATGGAAGCCGAGCTGCGCTACTATGCCGGCGCGAACATGAACCTCATTTATTTCGAGGACATCCCCAACCCACCGGAGCCGTTCCTGGACCTCTGCGACCGCTACGGCATCCTGTTCGGTCATTGCGCTTACTCGTGCTACTGGTTGCGGCCGGGCACGCCCTATCCGGATGACTTCGCGCTGCTGGAACGCTGCACCGTGGACATGATCAAGCGCTACCGCAACCATCCGAGCCTGCTTTTCTACATGGCGATGAACGAGGAGTACACCAAGGAAGAGGTGTACCGAATGTGGCGCGGCCATGTGCTCGGACTCGACGGCACCCGATGGCTCATCCCTTCGGCCTACTTCCCCGACGATCGCCAGAATGTAGGCTCGTGGTTCCAACCGGATTTGCCGGCGGGCATGACCGACATCGGCGCCTCGTATTCCTGGGCCGAGCCGGGACAGTACTTCCGCTGGGTGCGCGAGGCGCGCAACTGGATGTTTATGATGGAGGGTGGCTCGGCATCGCTCCCGCCGATAAGCAGCCTGGCCCGGTTTCTCCCGGAGGTGAAGGTGCCCATGAAGGAACGCGGCCCGCTCTATCCGCTCGATCGAGACTGGGCGCATCACGGCGCCAACAATTACTACAAAGGCTACGATCAGGCCCTGCGCCGCCTCCACGGGGAGCCCGAAAGCGTCGCCGACTACTGCTGGAAGGGACACCTTGTCACCGCGGACCAGCACCGCTCGATTTTCGAGGCGGTGAACCATCGGGTTTGGGACATTACCAGCGGCATGACCCAATGGAAAATCAATACCTGCGAACCGACCGTACAGTGGCAACTCTTTGATTATTACCTGAAGCCGATGGTGAGCTGGTTCTACGCAAAGAAGGCTTGTGAAACCCTGCACGTGCAATTGAATCCCCTTGACCGGACCATCACGATTATCAATCTCCACTCTGCGCCCCAACAAGGCCTGAAAGCACGCGCGCGGGTGTTCGACATCAACTCCCGGCTGATCTGGGAAGGCTCAGTCAGGACGAATGCACCTGCGGATGCATACCAGGACTGCTTCACCATCCCGGAATTGCCGTCGGCTGCTGCTGTTTACTTTGTAAAATTGGACCTGCGCGACCAGCAAGCACGATTGCTCTCGGACAACTTCTATTGGCTTCGCGCGCCTGGTGTCGCAGACCTTAAAGCGCTGCAATCCCTCCCGCCCGTGAGGTTGCACTCCGCCCTCAAACTCGAACGTAACGGCGATGAGCAGGTGGCGCGCGTTCGCCTCAGCAACCCGAGCAGCCAGATCGCCTTCTTCGTCCAATTGGCGCTGACGAAAGGGAAAGACGGCTCGGAGATTCTTCCCGTGTTCTGGGACGACAATTACTTGAGCCTGCTGCCGGGTGAGTCGCGGGAGATCACGGCGCGCTTCGCACGCCGCGATGCTGGCAACGGGCGTGTCCTCCTGGAGGTCGGGGGCTGGAACACCGAGGACAACTTTGACTGCGAGTCGCTCTCACTCTTGCCCGGGGAGGTTCATGCCAACACCCCGGCAACCGTGATGGCGACAGTCTCCCGTACGTTCCTCGACGGCAGCCGTGTGTATTTGCGACTGGATGGCAACGTAATTGACGCCAAATGGGCTTGGGCACGTCAGGAGGGAACGCAGACCCTCTCACTGCCCGTCACCTTCGACCGCCCCGGCAAACACACAATCGAAGTCGGCAGACGGAAGCTGGAAGTGGTTGTGGCCCCCTGACAAGTGAGCGCTTATGAAGCATGGTCGAACGAACGAAACATTCATGACTGGCGTGCGCTGCACGTTAATGCTGCTGGCCATAGCCGGTTGCTGGAACGCTGCCTGTGCCACAGACCATCAGGATGAGCTTAAGGTGGCGCACGTGCGAAGAATCTCCCATCCGGGCTATGGGGCAGGGCAATGCACTTTCGGCATCAGGGACCCCTGGAACTACGACCGATCGCGGCTCATGTATAACGAAGGCGCCAACTTCACGGGAAAGCAGCCTTATTATTATTGGTCTCCCGTCGTGTGGGGTTTTGTCTCGGAATTGAAGCACTGGAAGACGGCTGAGGAGTACGAGCGGGCAAGAAAACACGTCAACGAGGAGCGCCACTTCGGATTCAGCGCCAACCTCTGGTGGAGCGTTTTTCCCGGCGAAGAAAACATCATGTACGCCGCCCATTTGGCGACCAAGAAGGTTGTCCGGTTTAATGTCGATACGGAGCAAATGACCGACGTTTGCTCCTACGATCCGGGCGATGGTCGCGACTTGAGCCACGTCCGCGTGATGGGGTGGACGACCGATTCGAAGCTCATCGTCACCCTGGGAGACAACAATGGAGACGTCATTCCTGAAAAGGGTGGATGGGAGATCGACGTGAAGACGCAGCAGAGAACCTACGTGCCTGTCGCCCGGGACGATCATTCCCGTTGGCCGGCGATCGGGAGTCATGGGCACGGCACGTTCAGCCCCGACCGCAGCCTGTACTTTCGCTGCGGCGCCAACGAGTTGTTTGCTCTGCCGTCGTGGAAGTTGATCCGCGCGCTGGCCACGTGGGAGCAAAGCCCGCCCTTTTCTCTGGAACATCTCAGTTGGCGGGCTTCCACCAACTGGTTTACCTCGGAGTCGGGCGGACCGGAGTGGAACCGTATTGCCGGAAAAACGGGAAAATGGCCCACCATTCCGCTCTTAGACAAAATCACCATTTATCAGATCTGGACCGACGGACGGATCAAACCACTCTTAAGCACAATGACCGCGTGCGCCTGGTCGGGAAAAGACAGCGTGCAGCATTGGAATTACGAAGGCGAGCCGATTCCCGACCATAGCCGGGACGGGCGTCAACTGATCTTTCCCAGCTACGACGACGTTTACTCGGCCGATGATCACCAGGCGTTCGGCTCCACCCCGTGGGGATATTGCGGCTTGTTTTTGGCAGACCTGGTCCTCGCCGCCGGCAATGACGATAAGGTGGCTCCCTCGAAACCCGCCAACCTTAACGGGGTGTTTGACCCCGGTTCCCGATCGATCCGGCTCGCCTGGGCCCGATGTACGGACAATGTGGGTGTGGACGCTTACAACATCTATCGCAACGGCGAGAAAATCGCCACCACGGGCTTCATCATTTACTCGGATACGATCAATGGTGCTGTGTCGGCCTCGTGCCGATACAGCATCGGCGCTGTGGACGTGGCCGGAAACGAAGCCAAATCGGACGAGATTGCCGTCCGAGCAACGCGTTAGGATCGAATGAGCGATCATACATAGGCCTGCCGAATCGCCTCGTTTTTGCTGTTCGCGAGGGTAAGGTTTACTGCATGAATAATTCGCCGGCTGGTGCCGCTTGCCGAAGAACCCACTCGCTGCTGCTGGTGCTAATCCTCCAGTGCTACTGTATCCCCGGCGCGTTTTGCGCACAGGAGGAAACCAGCGCCGCCGCACAATCCAGAACGCCCGCCAAGGGTCCATTGAAGGTTCACCAGATAAATCCTCGCTATTTTGATGATGGCACGGGTCGAGCAGTTTATCTCACCGGTTCGCATACCTGGTATAACTTCCAGGATGGCGGATCGACCAATCCGCCGCCGGTGCTGGACTACGATCGCTACCTGGACTGGATGTTGAGCCACAACCATAACTTCATACGGTTGTGGGTGTGGGAACAGGCCCGCTGGGCCCCCTGGGCGGATGGCAAAAATGGGAATGCCAGCGACTGGTTCATCCGGCCGGCCTGGGCTTATCCACACACGGGGCCCGGCAACGCCCTGGACGGCGAACCCAAATACGACCTCACGCGGTTTAACCCGGCTTATTTCGATCGATTGCGCGAGCGCGTCCAGAAAGCCCGGGCCAAGGGCATCTATGTTTCCATCATGTTGTTCCAGGGTTGGAGTTCGACCAAAGGCTGGCTCGGAGGCAGGCCTTGGAATGGCCATCCATATCACCCGGAAAACAATATCCAGCGCTTCAACGGCAATGAACATAGCACGGACGGGCCGGACCTCAGCAGCAAAACCCTTCGCGACCTGCACGTGGCCTACTTGCGTCGGGTGATCGATGCGGTGAACGATTTGGACAATGTCCTCTACGAGGTCACCAACGAGGGCGGACACAAAGATTGGGATTGGTTCATCGTTGACCAGGTCCATGCTTATGAAAGGACCAAGCCCAAGCAGCATCCGGTGGGCCTCACGGGCCACGGCTCCGAATCGAATGACGAAATGATGGCCAGCCCAGCCGATTGGTTCTCACCCGGAGAACAGCAATGGCCGGATCTCAAGCTAAATCCACGCGCGGTGGACGGCAAGAAAGTCAGCCTGGTGGACACCGACCACGTTTATGGCGTGGGCGGCGACCAACAGTGGGTCTGGAAATGTTTTCTGCGTGGTCACAATGTGCTCTTCATGGATCCTTATATGGATCGCAATTGGGAAAAGACCGGCGGTGGCGGCTACGACTCGACTCATGAAAACGCCCGCAAAGCGATGGGTATCGCACGCCGATATGCCGTCCGGATGGATTTGGTTGCTACAGCTCCCCACAACGAATTGGCATCAACGACTTATTGCCTGGCCAACCCGGGGAAAGAATATCTGATTTACCTGCCAAAAAGTGGCGAGTTGACCGTAGACCTCTCCGCTGCCAAGGGGAAACTCGCAGTCGAGTGGTGCCACCCCGTGACCGGTGCTGTGACTGTCGGCGAACCGGTGGAAGGGGAAGCAAAGCGTTCTTTCACCTCTCCAATACCCAACGAAGGAGTTCTTTATTTGCACCGCGGTGATTGATAGGTCCATGAACCAACTCACCCGCTTCTGCCTGTTATCAGCGGCCCTCGGTGTCGCTTGCGTTTGCGGTGTGTCGCAAACGGCTGACGCTGCCGCACAGAAGCCGGGCGTCGTCGCTTGGCGCGCCATCGGTCCCGGACAGTTTGGCGCCATGTTCGGCATTGGCATTTCGCCCCACGATTCCAAGATCATCGTGGCCGGGGGCGACATGGGCCTGGCGTTTATGACGCGTGATGGCGGCCAGCATTGGGAGATGCTGGGACGCTCGGGAGCGAAGGAATTTGCCAACCCTGGCTATCGCGGCGTTTGGGCTGTCTGCTTCGATCCGCGCCGGCCGGAACGGATCTTCATCGGTTCCACTCACGGGCTGTTCCGCACAACCGACGGTGGGCGGAACTGGCGCTTGGTTCTGGGCGGAGACGCCGATTATGTGATGAGCGCCATCGCCTGCGACCCCAAAGACTCTGATATCATTTATGCCGGCAGCGGCATGGGAGCCCGCATGAACGTTGACTGGTCGCGCGGCAAAGTGTGGAAGAGCACCAATGGCGGCGAGAGCTGGCAAGAGATCACGCCGCCGGGTCTTACCGGCAGGCGTAACTGGGTGACGATTGCCGCCGATGCGCAGAGCCCATTCACCCCAGGCCAGGGCCATAGCCGGGTCTATTTGTGTGGACAAGGCGGCTTGTTCGTCACTGAGGATGCAGGGCAGAGCTGGAACTCTCTAGCCCGGTCACTGCCTGGGGGCGAGATCAACCTGGCGCGCGAGGGCCCCTATGATAGCGGCGCCTCGACCGTGGTGCTGGCTCCCGGCGCTAACCAGTCCCGGCTCTTTATCACACTCAAGGCACGGCGTGCAGGGGACCAACTCGTAGGTGGTGTTTACCGCTCCGACGATGGCGGAAAAACCTGGGTCGAGAGTAACCGCGGACTCGAAAAGGCTGTTGCGTATCTGGCTCGGCCCCAAAGTGAGTTCCCTTACTCGCTCCTGGTTGGTTGCCGAGCTCGGCCCGAGGTGATGTACTGGGCCAATTACCCGCAGGGGGTGTTCCGCACTGATGATGGCGGTGCCACGTGGCGGCCCTTGCTCGATCTGAAAACTGACTATGTCAGAGCTCCTGACTTCGACGGCAAGGAAGTCGACTGGCTGCTGCGCGGACACGGTGGCAACTTCGACCGGAGTTACTTTAACGCGTACGGTCCTGCCAATGGCCTGTCGTGCTCGGCCACTGATCCGGACGCCGTGGCCTACACGGACAACGCCGGCCTGGCGCTCAGCGTCGATGGCGGCAAGGGCTGGACCGAGCCGGGCTTCGATTACGGCGAAGCGTATCGGCCCAATCAATTCGGCGACCGCCCTCCGATTCGTTTGACCCACAAGGTCCGTTCCCGCGGCCTGCACCTGATCGTGCCCACGTGCGTCGCGGTCGACCCTTCCGATCCGAAGACCATCGCCATCGGACATCAGGACGTGGGCCTGGTGATTTCCCGCGACGGCGGCAATTGGTGGGAGTGGGCCTGGCACGGCATCCTGGAAGGCGAAAAGAACAACATCTACACAGTCCTTTACGATCCGGCGGTGCGCGGGCGTTTGTGGACCGGTGGCGGCGGCTGGCGTGGCTCCGGTCACGTATATCAGAGCGATGATAGCGGACGGACCTTCCGACGGATCGGCATTCCACAGTCAAGCCTGGAAGCCGGGCAGAAGGAACGCGACCTGTTTCTGCTCGACCTGGCTTTGGACCCGGCCTCGCCTCCAGAGGCCCGCACCCTGTACGCCGGGACGAGTTGCGGCCTGTTCCGCACCACCAATAGCGGCGCGAGTTGGCAAGCGGTCTCCCCAGGCGACGTTCCCTCGCCCCGCGTGAAACACCTGCAGGTTGATCCCACCCGGCCCGCGCGGCTCTACGCCTCAGTGCAGGCTCAAGCTCAAAGCGCCAACGGTCTTTACGGTAGCGAAGATGGCGGGCAGCATTGGAAGCGGCTAGGCGAGGGCAAGATCGGCAGCGTGCGGTCCCTCTCGCTCTGCGAACGCACCGGCACGCTTTACGTTCTAGGCGACAGCCAACCTGCGGGGGGCTATTTTGCCCACCACACCTTGTGGCGCAGCGACGACCACGGCGAAACCTGGGCCAGGTTGGACGAACGCCTGGCCGCCTGTGTCGGCGTCCACCCGCGCGATCCTGACCGCGTCTATTTAGCCGCCTGGGCTGCTGATGTGTCTCGCGAAAAGGTCAACGTGTATCGCTCGGCGGATGGTGGGAAGAGCTGGACGCCCATTGCGGACAACATCCCGCTAACACTGGGTGGCGAGGACAACGCGGTGGTGTTTGATCGAGCGGACCCCGCTCGTTTTTTTGTTCTGCACAGCAGCGGCGCATTCGAAGCCATTGACCCGGCGCCGGCGCGCAAACCGTGACGTGGCTTCCCAACCGCGCATGTCTCTGAGCAACCTAAACCAAAACCGGTCGGCCTCCGGTTCTTCGTCGACCCCGCCACGAACGGGCCAACATCGGCGGCTCCTCCTGGTTGCGCTGGTCGCATGGCCGGTGATCAGTGGGTGTGCCGGCACTTCTGGTCGGGTCGAGAGTCAGTGGCTTACTGCAAAGTGCTCGCGGCGCGCTCGCTAAGTTGAACAACAGAATATCCTCGACACGGGTTTTATTCTGGAGCACTCGCTTACCCTCCCGTGAGCCATCTTCCCGGACCATCAAAGTAGCTTGGAGTTCAGAACGAGACTGGCCTTCCACTCCACACGGTAAGCCCGGCCGTGCGTGAAGAGGATTGATGTCAGATCAACCTTGTCACCTGGTTTGAATCGTTCTTTGCCAAACAGCTTTACCGGCAGTTCCAGGGCGGCAATGTTCCGCACATTCCCGTTGATGCCAGAAATGTTCACCGCTCGAACGGATGGCTCATCAAAAACGGGTTCCCTTCCCGATCCGATGCGTCCGTGAATGGGCTTGCTTGAGCCGTTTACCGAAACACTCCATTCCGCCCGGTCACTCGCCGGCACTGTTTTGCCCCTGTAAAACACATCTTCAACCACGTCCTGCGCACACAGCCCAAGATAGAGTGCCTTCTTGTCCCAGCACACATACAGGTCCGCAAGAGGGAATTCCGAGGTTGGCGGCACGAACCCCCGCTCACGGTCCCAATTCTTGAGGGCCTGGGTCGGTTCAAAAAGCTCGAATGGATTCCGTGGAGCAGGCGGTACGCCTTGCGCAGCGTTCGCTGGTGTGGGCGGAGGCTGGCTTCGAATACCCCGCAAATTAAGCGCTGCAGCCGCCGAGGTGATTGGGTCATACGGTCGGTCGTGGATGTCGACAAGTCCGAAGTTAAAATTTTCTCCATCGAAACGCCCATGCGTCGGCTGGTCGTAGTATTGGAACCAGTCGGCACCGACGATATAAGGGGTCTGCAGAAACTTTCGAACCGTATTGCGGAAACCGTCGGCACGCTCCTTTTGCGTTGAGACCACCGGATAGGCGCCGTGGTTGTTCTTGTTGCCGCTCCGGTTTTCCCGGGCGGACATGTAGAATTCGCCGACAATCAGCGGTTTGCCGCTCAGCGCGCGAAGCGTTGCCAGGCAAAACCTGGGGTAGCTGCCGTCGTTCCAGGTAGGATTTAGATTGCAGGAGACGGCATCTACGTACGGCACGCAGGCGCGGACCACCTCCGGATAGTAAAATGATGGATAACGGTCCCCAAGAATCAAAGCTCGCTGGTCATATTTCCGGACGATGTCGTGGACCAGAGAATAATAGCGTTCTGCCAGAATGCCCAGGAACTGCCTCTCGACGTGAATGCCGTTCCCTCCGGGCCGCAAATAGAGGACCCCATGACGCTCCAGTTCCTCCCAACTCTCAATGATCGGGGCCGACTCGAAGTCCCTTGTCAATTCATTCCAATCATTCCGGTAAGTCTGCCGTAGCAACCCGATGAGACGCTGGCGTTGTCCGCTGGTCGGGGCCTGTCCCAGGGTCTTTTCGAAGAGAATAGAATTCCACCAGCCAATCTCATTGTCAGTGTAGTAGCCAAGCAACCGCGGGTCATCGCGCAATGGTAGAATCTGCTCCCGCGCGACCTGCTCCATGCGTTCGACGATTTTCGGATCCCACATGTCCCACCATGGCGCACCCGCAGTCGCCCCGATGTGCAGCACCGGCGTAAATGCTACGTCCGCATCACGGTCGGCTCTTAAGGTTTGAAAGTCACTCCATCCACCAACGGTGCTGAAGCCCCATGCCTTGAGCCGGCTCAAGCTGGCAAGAGCCCAGGCGTTCGCGTTGCTGTAATGCTGCCAAGCTGCATAACCAGGATTGGCCGCGTCCCATTCCCCAGGTGAAGAGCCCTGGTTGACGCAACAAATCCCAAAAGAAAAGAATCGCTCGCCGCTCGGCTTGACGAGCCAGGACGTTTGGCCGTGCTGCTGGATTGAAAACGGCGGATTCGACGAGGAGTCGGGCTCTGCGCCGACCGACCTGCCCGGCTCCAGGGCCAGTGCAATCAGGCTCGTGCTCGCGACGAACGCAATTAGGGCCCAACTTACCCGGCTAACGTTCAGCGCTGCCCCACGGGCCTTGTTTTTCGTTTTCATCTGATGCTGAATGTAGAGAGTATGAAACGACGCGAGTTTAGCAGCCACTTCTCAGCCGTCACCACATTACACTTAGGCCTCGCCGTAGGCATCGTCACTCTTGTCGTCGCTTGCTCCAACGGGGCGGAGGTCGTGGAATCACCGAACACTCTCTCGCTTGCGAACGCGTTCCCGGCCGAGAAACTGGAGGGAATTCTCCTCCCGCGAGGCCAGTGGCATCCCTTTCCGATCCTGAAGGAACGTGAGCGCTGGCAGGCATTGCCGAAGTCGGTCTCGAACCGCCTGCTCGCGCTCGGCGAGGAGACCTTGAACAAACCCTTGCCATCTTTGCCGGCCACGCTTTACCTGGGCTACCGTCGCACCGGCAACCGCTCCGATTTCGAAGGGGTCTTCTTCGAACGCCGCGTGATGCTCCAGAACCTGGTTCTGGCCGAATGTGTGGAAGGCAAGGGTCGATTTCTGGACGCAGCGGCCAACGCTCTCTGGAGCATTTGCGAAGAGAGCACCTGGTGTCTGCCTGCGCACGTGGGCGCGCAAAAGACCGGGGTGGGATTACCTGATGTCGCCGAGCCTATCGTGGATTTGTTTGCCGGGGAAAGCGCCGTGACGGTTGCGTGGACGCTTTATCTGCTTGGCCCGGAATTGGACCGGGTCTCGCCCCAATTGCGCCGCCGTGCCCAAATGGAGCTCGAGCGCCGCATCCTCACGCCAGTGCTCGACCGCAATGATTTCGGATGGATGGCGCTCAATGTCACCAGCCCTGAGCACCGCCCTAATAACTGGACGCCCTGGATCTCAGCCAGCGTGTTGACGACGACGCTCCTCAGCGAATCCGACACCGGTCGGCGTGTCCGAACTGTTCACAAAATGCTGCGCAGTCTCGACGGCTGGCTGAAGTTTCATCCCTCCGACGGCAGTTGCGACGAAGGCCCTGGTTACTGGGGTCGCGCGGGGGGCAGCCTGCTCGACTGCCTGGACCTCTTGCACAGCGCTACTGGCGGCAAGCTCGATGTCTATGCCGAGCCGCTCGTCCAGGAGATCGGCCGATTCATCTATCGCGCATACATCGGTGGAGATTACTTCGTCCCGATCGGTGATTGCGCCGCGCGTTTCGAGCCCGAACGCGGCGTGGTCTTCCGGTATGGCAAGTCAATCGACGATCCCAACCTCACGGCGCTGGCTGCCTATGGAGCAACCGTCGAGTCGGTCCTGGACGACAGGTTCATGGGCCGCCGATTGAATGAGGTCTTCAATGCCGAGGAGATTCTCGCGTCCCCACCCGCCTCACCCCCATTATTGCGAGAGGTCTGGCTCGGCAGCGCTGATCTGCAACTCATGGCGGCGCGTTCCCGCGTCGGTTCGACCGATGGACTGTACGTGGCCGCCTGGGGCGGGCACAATGCGCAAAGCCATAATCACAACGACGTGGGAAACTTTCTGGTCTTTGCCAATGGCCAACCCGTGTTCGTGGACGCCGGCGCCCCGACCTACACGGCGCAGACGTTCAGCTCCAAACGCTACGACCACTGGGCTTTTCAGTCCGCCTTTCACAATTTGCCCACTATTAACGGCGTCATGCAAAGCGCCGGCCGCCAATTTGCTGCCCGCGCGGTAGTCTGTGAAACCAACGAGTCGATCGCGCAATTACAAATGGACATTTCCCTCGCGTATCCCGCCGCAGCCAAAGTGAAGTCCTGGCTTCGAACCGTGCGGCTCCACCGGGGCCGGGATGTGGAGATCACCGAAGCGTTCGAACTTTCCGAAACCAGCGGGGAGACGACCCTCAACTTGCTCACACCTCTCGAAGCCGACACGAGCCAACCAGGACAGGTCACTTTGCACGGAATCCCGGAAAGCGGACCATCGCGGCTTAACGTGCGCCTGGAATACGACGCCACAAAGCTTGCCCCCACGGTGGACCGCATTCCCATGACCGACCCTCGGCTGGCCAAATCCTGGGGCACGAACCTCAACCACCTCATCCTGCACGCTCGTTCTCCAGCCCTCAAGGACACCTGGACCCTGCGATTGACCGACGTAAAATGATGAACGCGCTTCGCTCCCCTGTTACCCTTGCGTTGTTGGTTCTTGTGTTCTTGAACCACGCCTTGGCTGCCACCGGACCTATTCGCATTGCCAAAAATTTTCCTCATTCTTTTCAATATCACAGCGGAGAACGCTTTTTTCCCATGGGCGACACGGCCTACTTCCTGATTGCGCAACCGACCAACGTGATTGCCCGCTTCATCGACTCACGACGAGCGCACCAGTTTAACTTCATTCGCATGATGCCCATCGCGCGCGGACATTGGGCTTTCGGGGGCACTCCAGGCAAGCCGGACTACACGGTCATCAACCAGACGGCGATGCAAAAATTGGACTGGGTCTTTGACTACGCTGCCAGCAAGGAGATGAACATCGAACTGATTATTTTCGGCTATGGCATCGAGCAGGGAGAAGGGCTTTGGGGCAATGCGACCAATCAGAACTTCTGGATCGATACACTGGTGAAACGTTACCAAGACCATTCGAACCTGTTCATGTGGACAGTGGCCAATGAATTTGAGCGCTATCCCGATGGCCAGTATAGCTTCAGCGCTGCCGACGTCGAGTGGGTCAAGGCGGTCGCCGCCCGGGTCCGCCGCACAGACACCACGCATCCGATTGGGGCGCATCCTTCGGTCTGGATCACCGAGGATGATCCGTTCTCGAAATACGGAGATTTTACCCAGCGCCGTCCGCAGGTGGTGTGGCCGCTCTGGGAAGACTCCTGCATTGATCTGAACATCACGCAAAACAACGAGGGTGTGCAACCGCGCACCTGGGGCAACTTTACTCCAAGCCAGCGAGGCATCACCTATTACTCCACCAACTGGCAAGGGGTCGATTATCCCGTAAGCTGGACGACCAACGGGTGGGACTTCGAAGCGGCCGGGATGGAGGACTGCATTGCCGAGGATTGGGCGCACGGCAAACCGGTCCTGAACACAGAATTCGGTTACCAGAACGAACCGGGCGGCGAGACCACCTACGGCGTCCAGACGCGTCAGTTTACGACGCTTTCGACCGTCAGAAAAAAGGCGTGGAAAATCGCGACTGCCGGAGCCTATTTTTCCGCCGGCTACATTAACGTAGCCGTGAGCTATGAGTTTACCGCAAACGAGGTGGATCATTTTCGGCCGGAACAACTCGAAACGCTCTACGAGTTTTTCACGACCAGGACCGAGTATTGGAAGATGGCGCCACACCTGGAACTCGTGGCCTCTCACAATGTGTTGCTGGCGCTGCCGGGAACCGAGTATGTGGCCTACTTTCCACGCGGCGGAACCAACAGCATCAAATTGGAGGCTGGCGACTATTCCGTCGAGTGGTTGCGCGCGGAAACCGGCCGGTATTATGCAATGCCCGCAATCGCCGTCGCGGGGACCAGCGCCGACCACAACTTTGTCCCACCCAATAATCCTGAGGCCGATTGGGTCCTGCATTTGCGGCGAATAACGCGGGGAAATGCCACGTCTTCCCCGAGACCTGTCGAGTTGCCCTCAAGCACCTCGCTGCCCGATCCCCTCATCATGCTCGATGGCAGGAAAGTCACCACTCGCGAGATGTGGTTTAGCGAACGCCGTCCGGAACTCATTCGTTTATTCCAGCATTACATGTATGGACAACTCCCGCCCAAGCCAGCGCTTTCCGCCAAGATCGAGCGAGTCGACGCTGTGTCGTTTGGCGGCAAAGCGACTTTGAGCGAGGTGACCTTGCAGGTCGGCCCGCCCGACATGCCGCCAATCCATCTGATGGTGATCGTGCCCAACCGCCGCGCCCAGCCCGCCCCGGTGGTGCTCGCGCTTAATTACTTCGGCAATCACACCCTGGTTCACGATAAGAACGTCCGGCTGCCCGAAAATTGGATGCCCGGGTGGGGCGGCGCGGAAGCGGAGGGCGCGAAAGTGGTCAACAATCGCGCAACCGAGGGGGGCCGAGGTTCGTGGACAAAGTACTGGCCGATCGAGGACCTCATCGATCGTGGCTACGCCCTGGCGACCTTTTACAATGGTGACATCGACCCCGACACTCCGGACCTCCGAGGTTTGCAGAAATACTCCCGGCAAGCAGACCCTGCCGACGACTGCGGCACCATCGGGGCGTGGGCGTGGGGCTTGCAGCGCGCGGTGGATTACCTCATTACGGCGCCAGGCATCGATCCGCGCCGCATCGTGGTGACCGGCCATTCTCGAACCGGCAAGGCCGCCTTGGTGGCGGCGGCCTTCGATGAACGCATTGCCCTGGCTATCCCCCACCAGGCCGGCTGCGGCGGTTCCGCGCCGAGCCGCGCCAGGATTGCCATCGGGAAGGCCTACAACTCTCTCGACACCCCGCAGACCAGACCGCCGGAAACCGTCGCGAACATCAACGACGCGTTTCCGCATTGGTTCAACGCGCGGTTCAAGGAATTCAACTCCGCGCCGGAACGGTTGCCGTTCGACCAAAACTGCTTAGTCGCCTTGTGTGCTCCGCGTCCCGTCCTGTTCACCAATGCCCGGGCCGATCTCTGGATCAATCCCGCGGGACAATTTGAAGTGCTTCGCGCCACCGCTCCGGTTTACCGTTTGCTGGGCGTCGGCGATTTCTCAGCGGAAGAACTGCCACCCGACGGCCACATGATCGGCGGCGTCCTCGGCTATTATCTCCGGCCCGGCGGCCACTCGCTCCTTCGAGACGATTGGAAGGTCTTTCTCGATTTTGCCGACCAGCACCTTGGTCGGCCGAACTAGTTGCTCAGCTATGCCACACCGCACCAACCGCCGTAAATTCCTAACCACTGCCGCCGGATCCAGCCTGGGAGCACTCGCGGGCAGTTGCCTTTCCGCTCAAGGAGCCAGCGACGCCAGCGAAAGCAGTAACGAGGCCGGGAGCCCAGCTTCAGCCTCGGCAGCTATTCCAGCGTCCCGTGGAGTCGCCACCAAGTTCTGGATCGATCCCAGCATCGCCGCGTGGCAGCCGGGCCCGTGGAGAAAGGTCCACATTGAGTTCCACAACTCGCGGCACATGCCCAAGCTCGGCGAGCGATTCAACGCCGATGAGTTTGGGGACCGGCTGCTGGATGCACACGTCACGGGCGCTACCGTGTTCGCCAAGGATATGTATGGTTATTGCTACTATCCAAGTTCCCTGGGGCCGATGCATCCCGGACTATCCTTTGACATGTTGGGCGCACAGGTGGCGGCCTTGCGCAAGCGGAAGATTCAGGTCCTGGCTTACTACATGACAACCCTTAATCCACAACTAGCCGGGAGCCATCCGGAATGGCTGAACCGACCTCCGGCCAGCCCCGCCTCCAAGTCCGAGAAGGCCGTCGACCGGGAATATAACCCGTGGGAGTGGTCATTTAGCCTTGCCCAGGAGGATTACGTGAAGGAGGAATTTGCGCGGCTCAAAGAGCTGGTATCGCGCTATGAGCTCGATGGCGTGTGGCTTGACGGCATTGGCGCCGATGCGGCGAGCACGTCCTTTCTCAAGCGTGCCCGGGAAGTAATCAAGGAAACACGCCCAGCTTGCCTCGTGTGCCCCCAGAACCAAGGTAGCTTCTATGGCCTGGCCCAGCGCGCCCCGTTTGTCGATTACTCTTCACAGGAGGCGCTCTTCACCGATGCTCAACATTATGGCTACCATTATTTCCCGACGGTGATT
Source organism: Verrucomicrobiia bacterium (assembly GCA_036524155.1). Lineage (GTDB taxonomy): Bacteria > Verrucomicrobiota > Verrucomicrobiia > Limisphaerales > UBA8199 > DATDCV01. Next base: position 26,947 of record DATDCV010000518.1, read on the forward strand.
CGCTACGCGCGCGGTCACGGTATTCCCTTTCATGGTTGCACGGTGATCTTCAAGGATTTCTGGGCCGATTTCGGCGGCTTGAAATCACCGGCGCAAATGCACACCGAAGTCGCCGCCTATGTTTCCCAAGGCGCGCGTTGCGACATCGGCGACCAAATTCACCCCAATGGCCAGCTCGACCCGGCGGTGTACCACGTCATCGGCCAAGCCTACCAGCACATGGAACGGCTAGAGCCGTACCTGGATCAGGCCGTGCCGGTCACCGAGGCCGCTCTGCTGGCAAGCGGAGATGCCCCGTGCAACGAGGTGAACTATGGCTGGGTCAAGCTATTGAACGAGTCGAAGATCCAGTTCGACATCGTTGAGCGCGACGTGAAATGGGAATACCGTTATATGCTTGTCGTTTTGCCAGAGGATTTGTGGGTGGATCAAGCGCTGGCCTCCCGCCTCCAAGCCTTCATCGCCGCCGGCGGAGGTGTGATTGCAGCCCATCGCTCGGGGTTGCTCGCGGGCACAGAAAGGAGCTGGCTGGAATCATACGGGCTGCACTATGCGGGAATGTCACCTTTCACGCCGGCCTACATGGTCCCGCGCGTCAATTTCACCGGAGGCATTCCCTCGTACGCCTATGCCCTGTATGAAGGTGCTTCGCAATGGCGCGCCGAATCACCGGCGGCAACTCTGGCTGCCTTGGGTGAACCTCTTTTCCAACGCAGCCCCGAGCACTACAACAGCCACTTGCAGACACCCTTTGATCATACCAGCTCGTACGCCGCTCTCGCGCGGAGCGGTCGGGTGGCCTTGATCTCTTTCCCGTTGGGTCAAGGCTATTACAATCAGGGATTCTGGATCTATCGCCAGGCCTTCCAGAAAGTGCTCAGTGAAGTGCTGCCTGTGCCCTTAATCCAGAGCGATGCTCACCTGAGCACCGAACTGTCCCTGACACATCAGGCCGCCAAACCAGGTATTGGGCGAAAGGATCGCTACCTGGTTCACATCGTGAACTACTCGCCGGTGCGCAAGACTCCGAAGCATACTGATTTCTACGACGATCCTGTCCCCCTCAACAACGTGACGGTTCGCCTGAATCTGCCTCTAAAAGTCTCCAAAGCGAAGGCGCTTTACGCTGGCCAGACGTTGCCGGTACGCCATGACGCGGGCGGCGGTCTGGAGGTTCTCGTCCCCAGGGTGGACATCCACGAAGTTCTCTGTTTTGAGCCCTCCTGAAATCTGATCCTACGCCAATGAAAACAAAGAAAGGTTCGATGATACGGGCGAGGGTCTGGTTCGTCGCAATGGCCGGGATCGCTTGCGGGCTCACGCTTGGGCAAGGAGCCGACCAGCGCGCTCCGAAGGCCGACTTCTTTGTCTCACCTCTTGGCCATGACGACTGGACGGGACGGTTGGCCGACCCGGGCAGGAACGACGGCCCGTTTGCGACGATCACCCGTGCTCGCGATGCCGTGCGCGCTCTGCTCAAGGCAGAGCAGCGAGGTGCTCGCGTGGTGCTGCGCGGCGGAACCTATTATCTCGACGCAGCGGTAGAGTTCAGCCCGGAGGATTCGGGTACAGAGCAAGCACCCGTCGTTTACGCTGCGGCAGCCGGAGAACAAGTAGTCTTGAGCGGTGGACGACGCCTCCAGGAAGGCCAAAGGGGAGAGATCAACGGCCATCGAGTGTGGGTAGTGGACATTCCTGAAGTTAAGGAAGGCCGATGGCGCTTCCGTCAGCTCTTCGTCAACGGTGAACGTAGGCCGCGAACACGGCTGCCAAAGGACGGCGAATATCAGATCGAGGCCTTGCCGGATGTGCCGATAACACACGAAGCGTGGGAGAAACAGGTCCGCCGATTTGTCTTCTCCGGCAAGGATATTCAGCGGTGGCACAACCTGCGTGACGTAGAGGTTGTGGCGCCCGTCCGCTGGGTGGACAACCGGTTGCCCATCCTGGAGGTCGATCCGGACAAACGTATCGTTGCCTTCGACCGCTCCAGCGTGTTCAACCTCGTCGAGCTTTACCACACCAAGCCTTCGACCTACTGGGTGGAAAACGTCTTGGAGGCGCTGGATACTCCGGGACAGTGGTACCTGGACCGGCCGCTCGGCCGGTTATTTTATTTGCCTGGCCAGAGCGACGATCTGACTAGCGCGAAGCTGGTCGCGCCTCGGCTAGCGCAGATCATCCGTGTGGTGGGGCGGCCAGATGCGCCGGTTCGGTCTCTACGATTCGAAGGGCTCACGTTCGCCCACACGGAATGGCAACCTCCGGCCGATTGGGCAGCCTCCGGCCAGGCGGCCGTGGACGTGCCGGGAACAATAGTCCTAACCCACGCCGCTCGATGTGTCATCAGCAGGTGCCAGGTGGAACACGTCGGCTCTTATGCGATTGAAGTGGGAGTCGGGTGCCAGGACATTGAGATCTCGCACAATCGCCTCATGGACTTAGGCGGAGGCGGAGTGAAGGTCGGGCACGATAGTCAGCGCACCACGGTGGCGGATAACGAAATTGTCCATGGTGGTCGGATATTCATGAGCGCAGTGGGCATTTGGGTTGGCCACAGCGCCGGAAATCAGATCGTGCATAACCACCTTCAGGATCTGCACTATTCCGGGATCTCCGTCGGCTGGCAGTGGGACTTCAAGCCCAGCAAGGCGGTGACCAACCTGGTTGCATTCAATCACATTCATGACTTGGGACATGGCCTCCTAAGCGATATGGGGGGCATCTACACCCTTGGTGTTTCCCCAGGTACACGACTTGTCGGAAACGTGATCCACGACGTCAAAGCGCGCGCTTACGGCGGTTGGGGCATTTATCCGGACGAAGGCAGCAGCGAAATCGGCATCGAAAGCAACCTGGTCTATCGGTGCAGCTCGGCGCCGTTCTTCGCCCACATTAACCGGCACATCACGGTGGAAAACAACATCTTTGCCCTCGGCGAGCAATGTCAGATCGAGCGCGCCGGGGCGATGCCTGGTCCCGAGCAGGAGTACTCTTTTTCACGGAATGTCATCTACTACCGGCAAGGCCAGTTGGTCGGATACTGGGACACCAACAACCATAGCTTCGCGTGTGAGAAAAACCTTTACTGGAGCGCCTCTGGCGCGCCCCTCATGTTTTACGGCAAGAGCCTCGCCGAGTGGCAAGCGGCTGGGTATGACAAACAAACCCTCATTGAGGATCCCTTATTTATGGACCCTGAGCACGGAGACTTCCGGTTCCGTCCAAAATCCCCCGCGCGCAAAATCGGGTTCAAGCCGTGGAATTTGGCAACCGCCGGGCCTCGGCACGGCACAGGGATGCCGAACAAACCTTGAAGACAACGCAAGACAATTTGTCAGACCTTTGAAATACCATGCAATCCATCAATCGTTGCCGTTTCCTCAACAATTCAATCCTCGTCACCTGCGCGCTTCTGAACAGCGTGCCTCTGGTGAAGCATGCTACGGCAGCCGAATCCAAGAGCCGCCCTTTTCGCATGGGGTTCACCGGCTTCGTCTATGATATAACTCCGGACGCGGTCGCGGCCTCGCGGAAATTTGTTCGCGAAAACGGTGATATCCTCGCGCATCACATTGAAGGAGTCCCATGGGCACAGGCGTTGAATGGCCAGCCGTTCTCCAAAGCGACGGTCGAAGAATGGGAGGGCAAGAAACTGGCAACGCCGCCCAACGGAAAGATCTACCTGGCCATTTCGCCGGGGCGAGGCGACTTGAAGGTGGCGGACAAAGCCGGGCCGCTCCCGGCGGAGCTTAAGGGTAAGCGTTACAACGATCCACTGGTGAGGAAGGCCTATCTGGCTTACTGCCGGCGGGCGGTCGAGTTCTTTAGGCCCGACTACCTCGCCATCGGGATTGAGGTCAATGAGATTTACAGCCTCGGCCCCCAAGCGTGGGACGCTTACGCAGCGCTGCACAAACACGTATACGCAGAGTTGAAAAAGGAGCATCCTGACTTGCCCATTTTTGCCTCATGGACGCTGCACAATATGTTCAAGCAGCGGGGCCAGATGCTAGCGCAGTTTAAGGAATTGATGCCTTACAACGATCTGGTGGCAGTAAGTTACTACCCGTTCTTCGTACCGGACAAGGACCGCCTCACTGCGTTGAGCTGGGTATTCGAGCAGTTCGACACTTTCCAGAAGCCCTATGCGGTGGTGGAGACCAACGATGCCGCCGAGCGACTGCCGCTGCCCCGGGCAAAGGTGGTGATTGAAGGCACGCCGGAAAAACAGGCGGCTTATTACCGCCGGCTATTGACTCTGGCGCAGCAGCATCACTTCGTGTTCGTTATCAGTTTCATCCACCAGGACTACGATGCTTTGTGGGAGAAGATCAAAGCGACCGCGCCGGAGTTGTTCATGGCTTGGCGCGATTGCGGGCTGCTCGAGGAAAACGGCAAGGCGCGTCCAGCGCGCCAGATCTGGGCAGATTACTTCAATCTGCCCCTCTCACTAGAATAGATGGGTGAAACAAGCCCGCCTCTCTCGCCGATTGGCGCTCTTTCTGCATGTCACAGATAAAACCACCTCGATCGCTCCAGCTTCACCCCCAACACCTCCCGGAGTTGTTCCAAGTCCGAAGCAGACGCGAATGCCCGTTTCGGAAACATAAACCAGACCGAACCGCGCGGGTTCCACACGAAAAAGCCCCATCTGTTCTCCAAGTAGTATTTATAGGTGCTCCACGGCACACGCCCGCCGCTGTCCCGGTCCGCAAACTCCATTCCCTCGCCCGTGACCACGATATGCTGCGCCGACAAATGCTTCTTCTCTCCGTGCCACGAGATGAAGGGCACAATAAACATCATCAGCACCAGCATCCCCCCGAGCATTGGCACCATGATCAGGAACGTCTTTAAAGACGAATTCACCGCATCAGGCGGTGGAGGCGTCAAGAAGATCATACCCGTGACCAGCGCCAACAGGCCCAAGCACACCCCCTTCATGCGCCAGGACGTGAAGTTCCGGCTCAGGTAGTCCCGGTACCTGAGCTTCACTATAAGCGCAATTCCGTTATTGCTGACAAACCGCCCCGGCACCAGCGCCTCGTCAGTCGTCGCGGGCGCGACACTCCGCGGTTGGTTGGCTTGGGCGCGGAAGTAATTCTGCGCGGCTTCATCCGGGAACGCCCTCTTGGGTACCACAAACAGGACTGCCTTCGTCCGATCCACCAGTACGAACAAATTCGGCGACTCAAGACACTGGCTGAAACCCGACCACAGGATGGCACTCCGCCCACCGCCACCGTGAATGACCACCTCGCGCTCCGAGAACTCCAGCCGCACCGGTCCGTTGGTCTTCCGGCGCGTGATCCGCTGGAATATCCTCAGCACGACGAAAATCACGACCACCATCCCGACGAACCAGACGCGCTCCCGCGGTGTCATCTCCCGCTTGAATCGAAGATATGCACCCCCAAGCACAAGCGCTAGCAACCCGAAAAGCACCAGCCGAGCGCGCCATTTCGACCCACGTCCGTACACTTGTCGCTCCTGCAGCACCTTCGCCTCCTTCAACTCGGCCTCCGTGCAACTGTATTCTAGCTGAAGCGTCATTTATGCGACCTGCCCCGGAGATAGCATCCGGTATACACGCGCGGCAAGCAAAAGCGCCGACGAGTCGTTCTGTGCTCTCTCGGTCTTCGCCGACCATGCGCACCCTAGTCCTGAAGGGACTCCCTAGGCCAGTGTTGAATAGCATCCGGGGCACGGCGCGATTCCGCGCCGGGATCAGCGCTCTCGGAATTTGAGTCGCCTCAATCCACGCTCGGATATAACGTCATCGGGTGACAACGACATCAGGCCAGCGTGCTTTGTTGCGCCTTATCGGCGCATGGTACTGTGCCTGGATTATGGCAATGCCGGGGTGGGCGGCGGGCTCGGAGCTGCGACTCACGATTGTGGATTCAGCCACGGAAAAGCCTGTGCCTTGCCGTATCCACTTGAAAGATGCGACTGGCGAAGCGGTGCGCCCGAAGGGCCTGCCGTTTTGGCACGACCATTTCGTTTCGCCTGGCGTCGCTGAAATTGATTTGGGCCCGGGGGCTTACCGTTTTGAGATTGACCGGGGACCGGAGTACCTCGTCGTAACGGGAGCGGTGAGGATCATTGAAGGCAAGAACCTTGAATTAACCAACCGACTTCAGCGGCTGGCTGATCTATCCAAGGAAGGCTGGTGGTCCGGGGAGCTGCACGTGCATCGACCACTTACCGATATTCAACTCCTCATGCGGGCCGAGGATTTGCATGTCGCTCCCGTCATTACCTGGTGGAATACCCAAAGCGAGTGGAGCAAGCGTGCCATGCCTCCCGCACTGTTAGTCCAATTCGATGGGAACCGGTTTTACCACCTGACGGGCGGCGAGGATGAAAGGGCCGGCGGTGCATTGCTGTATTTCAACCTCAGCCAGCCTCTCGCTATCCGTACCGCCGGGAGGGAGTACCCGAGCCCGATGAAGTTCCTTGCCGAAGCCCGCCAACACCAAGGCGTGTGGGTCGATATCGAGAAGCCGTTCTGGTACGACACGCCGGTGTGGCTGTCCAGCGGGATGGTGGATTCGATTGGCATAGCGCACAACCACATGCAGCGCGACGGAGTGATGGCCAATGAAGCCTGGGGACGTGCGCGAGATAAAAAGCGGCTCCCGGACCCGCAAGGCAATGGACTTTGGACCCAGGAGATCTATTACCACATTCTGAACTGCGGTTTGCGACTTCCACCATCGGCGGGAAGCGCTTCGGGCGTGCTGCCGAATCCTGTGGGCTATGACCGCATGTATGTTCACCTCGATGGAGAACCCAGCTACGAGAAGTGGTGGCAAGCTCTTAAGGCTGGCCGGGTGTTTGTTTCGAATGGGCCGCTGTTGCGCTGTCGTGCAGACGGCCAACTCCCCGGTCATACCTTTAGGTCCGAAACAGGCGCAGAGCTTGATCTGAAACTTGAGGCCGTGCTCGACTCGCGCGATCCGATTTCCGCCATCGAAATCATCCGAGACGGCCGTGTAATTCGGACTCTCTCCGATTCAAGCTGGAAGCGCACCGTTTCCCTCGGTGCAATTAATTTCAAGGAGAGCGGCTGGTTTCTGGTGCGGGCCATCGCGGCTGTGCCTACCACATTCCGTTTTGCCTCGACGGGTCCATTTTACGTGGAGGTTGGCCCGAGACCACCCCGCATCAGCCGGACTTCCGCGCGGTTCTTTCTCGATTGGGTGCGCGAACGACAGGGCCAGATCAAGCTCAGCGATGCCCAGCAACAAGCCGAGGTGATGGCGTACCAAAAGGAAGCGGAACGATTCTGGGAGGAAAAGCTGACCCATGCCAATGCCGATTAAGGGGCCAGCGGGGCAGCCTTTGGAGTTGGTAGCGCCCATGGCGCGAGCGACGTGCAGTTCCAGCTTTTGGTCGAACGCGATCCGCATTCAGCAATTTCGTTCCACGGTATTGGCTGTCATTGCCATCCTGGTTGTAGGCACGATCCGCCCACTACTCGGCTCCGTCGCTCCACAGATCCCGTCGCTCCGATGGGAAGAGCGCTCTGACTGGATCAGTGTCAAAACCGGCATCACTCCTGCAGCCGTCGGGGACGGACAAGCGGATGACACGGTCGCCCTGCAGAAGGCCTTGTCCGAAGTGCGCGATGGTACTGTCCTCTACTTTCCCCCTGGCAGCTATAGGATCACGTCTACGCTCGTGCTCAAGAACCCGACGGGAGCACGCTGGATCGGCGGGCTGATCGTCGGGAGCGGCCGGGATACCAGGCTGGTCTGGGACGGCGCTGAAGGCAGGACAATGCTCCTGCTGAATGGCATGGCCTATTCCCGATTCGTGGGCTTCGAGCTGGATGGCCGTGGCAAAGCCGGCGTGGGATTTCATTACCAGGCCACTCAGGGCTTCCAAACTGAGGTTACACACAGGCATTTGGCATTCCGCGGTTTCACCAACGCCGCAGTCCTGGAAGACCATCCCGATGAGGGCCAAGCGCTCGCAGAAACGACCTTTGAAAACTGCTTGTTTGAAGATTGCGAACGGGGCGTTGCCTTCCTGCAATTCAACGACTATGACTTCACGTTCGATGGCTGTGAGTTCCGGAGATGCGGCGTCGCGATCGATTGCAATCACGGTAATTTCTATGTTCGCAACTGCCATTTTGAAGGGAGCCGGGTCGTGGACGTCCGTGACGGGTCAGAGCACTGCAGTTCCATTCGGCGCTCGACCTCGACTGGCCCGCAGGCCTTCGTCTCGAGAAGTTCGAGCGTCGCCCCGCTCACCATTCAGGATTGCCGCGTCGATGGCTGGAAGAACCCGGAAGGGGCCGTCCTCTCTTCCCGTCCGCCGCTTTTGCTGTTCGACTGTGAGTTCACCACGCCGCCGAAGGACGCTCAAGGGGCCGGACTTCCTCCCGTCCGAGTGCATAGCGACGGACAGCGCCTGCTCGTCTCCGGCAACCAGGCTCACGGCGCACCCGGGCTCACGCAGGGCGCTCGTCCAATGCTCATGATCATCCCGGCGGGCGAACGCAAGGGCGTGGTCCGCTCGGCCAGCCAGAGCTTTCTCCGGGAAACCGCTCGTCTGCCCAAGCGAGTATTCGACGCTCGACGCGATTTTGGCGCCCAGGCTAACGGGGTGGCTGACGACACGAGTGCAATTCAGAAGACCATTGCTGCTGCCTCCACTGCATCTGGAGGTGCTATGGTCTATCTCCCTACCGGTCGTTATGTCATCACGAACACGTTGCGGATCACGGGAAAAGACTTCTTTGTTGGGGGTAGCGGCTGGAGAACTCAACTGATTTGGCGCGGTCCTGAAGACGGCGTGATGGTCGAGGTGCGCGACGCGCAGAACGTTGTGCTGGAAGACCTGATGGTCGGTGCGCATGACGCCGGGTCCATGAACAACGGGGCCGATATCCATCAAGTGGGCTCTACCCGTGGTTCCCGCGTGACGTATGATGGCGTTTATGTCTTTGGGATGTACCAGAAGCAACCGCGGCGCAAAGGGTTCCTTTTCACGGGCTTGGGCGAAAACGATGTGGTGATCATGCCACATGTGCAGGGTAATCTCCGCTTCGTGAATTGTGGGCGGGCAACTGTACTGGCCAATTGCAGCTACGAGGGCTCCGTCGTTGTCGAAGGAAAGGAGAAAGCACGGGACGGCTTGCTTGGCTTCCAGACCCGCTTGGCCACCATCGTGACGCACGGCCTTTATCTGCGCAACAACCACAGCATCGTCATGAGCGACTTCTACGTGGAGCAAGCTGATAATGGTTACCTTTTTGAAGGCGCGGCGGATGACCCGCCCGGCCGGGCCACACTCACGGGAGCCAAGTTCCATTCATTCACATCGAGCGATCCCGCAAAAAACACCCTGCTCGATATCCGCAACTATCGCGGACAGATTTCGATTGGCCCGTACCAGTTTTACCAGGAGCCGAAACGCATGCGCATGAAGCAACAAGGGGCGGAACCTGTGGAGCTGTTCGTGTGGGCGTCCAGTTGGTACGGCGCCAAGCCCGATCCGCAACTCGGCCCGACAGCCAGGCTGTGGGCTGTCGGCAACGAGTTCTACGGCACGGCGCCAGCTGGAGATCTGGAGATGGAAGGATCGTTCCTCCAGGAAGCACCAACCGACTCGAGTCTCACCAAACTAAGCCGCGCACTGGATGATTTGCGCCGCCTGGGCGAGATCGACCTGCGTTTCAATCATCCGAGTAATTCAAAGTAAAACGTGGTGCGTTTGCTGAGTTAGATAGCGGACCGTCGAATCACGGCGACTGTACTTCGATCTCGACGAGGCGGTAATAGCCATCGGGACCGCGGAGTGCCTCTTTAAGGCCAATCTCGATGGTGCGCTCCGGCGAAACGGTGTCGTCTAATAAGGCGACCGAAAACGCATAGCGCCCGGGCGCCGTGCCTTTAGGGATGTTCACGCTGTAGCATGCGTCGTACTCCGCACCGGGCATCCAGGCAAGATTACGGGATTCTCCGAGCGGCAGGATTATTGCGCGTCCATTAGTGTTCAGCTTTGCGCGGAGGGCGAAGGGCCGATAGGCGGGCGCGGTGCCCTTGTTCTCCCATTTGATGCGAATGGTATTCTTGCTGCCCGCGACAAGGCTCGGTGGCATCGACACGGAGTTCGGGAAGTACCAGTAGCCAAGCTTGTTCGCGAGTTCCTTCGCGAGAGCAGGATGATCGCTTAACCACTTCCGAGCGTCGCCGTGGTATCCGAGATAAGTGGCATGCGTTAATCCGATCGCGCCGCGAAGATCGTCATAAGCGCGGATGCCTCCCGAGGGCGTCGGCTTGTACGCACCGTCTCGAAGCGCCTCGTGATAATGTGATGTTTCCAGCACCGTCGGGTACTTGCGCCAGGCGCTCTCGAACAATTCCGGCCGGGCGACATTGAACCGTTCAGGCCAGTTGTGCAAACCCGGCCAGGTCAGGATCGAATCGTCGCGCCACGAGATCCCTCGCGCCGCGGCGTACTCTTTGAGTTCCTTTTCCTTAGCCAGCGTTCGGCTGTGAACGTGAACCGCATCGTCGGAAAGGACCAGCACGGACCGACGGAAATGGGCCCGGTAGATATCGATATGCTTCTTCACCGCCTCCATTGGAATGACCTTGTCGAGCATTGGATGGTTGTGACCCTCGCCCCAGGTGCCCAGGCCGATGTCGACATATCTCAGCCACGGCTGGCCATCGTAGCGCCTGGCCAGCTTGCTGACGAAGCGATCGAGCTTCGACAGGTATATCAGATCGCCGTAGTCCGGAACCCAAACCTCCTGCCGATAGGCTTTGTACATGGCCCCTTTCGCCCCGGCGGCGACCACCCACTCCGGCGTCGCCTGCGCCTCGCCCGTCTCGCAGGTGCTGATCCGCAGCGAAATGCCATAACCCTTCGGGGTCCAATGGTCCTTCACATCGTCGATCCAGGACCAGTCATAGTGGCCTTCCTCCGGCTCGAAATGGGCCCAGGAGAGGCGAATGTAGAGATGATCCATCCCTGGAAACTGATCGAGGTCGGCATCGGAGCTCAGCCGGTAATTGCGCGTGCCGTTGTCATAATAATGGTGATACCAGCCCTTATACGGATTGCGCAGGACGCGTTCGGTATCCCACAACGGGCGAAGATCCGTTACCTTGGTTGGCTGCGCGACCGAGGCCATGACGGCTGGCATCGACCGGGCAGAACCTTTGCAGCCTGCCATCCAGCAACTGGCTACACCGATCACCAGGACAGGAACCAAAGAGCGCGGCGCGAAGGCGCACATGAAATACATTCTTCTGCGCTTCAGATCTGAAACCCTAAGGATCGTCCTGGCGGGCACCGGAAAACGAACCTTCTTCATCTGCTCAGCGGGAAGACGATGTTCCACGTCCGGGTTGCGTCTTTGAGATCGTCGCCAGGTCCTTCTGCCGTGGCGCAAAACAAGTGCGTGGGGATGCCGTTTTCGTGTTCATATCAATGCGAACCGATTGCTGGCTCGATTGAAGCAGAGGCCGCGGCTCCTGGCGACTGTTTTGGGGCATTGGCCCGCTCCGCTTCTGCAACCAGACCCTCTCCTCAGTTTTTGGCTCACGAGAGAACTTGAAATGCACCGAGCACGCGGATAAGGATTGCGAACCAGTTGGGCAGTCTGGCTGGAATTATGATGAGCCTCTTTCGCACCCTAACGTTCGTATCCGTTCTGTCGGTCATTTGTCGTGCCCTGTTGGCGAGCGGCGCGGACCCGATGCCGGAGGAGACGAGGGTGTCGCTGGACGGGACCTGGCGCATCCAGCCCGCCGACGGCGAGGAGCGCGAAATCGCTGTGCCCGGGTTTTGGGAGCGTTCGCGCGGCCTCGCCAACGCTCACGAGGCAACCTACCGCCGCGAGTTTGAGGTGCCCGAATCCTTCGCCGGGCGGCAGGTGCTCCTGAGATTTGATGCGGTCGGAGACGCCGCCGAGGTGTCCGTCAACGGCCAGCATGCGGGCGGCCTTGTGGGCGCGTGCCTGCCGTTCGAAATGGACATCACCGGCCTGGTCAGCGCGCCCTCAACCAGCAACCGGCTTGCGGTTTTTGTGCGGGACGACACTCACTTCAGCGTGCTCCGGGAGGGCCGCGACCGCCGTAATCGCAAGTCCTGGATACCGCGAGGCATGGGCGCCAACAATCGCAAGGGCCTGTACCAGGCAGTATCCTTGCTGGCGCGCCCGGTGGTAAACGTAGCCGACGCCCGCATATGCACATCGGTCCGGCAACAGGAGCTGAGCGTCGCCTACGAGCTGTTCAATAGCCGCAAGGAGACCATTCGCGCCAAGCTTTCTTCGCAAGTCCTCGCTCCTGATGGCGCAGTCGTCTTCGCTTTACCGTCGACCAATTTTGATCTACCCGGGTTTGTCACTACCACGGTGACGCTCACGGCTCCTTTCAAAGACGTCGAGCTTTGGCAGCCGGACCATCCGACGCTTTACACTCTTCAGGCTGTGCTGACGGAAAGCTCGAGCGGGGCGTCGTTGCATCGGAAATCCACCCGCTTCGGTTTCCGGGAAACCTGGTTCGAGGGCATCCACTATTACCTCAACGGCATCCGGTGCAACCTCCGCGGTGAAAGCCCGGCCTACGGCGAAAAAGTCGACCTTTTCGCCACGCGCGAAACGGCGACGGAGATGATCCGCCGCTACCAGGCGGCCAACTGCAACGTGTTGCGGTTCCACTCGATGCCGGCGCCGCCACATGTTCTGGATGTCTGCGATGAGTTGGGCATGCTGGTAATTGACGAGAGCGCCATCTACGCGAGTTGGCAGATGCTCATGCCGGAACACCCTGACTGGATGGCCCAATGTCGCGAACACCTCACGCGCTGGGTGCGCCGGGACCGCAATCATCCCTCCGTAATCCTGTGGTCCGCGGAAAATGAGGGCCTGAACGTGAGTGCGCTCACACCGGCGATGCTCGGGGAGTTCCGCCGGATAATTGACGGCGCGGACGGCAGCCGGCCAGTCATCTTCGACGGTGACGGGACCGCATTCGGTGCCTCCCCAGCCAGTGTGAAGCATTACGTCAAGACGCTTGAAGATCTGCAGGACCGCGGTGGCCGCTCCTCGGGTTACGCCAAGGATTTGCGTAACGACATATACTGGGCCACGGCTTATCGCCAGGACGTGCCGCTTGGCTGCGGCGAGTTTTTGTTCCCTTACGAACCCGGCCTGCGCGAGCACGAGCGCGAGGTCATTTACTGCATGGGCCTCCAGGCGCGCGGCTACCGGCTGGCTGACTGGTTCGATATCCGGCCCTACAACCCATCCTACTCGGGCTTCCTGCGCAAAGAAGGGGTTCGCCCGGATTGCCGGGAAGCTTATGAAATCGTGGTGAAGTCGTTCGCTCCCGTCGCCGTGTTCGATAAGGACTATGATGCGTTAGGGCCCTTTCCGAGGCCGCCGAAACTGAAGGCAGGAGTGCCGGTCAAGCGCACGCTGATCGTCTACAACGACGCTTTCTCCGATGAAACCGTGGAGCTGCGCTGGCGGGCCATTCTTGAGGAAAAGCCCATCGCCAGCGAGAAGCGCAGCATGAATATTCCGCTGGGCGGACATGTAGCCGTGGATATAACCTTCACGCCACTGACAGTGGGCGAGCTTCGCCTCGAGTTGGTTTCGTCCAAACGCGGGAAGGAGCAATTCCAGGACAATCGGTCTTTCACCGTGGAATGACGAAATGAGCCTATGAAATCTCGCACCTTCGGAATCACCCGCCCGCTTCTTTTCGTTCTGGGCCTCGCCAATTCTCCGCGAGTGTTTTTCACAATGAACATCAGAAGCAGGCGATTCCGATTGCTGTTGGCGTTGTCTTGCCTCGTCCTTGAGGATGGTTTCCTGCCCGATATTGTTCATGCCGAAACCCGAACGGCCGCAGCTTTGACGCCGGAGGCGGTCTGGGAGGCAATTGACGCGGCTAAGGACGGGGACACCGTCCAACTCCCCGTGGGCACGGCAAACTGGTCAAAGGGATGGAACACCGGACGTGGGGCCAAGATGAAGGCCATCACCATTCAGGGCGCCGGAATGGATAAGACGATCATCTGTGATCATCGCGGCCAAAAGGGCGGCGGTGTGCCTTTCGAGTTGCAGGGCGTCGAGGGGAAGCCGTTCCGGATTACCGGCATTACCTTCGACGGAGCAGGTTGGCCCGACGCCGGCTTGTGGGGCGGCTTCATTTCGATCAGCGGCACGTGCAAGAACTTCCGCATCGACCACTGCAAGTTCAAGAATGCCTGCGTGATGATGCCCATCAACGCCAGTGGCAGTCACGACGAGACCTATGGGCTGATCGACCACTGCAATTTTGACGACAATATATTTTCGGCGATCGGCCTGAAACAAGGTGAGCCGCAGGGGTTCATTTTCATCAATGCCGGGATCGGTATTGTTTTCAACAACACAGTCACGGGCACGACTTACAACACCCGCACGATCCAACTCACGCACGAAAGGTCGTTTTGCGACCGGGGCGGTTTTGGGGTGTGTGACGGGACAAGCCCTGTCGACGGCAATCAGATACCCGCGGGCCAGAAAGGGGCAGGCTATCCAGCCATGGGCCAACCAGGGCGGGGAACGGACGCTGACGGAGATGGTGTTTTCGAACCATCCCCCTGCTACGCCTGGAACAACACGCTCAATGGAGTGAAGCTTAACATGGCACTCCGGCGTTGGGGGTCTAAAGAGACGGAGTTACAGGCCGAGCACGTCAAGGAAGGGCGGGATTTTTTCAACCAGGAATCGCCGGCTGGATATTACAAGCCGTACGTCTATCCTCATACGCTGCAGGAGGGCTGGGAGGCGCTCATGAAATCCATCGCGACTTCCGCCGTCAGCACCGGCGGTTCCATGAAGCCGTCTGCTGCGACCAAGCCATGAAATGCTTCGAGTATTTCGGTTCAGCCGGACTGGCGGGACTGCCGCTTTCCTTTTTGATCCCGCGCTCGGCTGGGTTTAGTATCAACAACAAGAACCGACCTTATGAATAGAAGATCCTTCCTGAGTAAAGTGATTTCCGGTCTCGCCGCTTCCGGAATTCTCACACAGATGCGCGGTTGGGCCCAGGCCACTGCGAATGCCAACGGCCTCAACATGCCCATTGGCTTCCAGTCCTACGTCTTCCGGGAGGAGATCTCCCAGAAACCCCAGGAGACCATGCGCCGATTGGCCAGCTACGGTTACACGACCGTGGAATGGTGCAGCCCCAAAGGATACCGGGGACCTTTCAAGCCGCTGGTCAAATACTCCGGCAAGGAACTCAAGAAGATCACCAACGATTCAGGCCTGGAAACCGGCAGTTGCCACTTCACCTGGAACGAGATCATGGATGACAACAGCCTCGCTGAGCGCATCGAGTTTGCCAGCCAGTTGGGGTTAAAACACATGGTCTGTTCCGGTGGACTCATCGCCAAGACCACCGATGAGGTCAAGAAACGCTGCCAGCAGATGAACCATTTTGGAGAGATGGTGAAGAAAGGCGGCATGGTGGCCGGATACCACAACCACAATGGAGAATTCGACGAGAAGTTGGATGCCCGCCCGCAATACGATTTGATGCTCGAACATCTCGACCCCTCACTGGTGAAGATGCAGTTTCAGGTCGCTGCGATCACCTCGGGTTACAAGGCCCAGGACTATTTCCGCAAGTTCCCCGGTCGTTTCATCTCGGCCCACCTCCAAGACTATGCCCCGGATGACCATAAGAAGGAGGTGGTCATGGGTGGAGGCATCGTCGACTGGAAGGATTTCTTTGCCGCCGCGAAAGTGGGCGGATTGAAATACATCTTCGTGGAGATGGAATCCAACCCCGCCATCATGGAGGGTTGCGCAAAGTTTTTGAAGAGCCTGGGTTAATAGAACGAAGCGGGGGCAGAACGCCTCATTCTGTAATTAATGCCCGGCCTGGCTGCGACGGGGGAGGTTACTTCCTTGGTATGAGCGCGTCCCGGATTGGTTCCACCCATTTCTGCTTCGCCAGGTCAAACACGGCGAAGTTATCTGCAAACTGCCAAACCGCCCAACTCCATCCCTGCTTTTCGAACTGCCGGGCCACAAAGGTCGTCCAGGCCACTCGGGAGCGCATGTCGGCCTTCTCGAAGGTGCCAAACTCGCCAATGTAAATCGGTCTCTGGTGTTGCTTGGACCAGGCGCTCACTTTTGCCAACTCCTGCTCCACGGCTTTCACTTCCCCTTCGGACCCGCTCCAACTCACCCCCACCTTGTCCTTTTGGCCTGTCCAAGGTGTTCCCTGATGGGTGAAGGGAAAGGGATTGTAGTAATGCACGGTGGCGATGAGATTTCTATCTTCGGCCGGAAACTTGAGATGGTCGAGTTCACCCACTCCGTTCCATTGGGCGGGGCCAATGATGACGGTTCGATCAGGATTCGATTGCCTGATGATCGCCAGCGCATCCCGCCAGTACTCCTCCCAGGACTCGTGTGTAAACTTGGGCGCCGGCTCGTTCAGAACCTCAAACAAGACCGTGCTTGGGCGGTTCTTGCAGTGCTCGGCGATGGCCTTCCAGGCGGCTAGGAAATCCTTCCGCTTGCCCTCAGGATCCGGGGAGATCGCCAGGTCATCATGGAAATCGAGGATTACCATCAACTGGTTGGAAAGAGCATGGTCTACTGCCCAATCCATCGTCTTGAAGAATTCCTCACGCAACTTGCCACTGGAATCTGGTTTGCCATCGCGCAAGGGGTGGAGATTTATCCGGACATGGTCGAATCCGGCTTCCCGAATCAGTCTGAAATCGTTTGCCTCGAACCGGCTTCGGGCGGGATTATCCCAGATAACATCCCACCCCAGAAGATTCACGCCTCGCCCCAGCCGATTGTTCTGCTGAAAGGCATCCGCGGCTTTCAAGGAAGACAGGTTCGACAATGCGAGGAGAACCGCTGGAAGGACCAGCGTCATTGCCCGCAGACTTACCCATTTAACGATTCGTCGTCGAGTGGTGACATGCACAGCTTTTAGCTGACCGGAACGGCACCGGAAAAACAAGAAAAACTCCAGCAGGTGTGCCTTCAGACAGCGAAAAATTGAAACTTCGCGTTACGTTGGGCGCCACTCCCCTTGCTTGACCGACCTGATGCTCGGCTTTGTGATTGGGATCCGGTATTCGATTGTCCAGGCCAATAGAGAAATCCCTCCCCATCTAACCACGTCAGTTCTTCTGCAGGTGACGGTGCCATTTCTTATAGGGACGGTGATCTGGTTGGTCGTCCTTTTGCGGCATTTCCGAAAACGACCGTCGCGTTGAAACGCTCCGTGGGATTTATGGCCAGTCAGTGAGCCGAATTATCTCGGTCACGGCGCGCTTGAGCCGGCCACCAATCTTTTGCGGGCTTCTCGAATGGAAATCCCTTCTCCAAACCGCCGAGCCACCCCCACCCGCATTACACGTCGGCGGCATGGTCCATTTCGTGCTGCAACATAGGCCAATGAGCTTTTCAGCGCCTGGTCCCTTGCTCCAGATCGTTATCCCAGCCCTCCCAATCCGTTTTCACAAAGCCGGGTGTGAAGTTCCGAATGCTCCGCTCGTAAGCCCAGGAAATTATGGCCGGGTCTTTGGCCGCATCCGTGCAAAGGTGCTTGGGGTTCGGTAGTATCCCAACTCTGCCCAAATCCAGACGATCTGCATCCCAACAGGTTTGGATAGTGATATCAGCAGCCGTCTTTCCTGCGGTGTGATCGGCGCATGCAATCCTCAGCAACTCGAAATCCTCATTCGCGATCTGGAAATGCGTGCCTCTGAGCTGTGCTGCAAGATCGGCTCCTCGCCTGCCATGGTCCGGGTCATGGTCGTCGTTGAGGCGTCGGGAATCGTGAAACACGGCGAATAGCCTCACCACTTCGATTCCTGCGCCCGTCACAGAACTGAGCCGTAATCCGTTTTCGAGCACCCTGGCCCAGTGGGTAACACCGTGAATGCCCCGCCAATGAAGCGAGTATCGGCTGCGGATTGCGTTTATCAATTCGGCTCTGAGCACGGCAAAGGAGGATACGGTCAACACCTTGGAGCACAAGCCACAGCAAACCACAGGAAGCAAATATGGACACAATAGGGCAATCGCTATGCGGTCACGGCATCCCACAACTGCCATTTGCCCTTCGTTGAAAATGCCGGCATACTTTTCTGCGCTTTTTGGGGATTCTGAGGCTTCAGCGGGAAAAGAGCTTCTTCAGGTCGACCTGCCACGGGACCCGCGTAGCTTCATCAAAGCGAACCCGGATCCGAAGCATGTGGTTGTCCATCATCTTTACCGTGTACCCGCTAAAGTCGTGGAAGAGAAAAGGTCCCCCTTGCACCCAAGGGTGGGACTCAGGAATGTAAACCGCCACATTGTGCGCCGTGCCTGGGGGTCCGAGCGAAACGCCCGACAGCGTCTGAATCTCCGGACGCCATGTCACCTGTTCCACCTCGACGGCACCCTGCAGGACGTGCCGGTCCGTTGAAAGGACCTGGGGAACATTCCGCTTCTCGTGGAGCGCCAACAGAAGCACGCTTGCCGGCGGCACCCTAATTGTCAGCTCGCCCAGCACTTCACCATAAAGCCGTTGATTCCAGAAGTCATAAGCCAAGTAGGTATGTTTCGGCTCCAACCAGAGGCGGGAAATGGGAATTCTACGCACGAGCGGCTCAGTCTCGTCGATATTGAACAGCCCCACCACTGTCCATTCTCCAAAAGGTTTTTGAACTCGCAATGCAAATATAGATGGCCGGTCGGTATCGAACAGATCGACCGGGCGCGCGGCTTCGCCGTAAGCTGGGAGGACCTTTTTTAAAATGTCCAGGCGGGGCGCGTCCAGGTCCGCGAGGCGGTCCCCGGACATGAGGTTGCCGCCGCTCAAGGCGATGAGCGAGGCTGCTGCCTGGCCTTGGGAGGTAGTCAGCAGATTCAAACACACGTGGTCGGCATCATTGATCCAGGTGCGCTTGTGGAAATAGTAGCGTTTGGCGGCCGCCGGAGCGCTGCTGGCGGACTCGAGAAAATATTGTTTCCAGGTCACGGGCGGTTGATCCAATTCGATTCGCATGCTGTCGAGCATGCCCACCGAAACCGGGCCCGGACCGCAGTCGAGCAGGTGACAGTCCGGGCCAATCGCTTTGCGCATGATTTCAACTCCCTTGCGGTAAGCCTGGGCCCTGGTAACACCGGGGTCGTAGTAGCGCTGGTTCGCCAAAAGAGACCAATCGACGAAATCAATCTTGATCATCTCATAGCCCCAACGGTTTGCTACCGTGTCGAAAAGCTCGGCGAGCCAGGCGGCTGCCCCGGGATGCGTAATGTCGAGCCCATAGCGTTTCGGATTCTCGTTGCGTGCCCAATCCGAATCCTCGCTCGGCCACGGACCGACTCGCCGGAGGCGGCCATCCAGGTGTCGCAACAGCCACTCGGGGTGTTTCTGGAAAACCTCCGTGGGTTCGGAGATCACGTACGGGGCGAGCCAAATGCCCGCTTTGAGACCCAGCGAGCGAATGCGCTCGGCGAGCCACTTCATGCCGTGGGGGAACTTTGTGTTGCCTTCCCAGTCGCCGTGCCACCGCTGAAAGCCTTCGTCCACCTGGACGTATTGGAAGCCAAACGGCTTCAGCGTGCGAGCGGCGAATTCCGCGGTGCGCAACACTTCCTCCTCGGTGATGTACTCGAAAGCGTAAAACCAGTCGCACCAACCGTTGACTATCGACCCGACTCGCGCTCTCAGTGCGCGGCCCATGGCCTCGGCATACCTCTCCAGCGCGGAGTACGGGTCCGGGGCAAGACTCAACATAAACCTTCCGGAGTCGATCGCCTGACCGGGGGCCAGTTCGAAACCCTTGGCCAGGACGGATTCGGCGGTCAGCTCGATTTCATTAAGACTCCCGGCGCTCACCCATACCTGGCCCAGGGCAGACTGGTTATCCACATAGCCGCAGGTCAAGCCCTCCTGGTCATAGCCCTTGAAAAACCCAACGTTCCACCAACTACGCAGCGGGCCCTTGGCGGTCTCTGGCAACTGGGTGACGCGACCCGGGTCGTAGTACATCGGTCCATTGGTCAGCACCTTTGTGACCCCGGGCCAGTAAAGACTGCCGCCCGTCTCCGCCGTCGCGCAGAGTGGTTCCAGGCTCTCCACGACGACCGGCTTGGAGGACGTGTTGCGGCACCTGAGTTCAGCAAACAACATTGGCTGCGCGTCGTACACGGAAACGCGAGTCTCAAAATCGAGCCGTTGCTCCCTGTCGGTGCTGTGCACGACCAATTGGCGGCCATCTCCGAACTGGTCGTTCAGCCGACTGGAATCGATGGCGTGTTGATAGGCAGGTTCGCTCGTGCTTCTCAGACCGTCCGCCAGTCTGGCCCGCCCGACGGACCCGGTGACGAGTTGTTTGCCGTTCTTGTGCCAGGCAGCAAGCCTTCCGCTGCGGGCATCAAATCCGACTACGAAATGGTCGTTTTCAATCCGTGATGTAGCATCCGCAGCAGCCGCCCATGTCAGGCGCCCGGAAAGCGGGACAGCCACTCCCGCTGCGGCGAGGTCCGCTAGAAACTTTCGCCGGCTGAAATGTCCCGAGGAGAGGTGCATAACTCTTGATACAGGGCTAACGGTTGAAGCCCGTTTCATGGGGGCAGGCTGGGGCAACCGTTTCGTGCTGTAAATGTGAAAACTCGAGGTAACCTCAGTCAATTGGGCGGGTCTTGCCAGAACCGCGCCGAGCACAGTGGTGGAATTCGCCGCGCTCTAGGTCAGTATTCAAAGCCGCCAAAGACGCTGGCGTGCTGGCCGGGATCTCCGCCCATAACCCGGACTGCATCCGACGCGTCGCGGATGAAGGCCGGGACGTTGATTTCTTCATGACCTGCTTCTACTTTCTCACCCGCAAGACGGGGAACACCGAACTCTCCACACTCGATATTGTCTATCCCTTCTTCAAAGAGGACCCGCGCGTCATGACTCAGGTGATTCGCCAGGTCAAACAGCCTTGCCTTGGTTATAAGATCCTGGGCGCCGGCCGGCTCTGTTCCAACCAACAGACAGTCCGGAGCGCCTTCAAATTCGCCTTCGATAACATCAAAACCACGGACGGTGTGATCGTCGGCATGTTTCCTTGGGTTTTCGACGAGGTGAGCGCCAACGCCCAGTTCACAGGAGAACTGGGTAGCGCCGCATGACCTTATCGCGTCGCCCTGACTGCTCGCGAGGGGCATACGCCCACCGCGGGGGCGAACGAACAAGTCTATCGTTTCTTCGAGTGGTGTCTGCGCCCGCCGAACTGAAGTCTGTCGGAAGTCAACTCCAAGTTTAGCGAGTTGCACCATCAGTTCGCGGAAAGTTCGTAATACACCTCGTGGTAATCGTGGTTAAGCCGGAGTTGGACAGCGTTGTTCTGTGTTTGTATGCGAACTTCGCCTTTCCGTCTCCCAACTGCGTCCAGCGCCCAGCATTTGAATGCCTCCGGGTGATCACATCGAATCTGGATGTCGCCGGCCACCGATTTAAGCAGAGCGGGCGCGCCGCCCTCGGCATTCAGATGCTACAGCGGGGCGCCCAGCCGTGACGATTGCGTCGTGGTCTCGTACTCCATGCCGGTGTTCCTGGCCGGAGCCACATCACGCTGGCCGCCGGGAACTGCAGAATTTGCGGCGGATTCCCGAGCAGGTCGAAGGAACCGCCACTGAGGGCTTTGGGCCAGTCCGGGCTGAAGTAGCCGAAATGGGCACTTTGATGCCGGCCTTGCGCAGGACCGCGAACTTATCTTCCAGTTCGGTTCCAAACGGCAGCGCGATGCTGCCCCAAAAGAGCGAATCTTCGTTAGGAACCTCGACGAGTGCCAGTGTAGGGTCGTCACAGTAGCGCTTGCCGGTGTAGGGATTCGGGTGGGTAAAAATGTTGGTCATGCGGGCGTGCATGACTTCGGCGACGCGCTCGTTGAAGAACTGCGTGTAAGGGGCGGTACCGCCATTCGGCAGGCCCGGGTTGCTATCCAGCGCCGCCGAGCCCAAACAGAAGCACGGAGTTTTCTCTTCAGTTCATCAGTTGATTTTCAAGTGAATGTTGGAAAGAGATTATGCGGCGCCCTGTCGTTTAGCTTCCTCAGCAAGGGCCTGCAGGTTAATCCAGGGCGCATCGAGCGGCACGGCACATTCCGGACCGATGATGTCGATGCCGGCGGCGAGCTTCTCCTTCACGTCCTGGGCAATGCTTGCCGTGGTGCCATTCCGCACCACGGTGAAGTTGCTTGTGCCGCCCATCAGGGAAAGCTTCTTGCCTGCCAAAGTTCGCGCCTGGGGGGCCGGGACTTTAGAGTCGAAGTGGAAGCATTCGAGTCCAGTCTCGCGAAGATAGCCCAGCCGGTCGGCGGTGTTGCCGCAAATGTGCAGAACGATCGGGCACGGAATACGTTCATGGAGCTCGTGGTGGAGTTCCTGAAGGAAATCGCGGTAAGCGTCCGGCGAGCACAAGTCGCGGGTGCAATGGTCCGCCAGCGTCAGCGCGTCGGCCCCGGCATCGATCTGGGCGTTGGCAAAAGCCACGGTCACCTCGATGAGCTTGCGCAAGGCCCGTTTGACTGCATCGGGTTCGAGCAACGTGGCCATGAGGAACGGCTCCACGCCAAAGACGTGATAGCCCAGGGTCCAAGGACCGAACGCCTTGCCCAGGATAGCGACCTCGCCACCGTGACGCCGCTTCAACTCACGGAGGGCTTCCAGCGAGACCTTGCACGGAGGACGGAGCAGAAAGTCGCGCGGAATGGCAAGATCCGCATCCAGGCTCGGACAGCATGGCTTGCCTGTCGGCATGCGGCTACGGTCGCCCCAGTCCACGTCGCAGCCCAGGGCGGCCGACTCGTGCCAGACGCTGAACAGCGGCATAATATTGTCGAAGCCCAGCACGGTAAAGGCGGTCTCTGACAACGCCACCATTTTGTTCGCATCCAGGTGCGCCTCGGGAAACCACACACCGGCATGGTCCATCAAATCGGTAGTGACGACCGAGGTGGCGCTGCCCGTGGCCCGGCGGGGCACAGGTTGGCGGTGCAACGAGGCCAGGAAGATTTCGCGCGGCGTCATGTCTTTGGCTGGCAGGCTAGCAACGCAATCGTAGAGGACAACGACGGAATTTTGGTTTGGACGGTAGATGGGTTAGACACAAACCCGAGATTCTCGCATGCCGGCAGTCCCGGATTCTCAAGGCGCCCCCACCTCGGTTAACGCTCACTTCAGGCAAGCACCCACAAACTCCAAGAGCACCTTCGTCGCGGGATCACCTGCGACACCGAGGTTGTCATACGTTCCCGGCAATGGTCACGTTTCATTCCACTTTCACCTTGCTGATTTCATACCGGCCCTCGTGCTCGGGCGCGTCGATCGCCAATCTCCACGGGCGGCGCTGCCCGGTCGGATCCACGAGCGCCAGCGCTATGACGTAGTTCCCGGGTGCGAGCATAGCGGGAATCGGAATCGACTCGCTGACGCTGTGTTCGCCCGGAAGCCAGTCGTGCGGGTCAGCTTTGGCCTCAGCGGTGAGGACGGGCTGGTCCGTTCCGTCGAGCAGGTAGAGGCGGAGCGCATAGGCGTGGTTAAGTTTGCCTACGCCCACATTGGCCCACTTCATCTGAAGATTTAGATGGGTGCCGCGTTTGACGATGTTCTCGTGCGCCAGCTCGCGCAGGACGAAACGCGCCCCGGCGAGACGCGCCAGTTTCTCCAGTTGCGGCATCGCTTCGGGCGGCGCGCGCCCGATATTGTCATTAATCAGAGTGACGTGGTTGTTAAGCATGAAGTCCACCGCGGCGTCGAACGACCATTGACGTGACTGGAGGTAGGCGTAGTCGCCGAACCACTCAAAGACCACCGGAGCGTGCTTCCAGGTCTCCGCCATGCCTGCGACGCCGGTATACTTCTTGGACCCGATCCAGTTCTGTTCGTGCCAGGGCGACCCGACCCCGTCGCGTCGGAAACCGGTGCCGTGGGCGAGCGCGTAGTTCAGGGCCTCGGCATCGTCGGACATGAATACCAACGGTGTTTTGCGGAAGGCGCGCAGATAAAGATCCACGATTTGTTTGCGCACTGCCAGAGGCGCAGGATGCTGGGTGTGCCATTCACCCCAGACACCGTAGGAGCCAATGTCGAGGAACTCCACGTCCGGACGGCCGTCGTATCGCTCTCCCAGCGCTTTCAGAAACGCGGCGTGCTTCTGGAGGTAGATCGGGTCGGCATAGTCCGGCTCAATGCGCGGCACCCGTTTGCCGCCGCTGGTGGGATCGTCGCCGCCGACGAGATACTCAAAGCCCTTGCAGCCGGCGTCGAAAAGCCACTTGGGCGAACTGTAATAGCCACCGCTGTGGGCGTTGCAGGTCATGATGCGCATAGCCACGGCCGCACCGCGCGGTTTCCAGGCCGCGATCACGTCGTCGATGAGTTTCCAGTTGAAACTGCCTTCCTCGGGTTCAGCGTCCGACCAGTTGAAGCGAATATAAACAACCGAGCAGGGAAACCGCGGTTCGCCGCGCGGGCTGCGCTGCTGGCTCATCCAACCCTGCCCGGGATTGGCAAAGAGTGTATCCACTTCGCGAGACTGAACGCGGACAATGTTGGACTGCCCGGCAGTGCCGACCTGCGGGGCGGAGGCGATCAGCGCAGCCAGCAGTGCCAGGCACCAGGCCTTCCTCAGCGGAATCACAGAACGTAATTCAATGATCTCGAACATGATCTCAAGCAATAATGTTATTGGTTAATCCGCATGAAAGCAGTCGCCAGGAATTACAGCTTCTGCTTTAGTCGAACTATGTTCCGTTCACATTCCTATAGACAGAATATGACGAACAAATTGGCAAGCTTGTTTCTCGTATTTGGTCTTGATGTGGCCATTGCGGTCGGAGCCGAATCGGTCAACATAGCGCGCGACGAAGTCTTCGACCACATCCGCGGTGGTTGGACGGGCATGCTCATCGGCGGAATCGAAGGCTTGGCACACGAGTTCAAATACATCCAGCAACCGCGCCAGGAGTTACCTGATGTCACGCTCTTGCCTCAGGGTGCCAGGACTGACGACGACAACGATTTCGAATGGACTCACCTTTACTTCATGGAAAAGGAGGGGGCCCTGAAGATTCCATATCCCCGACTGGTCGAGATTTGGAAGGCCAACATGAACACCGGCATCTGGTGTGCCAATGAGCAGGCTCGAAAGCTGATGGACAGAGGCATCCTCCCGCCCGGCACAGCTGACCCGTCGGTGAATCGCTTCGCCCCCTTCAACCTGGCCGGCCAGTTTTGTGTGGAAGCCTACGGGATGATCGCTCCCGGCATGCCGCAGAGTGCCGCAGAACTCGGTCTTCATTACGCCCGCATATCGGTTTCCGGCGAACCGCTGCAGGCCGCGCAATACTGGACCACGTTGATCAGCCTGGCTGCCGTGAGCAGTGGACCGCTGGAGGAGTTGCTCACGAGATCATTGCCTGCGGTCGATCCTGCCAGTGCGCAGGCCGAAGCGGTTCGAGAGGGCATTAACGCCTTCCACCGGCATCCCAGCGACTGGAAAGCGGCGCGCCAATCCTTTCACGACAGGTGGTACTTCCCGAAGGAGAAGCCATGGGACGCCAAGGCCCGTCCCCGAAAGTGGAACGATAACTCCACGCCCTTGAACGGGGCGATGGTGGTCCTCGCCCTGCTCTACGGCCAAGGTGACTTTTACCGAACGGGCCAGCACGCCATGGCTCTGGGCTACGACGCTGACTGCAATGCCGCCACCGCCTGCGCCGTGGTGGGCACGCGCATTGGATTCTCGGCGATCGAGAAGCTGCCCCAGTATAGAATGCCCGACCGCTACCTAAACCTGACCCGACCTGGGCTGCCCCGCGAATCCAAGGTATCCGAGCAGGCGGCCCTTATGATTCGGCTTTCGGAGAAGTTGATACTGGCAAATGGTGGGCGGGCCATCACGATTGACGGCAAGCCGGGCTATCAAATCCGGCTTCAATCCCCGCGACGACTTGAGTGAGAGGATCCCCTTCATCCGCCCGTCTGCACAGCAACTACGCGAAAACCGATGTGGTCGTAACGCCGTTCCGGCTCGAACCGCAGTCGAAAGGCGGATCGGCAAGGCCAGCCTTCGTCGGCCCAACAACCGCCGCGGCGCACACGGGAGGAGGCCTTAGCCAGATACAAATCCGGATCGAGGCCGCCGGGCAGCTTGGGGTGATACCAGTCGCGGCACCACTCGAACGTGTTACCATGCATGTCATGGAGACCCCAGGCATTCGGGGGATAACTGCCGACCTTTGTAGCCCGACCGAGCGACGGCCCCGACTCAGCTCCGTTGTAAGGCTTGCCCTTGAAGTTTGCCTGTTTGCTGCTCAGGCTGTTCCCGAACGCCGTGGCGGTGGTGGTTCCAGCGCGGCAGGCGTATTCCCACTGCGCCTCCGTCGGCAGCCGAAATTCCCAGTCCTTCGGCAGGTCACCGGATTGGCGGCCTAGTTTCGTAAGCTTTGCGCAGAATGCTTCCGCCTCGGCAAAGTTGACGTTGCCCACTGGAAAGTCATCTCCCTCCGGCAACTCCTTTGTGAGCGGGCCCGGCGGGTTTTCCATAACGCGTTTCCAGTCGCCCTGGGTTGTCTCGTACCTGGCCATCCAAAACCCTTTCGTAAGAGTGACCTGAACCTGCGCTTCGTCGGGGCGTCGCTCTGGTTCATCGGGCGGGCTGCCCATGATGAAAGTGCCTGGCGGACACCAGCAGAGTCGAATACCCGCGACGAGGCTCTGGTCTCCAGCCTTCCCCCCCGGAAAAGAGGACCGGGAGAGCGTCGTCAGGGCATCCGCACCGAAGTGGCTCGCGGGAGTGTCTGACCGCAGGCGCACGTCTCCGTGTTCGGCATCCCGAAACTGCGGGTCCTTGCCGTAAACACCGCCCGTTTCTTCCACCGGCAGCTTGGGCCAGCTCCGTGCCGGGTTATCCAGACAATACCACCAGTTCCGAGCGAAAGTAAACGTTTCGGGAGCCGTCCCAGGGCCAATGTTGATGCCGCCCTCCCCCCAATCGCGCGAATCAAAGGCCACGAGATTATCGCCGAACTCACCCTTGCGCGACGGGACAAAGCCCGGCTCTCGGTTCTCCTGCAAAATGCGCACCGCCCAGCGTTTCGGATGGTAGAGGGTGTTGAACCGCACGCTGGCGCCGTCCACACCGACGAAAGCCACCGGAGCGCCCGCACCAATGAACGTGTTGCCTTCCACGCGAATGTCCTTGGCTTCGCAGTGCGGTCCGCCGGCTTTCAAAGGCGGCCTGAAGAACTGGAGGCCCGTGCTGCCCCCAATGTTCACGGCTCGCTCGCCTGCGTTATCGAACCGGTTGCGGCGCACGGTGAGTCGGCTGGTGCCGCCCTTGGCCTGCACGCCTGTGCTACTGATGGTATCAGTATGGCGGAAGAGGTTGCTCTCAATAACACCGCTGTGGCAGCCAACCATGTCGATGCCCGAACCTCCGCCAGTGCCCCAGCGCTCGATCTGGCAGTTCTCTACTCGGAAATCCTGCACCCCTGAGAGCTTGATGCAGTCGTGGTTGCCTCCGGGTCCCACATCGCTCACCTTGAGCCTGCGCAACACCAGGTGGTGCGCCGGCTTATCAAAGGAGCCGCCGTCATCGATGTTCAGACCATTATCGGTCAGGTTGCTGATCACCAGATCCCGCAACTCGACGTAAACGGGTCGGGAAAGGTGCAATCCGGTGCCGCCACCTTGAATAACCGGCGGGTTGGCGGGATCGGCCGCAGCGATAACAATCGGATGGTTGGTTTCCCCATGCAATTCAGAGAAGAAAAAGCCACCCGGGTAGGTGCCGGAAGAGAGCAGAATTCGTGTGTCCGGCCTCGCCTGATTTACAGCTTGTCGAAACTCATCCGCGTTTCGCACGAGTACGTCCACGGTCGCGGGAACGGCGCACGGCACGATGGCCGACCACAAGACAGCCGCGAGATGGTTTGCCTGCAGCTTGGTTTTCACTGAGCAGAATCTTTGCATGGAAAGTGCGCGTGCTCGTGGCTGAAGGTTACGTGCAAGTCGCGTTCATCGTCTCGTTTCGAGGCTCGGGCGACTGTCGCTATTTCCTCTTTGGATTCAACGCGCGTTCCTTCAGGCCCTCCGGCAAAGCAGCGGAGTCCAGCCACGCTCCGGCCGCGATGGGATCTGCCTGCATCCAACTGTGGAGAGTGTCCGCCAGGGCCTGGTCCCTGAGCTTGGGCTCCGAAACCCGCTGGGCCCACTGAACGGCGAGCGCCGGATCATTGTGGCTCAAGCCTCCCGCGAATGAAGAAAGAGCGGTGTCCTTCGTCGGGCCCGCGGGCAGAGTCTCAATCCAACTAGCGGCCTGATCTGCATCCGCTTCGGCCCAGTTTCGAGCCACCAACGATATTGCTTTTTCCCGTGCGCCGCCCTCCGGGAAATTGATTACCCACTGCGCGGCCGATGCCGGGTCCCGTTCGGCCCAGTTGGCTGCCACCGACAAGCCTGCGCTGATTTGTGACGGCCCATTCGGCAACCGGGCAACGAAGTCAGCCGCCTCGGCGGGAGACGAGTTCGCCCAGGTTCCTGCCGTCATGGCAATCGCGGCGCTGCGCGCTTTTTCGTTATCGAGTGTGGCCGCTGCGGCCATGGCCGATGTCGGGTCCCTTTCACCCCAAGGGATGAAGGTGCTCTTGAGCACTGCCATTTGCGATCCCGGATTCAGCTCGTTCAAATACCCAATCGCGGAATCGGGTTCCGTCTGAATCCAGACACGGACCAATCCGCGGAAAGCAGACTCCCGATCCGTTGGGTCGGCTAACTGGCCCATCCATTCCCGGACCCTCGGTAAGTCTTCGGAGGCCCAGCGCCGTGCGACCTCCCACGTCAAATCCCGCTTCACTTCGCCGGCGGGTAAGGAAACCACCACCTCTGCAGCTTTCGAGGCATTGCTTTCGCACAAGCGAAGCGCGATATGCTGTAGGGCCGCCTCCCGCGATGGCTTGTCTGCGAGTTGGCTTGCCCAGTTAATGGCAGTATCAGGATCAATGCCGGCCCACTCAGCGGCCACCGATGCGACCGCCTGTTGCCGGTCTTTCGCCATCGTAAGCGCCTCGGCAAAGTTCGCTGCCGCCGCCGCGTCCTTCCTGGCCCAGGAACTGAAGGTCGCTCTCAGCGCACCGGCGCGAATGTCGCCTTTCGGGAGGGCAGACGCCCAGGCGATTGCCGCTTGCGGGTCGGTTTGTGCCCACTGGCCCAGGATTCCCAGCACTGCTTTGGGATTGGCTCCAGGCTTCTTCCACTCCTGGTCGGCTGCCGCCCTGAACTCCGCGGAACTGCGGACAGGAGGAACCGAGGCTGGCTCCTTTTCCTGTTTCGACTCCGCAGAAGTGGCCGAGCGTGGATTTCGG
>DATDCV010000519.1:0-5521 GCA_036524155.1 Verrucomicrobiia bacterium
GAGGTGCCGCTGTATTACCAGGGGTGCCCCGAGGAGGAAAGCCGCGAAAAAGCACGGAGGCTGGCGGCCCGGGTCGGACTCGAGGACCGGCTCGAGCACAAGCCTTTTGAGCTGTCGGGCGGCCAGCAGCAGCGCGTCGCCATCGCCCGGGCGCTGATCAACGAACCCCTGGTCCTGCTGGCCGACGAGCCAACCGGCAATCTGGACTCGACCTCAGGGGCGGAAATCCTGCGGCTCTTCGATGACCTGAACCGGCAGGGCATGACGCTGATCATGGTTACACACGACACCGGAATTGCCAGGCAGGCGAGCCGTGCCATCCGCCTGCGCGACGGCCAAATCGAGAGCGATGCCATACAATAACACGGCCAGCAGATTTCCAGTGCGCCGCGGGTTTGTGCTGACCCGGCTGCGGCGTACGTTCCGCCTGGGCCTGCGGAGCCTGTGGCTGCACCGGCTGCGCTCGCTGCTGACGGTGCTGGGGATTGTGTTCGGCGTCTGTTCCGTCATCGCCATGCTCGCGATCGGCGAGGGCGCCAGCTACAAAGCCCAGGAGGAGATCAAGAACCTCGGCAGCCAAAACATCATTTTGCGCAGTGTCAAGCCGCCCGAGGAGCAAAAAGTTTCTGACAAAGGCAGCCAGAGCCGGATCCTCGAGTACGGGCTTACTTATGCTGATGTGAAGCGCATTCGTTCCACCATTCCCGGCATCACGGTCGTTTTGCCGGCGCGAAATATCGGCGACGAAGTGCGTAACATCAGCCGCAAGCTGGACGGCGAAATCATCGGCACCGTGCCCTGGTATCCCGAGATGCGCAACCACCGTGTCGCCTCCGGGCGTTTCTTCACCGACAACGAAATGGAGTCCCAATCCAGCGTCTGTGTCCTGGGGGCGGAGATGGTGCCTGTGCTGTTCCCGTTCGAATCGCCCCTGGGCAAGCACGTACGCGTCGGCTCGGAGTATTACCAGGTGGTCGGGGTGATGGAAGCGCGAGGGTCTGAGCCGCAGAGCGACAGCAACGCTCCGAAAACGGTCAAACCCCGTTTGTACATTCCGCTCGAAACCGCTAAACTGCGCTACGGCGAGGTGCTGGTGCGGCGGCGCCCGGGCAGTTTCGAAGCCGAGCGGGTCCAACTCCACGAGATCACGGTTAAGGTGGCGTCGCTCGAGGAGGTGACGGGCGTGGCAGACGCCCTCAAAGAAGTGCTCGAACGCAATCATAAGAAAGTCGATTACGAGGTTGTGATCCCGCTGGAACTCTTGAAGAAGGCCGAGAGCATGAAGCGCATCTTCAATGTGGTGCTCGGGTCAATCGCGGCGATTTCCCTGCTGGTGGGAGGAATCGGGATCATGAACATCATGCTGGCGAGCGTCACCGAACGGACCCGGGAGATCGGCATACGGCGCGCCCTCGGCGCGCGACGGCAGGACATCATCGCGCAATTCCTGGTCGAGACCGTCCTGCTCTCCGGTGCCGGCGGCCTTATGGGCGTGCTCCTGGGCGTCACTATTCCCTTCATCGTCACCTATGCCGCCGGGATGAAGACCATCATCACCCTCTGGTCGCCTCTACTGGCGTTCAGCATTTCCGCCGTCATCGGGGTCGTTTTTGGCCTTTATCCCGCCTTGCGTGCCGCAGATATGGACCCGGTCGAAGCGCTGCGGCACGAGTAGTTTAAGATTTAGGTTCTCCGGTCCGCCCGTGTATGCTCTCTGGCTGGAAGCATGTGAGCCGATTCCTGATCCTCATCCGCCGCCCGGCTGTCCTCACAGGATTGGCGCTGTGGGTATCGCCCTTGTCTTCCCGCGCCGGCCCGGACGCGGAGTTGCCGCCGCTCACGAATGCCTCCCAGTTGCGGCAATTCTCGCTTTCGGCTGCCAAACGCGGCTGTCCGGCGCAATTGCGCGGCGTCTCAACCTTTTACCATGGCTCTCAAGGAGAATTGTTCGTGCAGGACGAAACCGGTGGCATCCTGGCGCGTGTTCACGGCAGTTACGGGCATGAATTAGGTGTCGGCCAATTGCTGGAAATCCAGGGGACCACGCTCCCCGGTTCGTCGCCGCCGGAGTTGGAGGCAACCCGCGTGACCTTGATCGGAGAGGGGCCGTTGCCGCCAGTCGTCCGCGTCTCCGGCAACCAACTCGCGGACAGTCAGCTCACCGGCACCCGGGTTGAGACCAGCGGGTTGGTCCACGCCGTTCAAACAGACCGGCGCGACGCGCTGCTGGGCCTGGAAATGGTGAACGGAACCAACGAGGTGGTCGCGACTATCAAAGACTACCACCTGGAGGACTGTCGGCGCCTGGTGGATGCGGAGGTCGTGATAACCGGCATCCTGTGCGGCGCTCCCTCCGGACAGCCTGAAGTCAGAGTCCATTCCATGGGAGACATCACGGTCACAAAGTACGCCCCGGTGGATCCTTTCGACCAGCCATCAAGCGATCTAAACAAAATCCCCGGCCTGGCTCACGCCAACCAACCAATCCACCGCCTCAAAGTCTCGGGGACTGTCACCTTGCAGCAGCCGGGGCGCGCTGTTTTCATCCGGGACCGGACCCGCAGCTTCTTCGTCTCGACCGACCAGAAAACACAATTGCAGCCGGGCGATGTCATCGAAGTTGTGGGGTTCCCGGCTGTGTGCAAACCGCTCGGCCCGATGCTGCAACACACAGCATTTCGCAGAATGCACGGCGGTGCACCGCCGTCTCCCGTTTCGATTTCCGCCGAAGAAGGCTCCACCATCGCTTACCACGCGGCCCTCGTCACGCTCGAAGGGGAGGTCCTCTTCCTTGAAAACGATCCCCCCGCCGCGCTTACTCTCCAGTCATCCAACGTCATTTTTTCCGCTCGTTTGAATGGTCCCGCCGTCGGTTTTCCCGAGCCGATCCGCAGAGGAAACAGGCTCCGGCTTACGGGTATCTGCCTTCCCTCCTTTGAACCCGCCAACCGATCGACAGGCTTTGAACTGCTGTTGCGCTCCCCCGCCGATGTGACCATGTTGGCGGGAATCGAAAAGCAGCGCGGCGGGTGGATGCGGCTGATACTGGCGGCAGCTTTTGCCGTCGGAACCTTGGTTGTGGTCATCCTCATACGCCTCAGAAAGCACCGCTCCGGCGGCCCTTGATAGTCAGCCCGCAGCCCCCGCAACGAGCGGCAGCAGACTACCAGGACCTGCTCCGGAAGTAGGCTTTGGTGTTCTCGTGAACCTCAGGTGAGGCGAGCAGGTCCTCGGGAGTCATCCAGTGATACTCTCCGTGTTGATCGGCAGGCAAGTCCTTGAGATCGATTGCCAGAACCAACTCGTATGCGAGTGTGATGTAGTGGGTGCCAAAGCCATCCAGCCCGAATCGATTGGTCGAATACAGGTGCTCATAAACCCCAAGGAACCGCGCTTGCTCGATGGGCACCGTTACCCCCAATTCCTCGCGCGTGATTCTTTCGAACGCCGCGGCGCGAGTCTCATTCTTTGTGATCCGGCTGCCCGGAACAAAAAAGACGCCCTTGGCAGGGTCGTTGGTTCGGCGGCCCACCAGGACCTGACCTCGAGATGATCGCACAACCAGGTCGATTGCGACCAGTGGGGTCAATCGCACCACCTCGCTAAATTGCTCACGTGGGATCCACTCGCCCGGCCTGGGCTCTCGCGGTCGGTCGGAAGAACTCATGCGGAAACAGAGGTCATTTATCGGCCCAGTCCACTCGCGCGCGGCAGGCCTCCTGTTGGTCTGATTTAACGATGGAATGCAAAAACTCGCATGGCCCACTCTGACCGGTCCGCAAGGATAGCGTGTCTCCCTGGTGACTCTCGCCGAGGTAGTTGAGCTCGACGAGGCTTGGCGCATAACGTTGGTGCCAGTCGGCAGGGTAGGAATCCATCAGCCAGCCGATGTATCGGGCGCTGTTGGCATGGCCATTCAGATCGACATCGGTATAGCGCACCGGCCAGGAGGAAGCGCAGTTGCCGGAGCAAGGCGGCAGTTTTTCAGGCTCGCGGTCAGTTGCTGTGGAGCTGACCGGGGTGATGGGCGTTAAGTATTTTTCGACCCGCTGGGGTCTGCGGCTGTTAACGTCCAGAATCAGCCATGCGCTGGTCGCCCCGCCAATTCGCTGGCCGGCTGCATCCAGCAATTCAAATTCGCGCAAAGCGAAGAGAGATTGTGTTCCTCGAGGCCAGGTATTTAGCCCGATTCTGTCGCCCCAGCGCGGATAACGTCTCATCTGCAGCAGCAGCCGCGAAAGCACCCAGACTTTGCTGTCGCGCGCCAGCTGGCTGAAGCCGAACCCCAGTGCCTCAGCATGGTTCCAAGCCGCTTCCAGAAAATGGCGGCAGAGTGCTTCCAGGGTCGCCTGACGGCTGAAGTCCACATCGTAGGAGTGAATGATCAGCGGCTCAGACCAAATGAGCGGAGGTTGACTCAAGATAACGCCCTTTTCATTTAGCAAATGCCTGCAGTTCCGCGCATGAAGCGAATGCCTGCCGGCCGTTGTCGCCGCAGGCGGGCTTTCCTATAACACGCACGGCCCACACTGTCACCGGCGCACGGAGCATGGCTTCGAAGCGCTCACCTCCCTGGAGGCCCGCGGCAGCTGTATCAGTCGTGGCCGGATAGCTCTTCAGGCCGCCCGTATCCTCCCAGGCGCCTTCCCTCGTCGTCTTCACCTGGACCCGAGGTTTGCCATTGCTGGCGTCGAACCAGCCACCATCATGAAAGGTCCGGCCGTGGAAGAACACCACCCGGCTAATCACCACCGGCGCATCCAGCTCGACGGTGAACCAATCCTCAGCCGCAGGCCGTCCGTCGAAGGTAACGGCCGCCGACTGCGGATCGCCATCCACAATCGAGCCGTCGAGGTTGCCCGTGCGCGAACGGCTTTCCCGGCCGTCCTGGAGCAAGTTTTCCACTGCATTGGTCGTGGGCAGGGGGAGCCACACCTTGTACTCGCTGCCGCTGGTGCCTGCGTCCGCGAACGGCACCAGACCCAGGCTCGTTGGCGACCCGCGCCGCAACTCGCCAATTGTCCGTCGCGTCACGGCATCGATG
Organism: Verrucomicrobiia bacterium; assembly: GCA_036524155.1. Taxonomy (GTDB): domain Bacteria; phylum Verrucomicrobiota; class Verrucomicrobiia; order Limisphaerales; family UBA8199; genus DATDCV01. The sequence goes on from DATDCV010000519.1 coordinate 5,045, forward strand.
CGGAACTCCCGGGCACCGGGCCAGGTGTTGAAGTTCCGCGACGGCGGTTCCGCTTTAAAATGCAGTGAACTCAACTCCGCGCTCGCGGCGGCAAAATCGTTCAACCGCAGAGGGCGGTCGCTCGCGGCACCGGGAGGCAGCAGATCTTGATCAGCGGCCAGCACTAGCGGTCCATACAACAGAGCGATCTTGCCCTGATTCTTGTGGTCGCCGACCACCACACGGGGCTCAAGCCCGAAATCAAGGTTGATTTGATCGCCCCGCTTCCAGGCGCGGCTGATCGACCGGTAGCCGCCCCACGAGATATCCGCCCCCACCTTCGCGCCGTTAAGACGCAGGCCCGCTAGCGCACAGGAAATCGGGATCCGCAGCTTCAGACAGAAGGCCGGTGCGCTGCAGCGTTCCACTGTGATGCGGACTTTTCCGTCTCCGGGATACAGCGTTTCGGTGGTGAGCGAGACGGACCCGCCGCCAGGG
>DATDCV010000520.1:0-5656 GCA_036524155.1 Verrucomicrobiia bacterium
TCCGCGGCACCCGACGAGCTTCGCTGAGTGCTGCTTCCTTCCGGACCTGACACGGTTCGCGATTCGCCGCTGCGCGGGACCCGATCCTCGACGCCGCCTGGAGCGGCGGCCTCCGGGCGGGAAGGCCTCGAGGAGGAATTCAGCCCTGCTGGAGCGGATTGCAGGTACAGGGCACCGCTAGTTCCCCGCCTAGCACGGCCCGCCAAGGATACCCCGGGGAGCCAGCGGCGGCCGCAGGCGTCAGGGGCCTCATGGCCAGCCGCGCCGGTCGTGACCGAACAGCACGCGCTTCGGGTTGAGGGCTCGAAGGCGCGCGACCGATCGGGCGTAGGCCGGCTGATCGCGGGCGACGCTCTGGCCCTCGCGCGCGCCCGCGATCGCTGACCACTCGCCGTGGCTGTAGACCGCCTGCCCGGCGAGCACGCGAGGGCGTGGACGACCTGCAAACCGTTCCTGGTCTGGAGTGGGAACCCCACGTGCACGCCTGAAGGTCGCAGGCAGTTTATGCGGCGGGCGGGCGGGCGTCATTGCGCGCGCCCGACAACAAGAACTTCGTTGCCAGGTCGCTGGCCCGGAGCGCCCCCCGGTTAGCAGTTCAGATACTTCCAATTCCGCGGCTTCCCCTGCGCCAGCCATGCCAGCGCCGTTGCCACCCGCTTCAGCCGCGTCTCCTCGCGCTTGGCCTCGACAATCCACTCAATATATTCCTTTCGGTGCGAATAGCTGAACTGCTCGAAGGTCCGCCGCGCTTTCTCGTTTCCTCGCAGGGCCGCTGTCAGAATTTCCGGCACCGGCAATTCCTTTCTTTCGCGGGAGCGCCTGGGAATATCGGTCTTCACCCCCGCCTCGTTCAACCGAACCGCCTTCCTGACTGCGGCAATGATCACGCTGTCTTTTGGCAGGTCGGTCACGGATGCGATTCGGCCAAATTGTCCCATCGCCTCGCCTTCCCGCCTGGAGCCGGCCCCCTTTCCAAAGACCAGCTTGTGTTTCCAAAAGCCGAACGTGCAGTGGGCCTTAAACGCCGCCATAACGCAAACGATGCCCCGGTGCATGAACGAGGGCATGCTCCACTTGAGAGTTTCCTCGATGTCCGGATCGGCCTCATGCACCAGTTGCCGCAAGTGCCGCAGCACAGGTTTCGCGAACTCTGCCGCCTTCTCGATGTACGCGTCGACGCGAGGATCTTTCTTTGCCATGGACGGCCGGAACTTACCTCGACCTGAACGGAAATCAACGAGGAACCGCTACCGTGTTTTCCGCCCGTTCCTTGAACAGGAAGATCGTTCTGCCGGCGAGGATGCAATCGTGGTGATGGAGTTTAGCGATACCGGCCCGCTGGCCGTCGACCCAGGTGCCGTTCTGGGAATTGAGGTCTCTCAGCATGTAATCTTGTCCGGCGCGTTCGATCAGGAAATGCTGCCGCGACAGGGCGGGGTCATCGACAATGACATCCGCCGAGGCACCGCGGCCCACGGACAACCTTTCGCCGCCGAGTTCCCAGCGCCCGGTCATGGTGCCGTTTTCATCCAGCATACACAAACTCGCCATACAACTCCTCCGATCCTGCACAGCCTGAACATTAGAATAGACGGAATTCAGGGTGAAATGTTTCAAATGAATTTACGGTCGCCGGCTGGTCTGGGGATTTGGATCCTGGCGTCAAGGATGAACTTGCCCCGCCTGCATCCGGGCGCAGATCAAAGCCGGCCGGCCGGCCCGGGGCCGGGCGGGCACTTGCTTTGACGGTTTTCTGCGTTACTGTGTCTGCAATTCAGGTCTAACCATTAACAGAACGAGGAAAACTATGCTGATCAGCAGTAAAATGAACGCGGCGATTAACCAGCAAATCGGAAACGAATTTGGGGCCTCGGTTCAATACGTCGCCATCGCGTCCCATTTCGCGGGCGAAGGGCTCACGGCGCTCGCCGGCCATTTCTACAAACAGTCGGATGAGGAGCGGGACCATGCGATGCGTTTCGTTCACTACCTCGATGATGCCGGCGGCAAAGTCGAGATCCCCACCATCCCCGCGCCGCGCACCAAATTCAAGAACGTCGCCGACGCGATTAAACTGGCGCTAAGCCATGAGATCAACGTCACCAATCAAATCAACGCGCTGGTGGACCTGGCGCTGAAGGAATCCGACCACATTTCGCGCGACATGCTCTCCTGGTTCGTGAAGGAACAGCTCGAAGAAGTTTCGAGCATGGATAACCTGCTCAAGGTGGTGGTGCGCGCCGGTGAAGCGAACCTCATTCACGTCGAAGATTACATCGGCCGCTTGCAGGCGAAGGCGGCGAAGATGGAAGCCGCGTTGGGAAACTAGCACACCGGGTTCGAGGGTTTTAGCGGTCGCGTTTCGGCTTTCGCCCTCAGGCGCTTGCTGGCATGCTTTTGCGGATGGGCGTGACCCCGCAACAGTTCCGGCAAATGCAGGAGCGGCTGACAAAGCCCCGGCGAATCGCTTCGCCCGTGCTCGAGCGTGCCGCGCCGGTTTCCGGTGCCGCGCACCAGGTGATCCTCGGGCTTGACCCTTCCTTGCGGGGAACGGGTTTCGGTGTTATTCGCCTGGGCAAACCCGTGCCGCAAACGTTGACGCAAGGCACTATTATTTGCGCTCCGGCCTGGCCACACTCCCGCTGCCTGGCCCGGATCGCGCAGGTCTTGCGGGACCTCGTGAAGCAGCATCAGCCGACGGTTTGCGTGGTGGAGGCCCTGTTCTATGCGCAGAATCTACAGACCGCGCTCGTGATGGGAGAGGCCCGCGGAGCGGCGCTGGCCATTATCGCGGAGGCCGGTTTGGAAATCTACGAGCTCGCTCCGCGCAAAGTTAAGCAGGCGATCGTCGGCTACGGCGCGGCGCAAAAGCTCGCGGTGGCGAGGATGGTCCAACGCATGCTGCGCCTGCCGGAACAGCCAGCCCCGGATGCGGCGGACGCCCTGGCACTGGCGTTGGCGCACGCGCAGGAGGCTAACCGCTACAGTCTAAACGCGCCCAAAAAAGTTTGATGGAAAATGATTCGTTTTCTCCACGGCAAACTCGTTGAGGCTCTGCCCACCCAAGTCATCGTCGACGTCCACGGCGTTGGTTACGAGGCGTTGATCCCGCTTTCTTCCTACGACAAACTGCCGCCGCCCGGGCAGGATATCACCCTGCTGACGCACCTCGCCATCCGCGAAGACGCACATACTCTCTACGGGTTCATGAGCACCCCGGAACGGGACTTGTTCAGGTTGTTGGTCAACACCGTGAGCGGCATCGGGCCAAAGATCGCGCTGAACGTTTTAAGCGGCATCAGCGTCACGGCTTTCCGCGGCGCGGTCGCGAACGGGGATGTGAAAGCGCTCTCGCAGATCTCCGGTGTCGGTAAGAAAACCGCCGAACGGATAGTGGTCGAACTGAAAGACAAGATCGGGGCTGAGGGCGCATGGGAAGCGGCAAGCGCCCAGCGCGCGCTATCGGCTGAAGACCAGAAACTGAACGACGCGGTGCTGGCGCTGATGGCGCTGGGATTCAAGCAGGTCGAAGCGCACGACGCCGTCCGCCAGGCCCAAAGCGTGCTTGGGCCTCAGGCCACCATCGAGGATTTGGTGCGCGCTTGTCTAAAGAAGGGCGCATAACTCGCCTCCTCAATTGGATGACTTCGCCGCCCCCCATTCCACCGCGTCCGCGCCCCAGTCGAAGATCCGGCGGGATAGTAGTCCCGCACGCGCCGCGTTGGTACCAGCGAGCCGCCGCGTGGCTGGTCTATGCGCTGGTGCGGAGCGTGTCCGCCACGCTGCGGATGCGCTGGACTGATCAGTCAGGGGAATACAAAACCAAGGCGGCCGGGCCGGTGATCTTCTGCGTGTGGCATAACCGGCTGGCGCTTTCGATGCCCGCCTATCAAAACTATGCCCGGCCGCGTAGTAACACACCCGGAATGGCGGCGCTGGTCAGCGCCAGCAGGGACGGCGGTTTTCTCGCCGCCATACTCGAGTGTTTCAAAGTCCAACCGGTGCGCGGGTCCACGAGCCGGCGCGGGCCGCAGGCGTTGCTGGAGCTGACCACCTGGGCGGAGCGCGGCTATGACCTGGCGATCACTCCCGACGGCCCGCGCGGACCCCGCTATGTCGTCCAGGAGGGGGCGATGTCGCTCGCCCGGGTGACCGGCCTCCCGATCGTTCCGTTCTCGTTTTATGCCAAATGGAAGCTGCAAGTGAAAAGCTGGGATCGCTTTCAGATTCCGTTGCCGTTCGGTCGGTGTGAAATGCGCCTGGGCAAGGCGGTCCATGTCCCGCGCGAGGCGACGGATGCCGAGCGCGAGTCGCTGCGGGTGGAACTGGAGCAAACACTGAAAGAAATCTCCGGGGACTAATCGTTCCGGAAGATCGGCCGGTAATGTTCGAAGCGGGTCATCACGGCCTGCACGTAAGCTTTGGTACCCGGAAATCCAATCTGCTCGAGGAATGCGGCGCTATTTGTCGCTGCCTCGGCCTTGGCCCATTTCAAGACGTTGCCGCGGCCCGCGTTGTAATCCGCCAGCGCGTAAGGCAGCGGATTGTCGGTGTTGGTGTAACGCTTCAGCAATTTGCGCAGGTACCACGTCCCGGCGAGGGTATTCGTCGCCGGATTGAAGCAGTGCTGGTGGTCAAATCCGCTGACGCGCTCCGCGTCGGCCCACTCACGAGCGGCCTCCTCCTGCAATTGCATCAGCCCAAATTCCTCGGCCCGCCCTTTGGCGGCGGGATTGAACCGGCTTTCGCGCCAGACAATCGCCTTGACCAGCGCGGGATGCAGGTCGTACCTGCGCGCGGCGGCGCGAATGACGCGGTCCTGGCTGTGCTCGACCCACCAATCCCGTCCCCAGTAGAGCGCGCTGCCGCCGGCGCCGAACAGCAGTGCTAATCCTATGAGCCACCACCGTTTTGCTGACATATCGCCGTCAAGGTTCGCTGGTTCGGCCTCTAACCTCAAGGCTGTGAAGCGCGCAAAGACCACAGCAGGATCCCCGACGCCGTGCCGTCCATGGTCGGTTCGTTGGACGAGTAATCCTGTTCGTCATCGTGGTAGACCGCCGGGCCCTGGAAACGGGCCAGCGGATCCGGTTGGGTGATCGAGACGCCCCGGAGCGACCTGAAGATGTTCTCATAAACAGGACCATCCACCAGTCCGCCGCAAACGGCGCGCCCGGTAAGTTGCTGGGTTATCAGGTGCGGATCCCTTGGATGGACGCGGCCGATGCCGGTGAACATAGTGAATCCCCAGGGGTTTCGGCCGAGCAGCCAGTCACAGTGTTTTGCGGCCAGCACGTGATAACGCGGATCCCCGGTCATCCGATCATAAAGCAGGCATTGAGTCGCCAGCGCCACGACCAGGTTGTCCGAGCACCAAATGAACGGCACGCCCACGCCGTAGGGGTTGTTCTCACCCGCGCGCAGACAACGTTCGATCCCGCGCCGGTAGTAACCCGCCAAACGTTTTTGAACATCAGGACCGACGAGGTCGTAAAGCCGGAAATGGCCGGCGTTCATGAACGGATAGAATTGGTAGTGCCCGGCGGTTTCGCGCCCCATCCAGGATTCGTCCGCTGCCAGGCGGGCGTATCGCTTCGCTTCTTCAAGGTAGCGCGACTCGCGCGTCGCACGATACAACTCCGCGGCGCCCCATTCC
>DATDCV010000521.1:0-2472 GCA_036524155.1 Verrucomicrobiia bacterium
CGCTCTCCCGCCCATCGTCCAAAACACCGTCCGCTCCCAGGTCGGCTCCGAAGAGATCGACGACGTCATCCGCGACACCTCCTCCGGCCGCGTCGTTTACAAAATCGTCTTCCACCAGAGCCAGCTCTACCCGCCCCTTTACGTCGCCCCCGACGGCAGCGTCCTCAACCCCGACTTCACCGTCGCCGTCGAAGCCGTCCACGGCCTGAAGGTCAAACGCGCCGACCTCCCCGCCCCCGTGGCCGCCACCCTGCAGGAAAAGGCCCCCAAACTCGAGGTCGCCTGGATCGTCAAGGAATCCTGGGGCAAACGCGACGTCTATATCGTCTCCTTCAAAGACGAAGCCCACAACCCCCGCCTCAACATCGCCGCCGACGGCGCCGTCGTCGAAGAACAGTAACGGTCCCTCCGTCCTGCTTGCCCCAAATCCCGAGGTTTTTGTGGCTTTTCGTGCATTTTTGTGGCCGCTGCTCTAATTTCTGCTTTCTAATTTCTCCCCCTCCCATTTCTCCTTTCTCCTTTTCCCTCTGGGGTTGCTTCGATTTGACGGACACGCGCTAAGGTGGAAGAACTGGAAAGTCCGACAATGAAGAAAGTTGAAGCAAACCAAGCCGTAAGCGCGCCGGTTGAACCGAGCAAACCGCGGCGCAAATTTGATCGTAACTTTAAGAAGGAAGCCGTTGCCCTGTGGCTCAACAGCGGCCGGTCCGCCCGAGAGGTGGCCACCGAGTTGGGGATTGGCGAGAACCGTCTGTACTTTTGGCGCAAGAAGTTCGCTCCCCTGACTCCAGCGGCAGAAGCGGATATGGAAAGCCAACTGCAGGCCTTGCGTCGTGAAAACGCCGAACTGCGGCAGCAGCGGGACATTTTAAAAAAAACTTTAGGCATCCTCTCTGCACCCCCGAGCAACGGTATGAACGGGTTAATGCTTTGAAAACGGAGCACTCCATCTGGCAGTTGTGCCGGGCCTTTGAGGTAGCTCCCAGTGGCTATTACGATTGGTCCTATCGGCAAGTGCACCCCAGTGAGCGCCATCAACAGGACGAGCACTTGCAGAAGCAAATCTGCCGCATCCACGCCGAAAGCCGCCAAACCTACGGTTCACCGCGGATCCAGATGGAGCTGCGTCAGGCCGGACAACGGCACGGACGCAATCGCATTGGCCGACTCATGCGGGAAAAGAACCTGTGCGGCCGACAGAAGCGCCGGTATCGGGTGATGACAACCGATAGCCACCACGACCAGCCGATTGCGCCCAACCGTTTGGCGGAGGCACCCGTGCCCACCCGGCCCAACCAGGTTTGGGTCGCCGATATTACCTATGTGGCGACGGCCGGGGGCTGCTGGGTCTATGTCGCCGCGATCCTGGACCTCTACAGCCGGCGGATTGTGGGCTGGGCGGTGAGCCAACGCATCGACTCCGCCCTGGTCCTGATGGCCCTCTCCATGGCCCTGACCCACCGTCAGCCGCCCGCCGGCCTACTGTTTCACTCCGACCGCGGTGTCCAATACGCCAGCGGCGATTTTCGTCGGGCGCTGGCCACCGCGGGCCTGGTCGCCTCGATGAGCCGCAAGGCCAATTGCTACGATAACGCCACCATGGAGTCCTTCTGGAGCACGCTCAAACTGGAACTCATTTACCGGCGGCAGTTCCGGGACGCCAGCCAAGTGCGCCAGGCACTCTTCGATTACCTCGAGGTGTTCTATAATCGCAAGCGCCGGCACAGCGCCCTGGCTTACCAAACGCCAGCCAGCTTTGAGGGCGCCACTAATTGACCCAGGCCATGAACCGGTTACATTCACACCGTCCAGTCAAACAGAGGCGGGCTCTGCTGGAGAGCACCCCGCCCAGGGATAGCTGGATCGAAAGGCGACGAAATGAAACCGTCTCCACCTTTGGGGAGGCTCAAACCTCCCCGAAGGCAACGCGGGAGCCCTTTATTTCCGAGCCTGAGCATGCCTTACAAAACTCATCCAAATCTGTCTCGAAGAGCTCAAATGCTTTTTTGGGATGGACATCGGTAACTAAAAACATTACGAAAAAACTACCTTAGCTGGTACCCGTTTTTTCGAAGCAAGCCCAAACCTTTATCGCTAATGTTACACTGTAACGGGTCCGCACCCCTACATACACCCCCTCCCCCTCCCACCGTCAGGTCCAGCCCAGGCTTTCCGGGGAAAATCGTTCCCCGGTAACCTCCGGTAACCTTTGGTAATCTCTGGTCACCTCCATCCGTGACCGGCGTCCTACGCCCTGCGTTCCCGCACGGCCGCCACGATGTCCGCCACGGCTTCGGCTTTCGGTTTCGCGCCCAGGCTGCCTTTCCCATGCACGCGCACGCTCACGGCGCCGGCCTGCAAATCGCGCGGGCCGACCACCAGCATGGTGTGCACCCTGGCCTGCTCGGCCTTCTGGATCTTGCCGTTGATCTTGTCGTTGCCGTAGTCGCCCTCGGCGCGAATCATGTGACC
>DATDCV010000522.1:0-2970 GCA_036524155.1 Verrucomicrobiia bacterium
CCGACCGCCGCTTCGCTTAAGATAATCGTCAGCCAGAGATCGTAGCCGCGTTGAAGAAGAAAATGGCCATTCTGTGACCCTGCCTTTGGGAAGAGCTCGCAGTATGGTTGGAGTTGATCCCGGCAACGCCGGGAGAGTGCGAAGAGTCCCCCGGCGTTCCAACAGGCTCAAGCGACCTTATTTCTGCATCCGGTAAAAGAGCGTCCCGGAGGGATTGTTAACGGTAATGGAGTTGCCAACGACTCCCAACACGTTGGTGTAAGTTCCAGAAAGGGCAGGCGCTGCCTGCAGAACGAATCCGGTAGCGCTGGCAGGCCAGGAGATGGTGATGGCGGTACCCGCGCGGCTTATAGTGAGAGAGGGCGAAGGGGCGACCGCGTTGAAATCCCAGTAAGCCAGCGGCGTCGCGCCCGTGAGCGCCGAGGGGAGAGTGCCGTTATGGAGCTGCTGGGCCTGGGCCGCGGTCAGCGCCGTGCCAAAAATAGCGAAGTCATCGATAAGACCATGCATGTTGAGAACCGCGCCTCCCTGGGCTCCCTGTCCTCCGTTGCCGGCGCCGAGCCAGATGCGGGTGAAGTCCGTGGGCGTGGAGACCCAGCCGTAGCCTTCAACCAGGAGTTGGCCATCGACGTAGATTTGCTTGTTGAAGCTCGCAAAATTGCCATTGGTGCCGGAATAGACGAAGACCCAGTGGTGCCAGGCGTTTGTCCACCATTCGGGACCCGTGAAGGACGGGACGGTGGTGGTATTGACCGTGGCCGAGAGGCGCGTGGTGTCGACGACATTGCCGGCGACATCAAAGTTAATTACATCCTCCAAGCTGGTCGGGTCGGGAATATTGGCCTGGACCCCGCGATAATCCGTGCCACTGGACGGTGACTCGATCCAGAACGCCGAACTATTGTTCGTGTTGTCGTATTTCTTGACCCAGAGTGAAACGGAGATCATGTCGTTGCTGGCGGTCGGATTAATGAAGCTCGCATCGGGAATGAGCCCGGCCGTGACAATAGCCCCATTGCCGAAGTCGAGGGCAGTGTCGCCGGCCTGCCCCGTGTGGCCGCCGCGGTCAGGTGTCAGGGCCGAACCGCTGCGAATCTGGGCGTAGTAACTGTGCAGCTTATCCAGATTGTAATTGTCGACTCGGAAAGTACCCTGGGAGGTGACTGTGCTCCCCAGCGTATCCCTCGCCTCGATAGTGTAATTATGGGCAGAATTGGGCGGGAACGGAGATGGCGGGTGGTAAGTGAAATCCGTGGCGTCGACGACTTTCGGGCTGGCAGTCAGCGGGCAATTCACGCCGTCAATCGTCAGCTTGGCCTTTGTAGGATCGACGATGGAAGCCCCCTTATCGGTGGCCCTGAAACTGAAGGAGTTATAGCTGGAATTGATGGAGGAGAGGAAAATGACGTCACCGCCGGTGACGCTGGTGCCAAGGGTTACGAGAGCGGTTTCAGAGGGGGTTTTGCCAAAGACAATCGCGTGGGCTCCCAATCCGCCCCATCCCTTTTGGCCGTTTTGACCAATGCCGGCATCGCCATCGTTAATGGCCATTCCGAGGCCGAATTTGGTTCCCACGGTTAACGGGGCGGTAAGGCCGAGAGAAGCGGCCGGTAATTGGATCTCGTAATAGGTTTTCTTGTTAACGGTGTCGCGTCGTACGGCGCCGGTAGTGCCGCCTGGGCCGGCCTCGTGTTCCACGATGATATTGGCGGGGTCGTTAAGGTTCGGATCGGTTTCGATCCCGGCCAGGGCGTAGTTGTAGAGTGCGACCTGCGTGGTCCGGTCGGCGCTGGCAATCATCAACTGCACGGAATCGCCATTCCAGGCGCTGCGCGCGGAGTTCTCGTGGTAATCGTCGGTGACGACGAACCCGAAATAGACGTTATCGGCGTCGTAGGCGATTTGAACGGCCGAGGTTTGGTCATCCGGGCCGGTCCAGACGCCGCCGTCATACTCTTCGAACAAGACGTAATTGGGGTTGGCATTCGTGCCTGAGTACTTCGGCACGGCGAATTTCGGGTCGGCAAGCACGGGCACGCCGGACCACTCGCTGGCGTTCAAGGTGCCGTCAATCGTGACGGTGTTGGTTATGCGCAAGGCCGTGTAATACTCCTTGCCCGGTTCGATGTCGTTCCCCTTAATCAGCGTCATCAGGGCTGTCTCGGAAGGCGTTTTACCAAAGACGATCGCATGGGCTCCGAGTCCGCCCCATCCTTTTTGCCCGTTTTGACCAACGCCGGCATCACCGTCGTTGATCGCCATGCCGAGGCCGAAGGAAGGACCGCCCTTCAGCGTCGTCAGGCCCAGAGAAGCCGCGGGGAGCTTGATTTCATAATACGTCTTCTTGTTCACAGTATCGCGCCTGATAACCGCGGAAGTTCCTCCGGGGCCGGCTTCGTGCTCAACGATTATGTTAGTAGGATTGTTAAGGTCAGGGTCGGTTTCAATCCCGGCGAGCGCGTAATTGTACAAAGCGACTTGTGTCGTGCGGTCGGCACTGGCGATCATCAACTGGACGGAATCGCCGTTCCAGGCGCTGCGCGCGGAATTCTCGTGGTAATCGTCTGTGACGACGAACCCGAAGTAAACATTATCGGCGTCGTAAGCGATTTGGACGGCCGAGGTTTGGTCGTCGGGGCCGGTCCAAACGCCGCCGTCATACTCCTCGAAGAGGACGTAGTTCGGGTTGGCATTCGTGCCGGAGAACTTCGGCACGGCAAATTTCGGGTCCGCCAGCACGGGCACGCCGGACCATTCCGACAGGTTACCGTCGAGGACAATCGGCCTGGGCACGTAGATGGCCGTGTAATATTCTTTTCCCGGTTCGATATCGTTGATAGCGCAAGCCAGGAAGGGAAACCCGCAAACGCTCAGAACAGCAAATGTTTTGGGGAGGTGTATACGCATAATGAGGATTGATTGTGGCTATTAATGCGGCTTACGCTCCAACCATAGCCCAGGCTCCGTTCC
>DATDCV010000523.1:0-2481 GCA_036524155.1 Verrucomicrobiia bacterium
GGATTCCAGGGGCAGACCCCGGAAGGCCAGGTGACCACGCTGGGCCGCGGCGGCTCGGACCTCACCGCCATCGCCCTCGCCGCCGCCCTCAAGGCCAACTTGTGCGAAATCTATACAGACGTGGACGGGGTGTACACCGCCGACCCGCGCATCGTCCCGGGCGCCAAAAAGCTGCCGGAGATCTCCTACGATGAGATGCTCGAACTCGCCAGCCTCGGCGCCAAGGTCATGCAATCGCGCTCGGTGGAATTTGCGAAAAAATTCGGAGTCGTCTTCGAGGTGCGCTCCAGCCTAAACGAAAACCCAGGAACCATTGTGAAAGAAGAAGCCAGAAACATGGAGGACGTCGTCGTGCGCGGCGTTTCGCTCGACAAAAACCAGGCCAAAGTCACCCTCGTCGCGGTGCCGGACAAACCCGGCATCGCCGCCCGTATTTTCAAGGCCATCGGCGAAGCCAGCATCAACGTCGACATGATCGTCCAGAACATCAGCCACGGCAGCGGCAAGCCCGCCACCGACCTCTCCTTTACGGTCGACAAGCCCGACCTGCTCAAGGCGCAGAAGGTCATTGATGGCCTCAAGCCCGAGATCGGTTTCGACAAAGTCATCGCCACCGACAAGATCGGCAAGCTCTCCATCGTCGGCGTCGGCATGCGCAGCCACAGCGGCGTCGCCGGCAAAATGTTCGATATCCTCGCGCGCGAAGGTGTCAACATCGACATGATCTCCACCAGCGAAATCAAGGTCTCGGTCGTGATCGACCTCGCCAAGGGCGAGCAGGCGATGCGCGCCGTCCACGCGGCCTTTTTGGGGGGCGCGCCGGCGGGCGCGTAAAAGGATTTTTCTTTGTCCCGCACGTTGTCTTCTGCGTCTCTACCAACAGTACGGAACGGAGCGCGTATGGGCGTGCACAGGATGGAGCCCTGCCTCCGGGGAAAAGCGGCGGTCGCGTTCTCTCAACATTAATGAACGGAACGAATCCGCACGGGCTGCCACCGACAACCACCTATTTCGTTGCGGCGGGGCTATTGAAAGATCAGTTTTTCGTCGTACTGGATTCCAAACCGGCGGAGGAGTTGGAGGTATTCCGCCCGGAAACCCATCCTGGCGTGGTGGGCGGGCTGATTCCGGATGTACCGCACGACGCGGTCGATTTGGGAATGACCATACGAGAACGCTCCAAATCCCCCCTGCCAGCCGAACCGTCCGGCAAACCACCGTCGGCGGTTCACGAAGTCGGTCGAGCCGTCCTTGATTGCCTGCACCAGGGTGGAGAGGGCCAAGTCGGGTCGCAGTCCCACCAGCAGGTGGGTGTGGTCGGGCATGCAGTAAATGGCCAGCAGTTTCTGGTCGCGCATCCGGACGATACCCGAGATGTACTTTTGAACCTCTTCTCTGAATTCCGATCGGATGAGATTCTGACGCCCCTCGACCGCGAAGACCACCTGGATGTGAATTTGGGTGTAAGTGTGCGCCATCGGGAACGCATAGAGGGTGCACGTTCGAGCGGCAACATATTTTTTGTCCGGGGTATACGAAATTCCTCTTGCGCTATGGTGTATCCGCAGGCGATGAGCCATCCCGCAGGGGCGATTGAGTCGACGCCTGATGGGAAAGAAACGTGTGGTCGCAGTGCGATGGGAAGGAAATACTGGTCGTTGAACGCGATCGCGTTTTCGAGGTGCGACGCAAGGCATGTATGTTGGCAGCCAGAGGTGCTTCGAGCCTTTCTCGGTTTCTGGCAGGACTGTTGAGCTTTGTCGCCCACTTTGTCTTCTGCGTTTCTACCAACAGTACGGAACGGAACGCGAACGGGCGCGCACTGGAGGAGCCCTGACTCCCGGCAAAAACGGCGGCCGCCTTCGATATGTCAGTACTGTTGGTAGCCCCGAACGCCCCCAAATCCCCCTTTCTTGGTTTTTCAGCGGCGCGGCGGGGCGCAATGGCGGGGCCGCCGCAATTGATGCGATCATACCTAAAATGAAGCGCCCGGTGCCGCGCCGCTGAAAAACAAAGGGAATCATTTGGTGCGTGCGTTTCTACCAACAGTACCGAATAGGACGCGAACGGGCGCACACTGGAGGAACCCTGCCTCCGGGGAAATTGGTGCCTGGCGAAAATAGGTCTCGATGTCTTGTGGCCGGCTCCCTGAAAGGAACATCAAGCGTCTAACACCCGAGCGACGCCGCTTTGTTGCTTTTGCTTCGATCAACGCCAATTGTTGGCTTTGACAAGAGGGCGACAAAAACGGCGACCGCGTTTTATCTGTCAGTACTGTTGGTAGCCCCGAACGCCCCCAAATCCCCCTTTCTTTGTTTTTCAGCGGCGCGGCGGGGCGCGGCGGAATGAAGACGCCCCGGCAATTGGTGCAATGATCCCTGAAATGATCCGCCCCGCCGCGCCGCGCCGCTGAAAAACAAAGAGAATCATTTGGTGCGTGCGTTTCTACCAACAGTACGGAACGGAACGCGAACGGGCGCG
>DATDCV010000524.1:0-14370 GCA_036524155.1 Verrucomicrobiia bacterium
CGCGGGTCACCTGGTTCGGATAGGTGCGAATCATGCCTGTGGGTTTGTAGGCCCCATGGAAATTGATCATTAAATGATGTTCGGCAGCAGCCTTGGTGAGTTTCTCGTACCAATTGACCATTTCCTGATCGTCGCGGTTCATGAAATCAATCTTGATTCCGGCGATCCCCCATTTCTCGTAAAGTGCAAAGGCTTGCTTGTAGGCGTCGTTCCGGTCCGCGTCCGTCCAGTAAAGCCAGAGCCAAAGCCGGACCCCTTTCTCGTTCGCGAAGCGACGGAGTTCGTCCATATCCACGGCGGGATTGATGTTGGTGATGCTGGCGGTTGTCTTGTTGTATGGGCCATACCATTGCCAGTCCACCAGTTGATACGGCCAGCCCATGTCGGCAGCGAGCTGGACATACTGCTTCAGCGTGGCGGTGTCCATCTTCACATCGCCAGACCACCAATGGTCCCAGGCCATCGTGCCGGGATGAACCCACGACGGATCCTGGAGCCGGCAAGGCGACGCCAGGTTATTAACGAGATCGCTTTCGATCAACTGCCCGGCCTGGCGCGCTATCAGGAGTGTGCGCCAGGGTGATTGGCGCGGAAACGTGGACTTAACAAGGCCCTGTCCGTCCAGTCGCGGGGCCAACCGTGCGGCGAGTGTAACTCCATCGCCACTGTTGCTGGTGGAGCCTGGGACACGATTCAGCCAGAGGCCGGCCCAGTCGAATAGATCGCTTTCAGTAATCGCAACCCAGGCACCGGGCGTTTCGACGAGCAGCGGCACCATGCGGACCTGCTCGGTAGGGATATCGCTGAGCCGGCCGGGCTTGAATTCAGTTTCCTGCGAACCAAGGTAGCCGATGGGGTTTTCCGGTTTGCCGGTGTTCTCGTTGATTCCAGCGTAGCAGACATAGTTGTCGGGAAAGGAGAACTGGGTTTGCTCCTCTTCGAGAATGAAGGCTCGCGTTTGCCCGGATGGCGCCTCGGGCAAAATGTAACGGAATCCAAGACCGTCGTTGAAGACGCGCACGACGATCCGGAATGACCGGCCGGATTGCTCGAGGAACTGTGCGCGCAACTCCTGGTGATGACCGGACACGACGCGGCGTTTGCCCAGCTTGTTTTCCCAGGTTGTGTTGGCCTCCCTTCGCTCCACTTTAACCAGCCGCGCATTGGCCCCAAGGGTCTGGCCGTCTTTAAACTTCAACCCGAGCCGTGACTCGGAAAGAACCGGCCTTCCATCCACGGACACGCTGTAAGTAAGCGGCCTGCTTTCTCGAAGGATAAACTCGATGGCGCCGTCGGGCGATTTGACTGAAACCTGCCCGTTTGAGTGCTCGGCTTCGGAATGGATGGAATCGGTGGTTTTGCAGCCGAGTAGTGTGGCTAGGGCTACAAGACTCAGGGTGAGTTTAAGATTCATGACTTGCGAAGAATTTAGGATGGGAGGCGGGGTCGTGGAGAGCTAATTCTGAGGCGTGACCCGGTAGAGGCATGTCGCCAAAGAGGCTGGTGCTGACCTGGGCCGATCCTGCCGACTTCCCCTCGACTTGCATCAGCACAATTGCGCAGAAAGTGCCGGCTGGCTATTGGAGAGTTGCCGATGCCGCAGAACAACGAATAAAAGCGCGCTTGTGAAAACGCTATAGTGAGCAGAACCTTGTATGACTCTGTATGACAAACTTCTGTCATAAAGACGTATTTTCCCTTCGTGCTGGCCAGAACTCATTTCGTGTGTTACTCGTTGAAACATGCATAAATACGGCCAGTTTTGCACAAGCTGGCCGGTGGTCCCGGATGGATTCGATTCCCTTCACCCGCTCCAACTTGTTAACCATTAGCTACTTACGCATAGAAATGGAGGGTCTTTCCGAGTGTTACGATTAGGTATGCAATTTGAAGTGAAGTACACTTCAAATCGCAAACGAAATCGCGAAACCGCGCACTCGAAACCACCGGCTTGATGGAGCCGCCGCTCGATTCATCGGCCAACGACTTGCGAATGGCCGTGTCGCGTTTCCGCTCAGTGTACTGGTGAAGGAGACCGGCTGGGTCTGAAATAGCAGCGAAGAACCAGTTGCTAAGGTTGGGCAAGCAGGTGACGAGGGTCACTCGCGTCCACCGGTTCTTCCTGATTGTTGCGCCGGAACACCGCGCCATAGGGGCGCCTCCCCCTGCGTGGTGGCTCGATGACTATTTCGAGTGGCTAGGGCACCCGTATTACTTGGGGCTGCAATCGGCGGCAGAGGCTGTTGGTTCAGCTCCCCAAGCGGTCCAAGTCACGCAAGTGGTGACGGATACCCCGCGGCGTGAGATTCAGGTAGGCCGCATTCGGGTCCAGTTTTTCGTCAAACGAGGCGTCGACAGAACACCAACTCAATCATCGGCCAATGCGTTCGCACCGCTCCGCATCAGCACTCCAGCGGCAACTGTGTTTGATTTGATTCGCTATGCAGCACGCTTGGGAGGATTCGAGCGAGCTGTCGAAACGCTTGCTCCCCTGATTGCGCTCATACGGATTCCCGATCTGAAATCTGTGCTGAAGTCTGAGGACGAAGTGGCTATGGCTCAGCGACTGGGCTATGTCCTCGAGATTGCGGGCAAGGCAGAACTGGCTGATGTCGTTGAGCGTTGGCTGCCCCCTCACCTGGATTTGACACCGCTCTCGAAGTCATCGCCAAGAACCAAGGCCGGCCAGGTCGTGCAACGTTGGCGAATCCTCAACAATGCGTCGGAATCGGCAATATGACGCCACTCACACGCCGGGATGTTCTGGCCCACCAGACAGCGGTTCCTTGGCCAAGCCAACGTCAGGTCGAGCAGGACCTGTTACTGTGCTGCCGCAATCGCAAGCACGTGCAGTCCGCCGGGGCGTGACTCGACATTGGTCGAGAATGTGCCAGAGGGGCGATTCAAAGTCGCCATACCCGGCGAGCAAATCTTCGAAGAACTCAACGCCGAAAAGCTCGACAGCTCGATTGAACAACGGACGATCATACCGGACCAGCCTAAGCCACCGGTTTCGCTTGCCCGGAAGCACGCGCGCGATCTCCAGGATCTGAGCCGCGAGTTCTGCCACTGGGTGGTCCTCATGTCCGGTGAGGGTGTCGAGGCGAGCAACATTCTCCGCTGAGATCATTGATTGATGCAGGAACCCATGCAACTCGTCGAAGCGCTCGATGCGATCCCGTTTTTCGCGCGGCATTCGGTGGCCTTCTTTGCACACGTGAATACGATGGCCACGCCCGCTGAATTGCTCGTTCGGACGCGACCGACCACAGATTCTCCAATAATGTCCCACGCGCTTCGGGAAGGTTACTCTCCTTTGCCCCCTGCGAGGGCCCCTCCGAGGGCTTTGCGTTGTTCTGGGGTTGCGGTTCGGCGAGCGAGGGCAAGCATCTTGTCGCGGCCGTAGCTGTAGTGGCGGGAAATCATGGCTGTGATCCGCTCGGCATAATCCCTCGGCTCCGCCGTGGAGGAGAGAACTTTGAACCAAACCGGCAACACCTTGGCCCAGTCCACTCCTACCTGCCAGGAGCCGCCCTCATCCGCGAAGAAAATGACATCGTCGAGGCATTCATCAATGTGGTCCAACAGACCAAACAGGATGTCCCTGGCCGCGCGCACCTCCCGTGGATCACTTCCTTCCGTTTCATCGCGACAGTTTCTCGATCCGGCGCAGCATGGCCGAGCGATTGGAGTACTGGACTCGGAACTCCCCGAGCTTCCGCTGGAAGCTGCCGCTGTCACCGGCCTGGGCATAGGCGTCGCGCAGTTCCTGCAATTGGGTGGCCACCTGGTCGTAGGCGGAACCGATTTTCTGTTCCATGAGCGGATTGAGCCCCGACCAGATGCTGTCTGCGCGCCGGAAGATAGCGGCCAGATGCAACTTGCGCAGCTCCGCCTCGCGTTGCCGCTGTGCCGCTGCCGTTTTGGCCTCCTCATTTTCCCGGCGCTCGCGAGTCTCGATGGCTTTGGCGGCAAAGTCTACGCAGCTCATCCCTTCGCCGACCGGGAGTTGCACCCGTGGATACGTCAACCGGTTCAATTCAGACATTACGCCCGGCCCGCCACCCTCGGCCACCCGCGCAAGCAAAGAGCGCATATCGGACACGGAAAGTTTCTCAAGAATTGCGGCTATGGGGATGCGGTCCGGTGTGCTGGCTTGAGACACTCCAGCCGCTACCGCGAGCGCATCACGATCCACAGGAAAGTGCTTGATGAATGCCGCCAAGGCCGGGCTAAGCTGACCGAGTCCGGTTGGAATCGGCGGCACAACCACCGCGCCGTCCTTGGGATCCTGCCACTCGTCCGGGTTGAAATCCGCCAGCCAGCCCAGAAACAAGGCCCGGTAATCCCCGCGCATCAGCTCCTCGCGGATTCCGACAAGTTCGTCGATCAGGCCCTCGCCTCCGGTCTCAAACCATCCGCCCTCTTCATTGCGTTCCCACCAAACGATAAGTCGGTTGCCGATTTCCTTAATTGTCAACGTGTCTTCATACCGTTCACCTCCCCGTAAGTATGGCTGGAGTGCGTCCGGAGTGATTACCCCTTTTGGGAAGGCCAAAACCAGACGAACCGTGCCCCAGTTGGCGATGTAGAAGTGAGCGTCATAATACTTGAGCAGCGTGTCAACGCTCCCGTGAAAATCGCCGAAATGATACGTGTTTTGCCAACGGACGCGGGAAACCTCGGCGCGGCTGGAACAACCCCGGGCGTACCGCAGGCCTTCATCAGAGATCGGTCCATCGATAGCCGCGAACTCGTAATATTGATACTCACTCATGGCGCTACATTAAAGCGATAGACACTGCTTCCTTAAACCTTTCGCTGACTGTTCTTCCGAGTCTCGACCACTGCGAGAATCTGATCAAGCACTTGGTCGAGACGTTTGGCGAGGTCGCCTGCCAGAAACCGCAGCACAAAATATCCGTGCTGCTGAAGCAGCGCGTCTTTATGCCGGTCCCGTCGGTAGGCGTCCGCGTCACCTAAGTGCTGTTCTCCATCGAGTTCGATAATCATTTTTAGTTCCGCGTTGAGGAAATCCACTTCCATGGAGCCCGAGCCATCGAACGCTATGGGTAATCGAGAGTTCAGGCAAAAACGGTCCCTTGTCGCGAGCAGGGTCTGCAGGCGACGATAGAGAAACGCTTCGCTGGCACTTCTGGCTTCACCTTCGGCCTTCGGTTCTGGAGGACGCGTTGCCCGCACGAAAAGTTGTCCAAGTGGCACATCGACTCCATCCAAGATAAGGCGGCGAACGCTCGCGGCGTAATCCTTCTTCCATTCCGGGTCTACCGGCAATGGTACTTCCACCGGCCACCCTGGCAAGGCGCTGGCCGGAAGGAGAATGGCATAGCCCAATGCCTCGTAACCGCGGCAGCGCTTATCAAACATTCTTGAAAGCATCGGCACGTTCAGATCCGCGTAATCGTAAACACGGACCTCCCGTTTGCCGTCATGCAGCCGGTGCAGGCGGCCGACATATTGAGCAACGGTTCCCCGCCACGAGATCGGTAATGCCAGAAATAGCGTGTCCAATCGCGGATCATCAAAGCCCTCGCCGACGAGTTTGCCGGTAGCCAGTATGACCCTCTGAGCATCTCCCGGATTCTCAGAAACACGCGTCATGGCAGCCTTTAGATCCTTTTTGCTCTGGCCACCATGCAGGACGATAAGATTTGCCACAGGCGACAGCAGTTTGGCCAAGGCCTCGATGTGTTCTACTCGTTCAGTCAGCACCAGCGGCCAGCGACCTTCACCGAGCGTGGCGAGCACGTCGGCGCAAATCATCTGATTCCGCGTCCCGTCATGCAGCAATTCTTCATACAACTCATGGAATTGAAGGCGCATGTCGGGTTGGGATAGACTCAACTGACGAAAACCGGTCGGCCGGACGAATACCTGGTGCGAGAAAGGTCGTGCGGCGGCTTGTTGTTTCGGATCCACCCGATGGCGCACCGGCCCGCATTGCATGAAGATGATTGGGTGATGACCATCCTTGCGTCCAACAGTCGCCGACAAACCTATGACGAATTTGGCTTTTGCCCGCCGGGCCACCAACTCGAAGCTCTGTGCCGGGATGTGATGACACTCGTCTATAATCAATTGGCCATAACCGCCCACACAGTCATTTACGTTGCCTTTACGGACGAGACTTTGGATCAGTGCGACGTCTAGCGTTCCTGTGAGTTTCCTTCGGCCAGCACCGATCTGCCCGATGTTTTGGGCTGGCACGTTCAAGAATGTGGATAGCCGCTCGATCCATTGTTGGAGAAGTTGCTTGCGATGGACCAGCACGAGCGTGTTCACACCACGGTTCGCGATAAGCATCGCCGCGATTACGGTCTTCCCGAAAGCTGTGGTTGCGGCCAACACGCCGGTCTCATGCTGCAGCATTGCCTCAGAGGCGATTTGCTGTTCGGGCCTTAAGCTTCCGCAAAAAGAAACGCTCAATGGATTTCCCGCAAACCGTTCATCGTGGATTACAGGTTGAATATGCAATGCCTTCAGCAGCGCCGTTATTTCCTCCAGGCACCCGCGTGGGAATCCAAGGTGTTTCGGAAGATCTTCCGCGCAGGAGATGATCCGCGGTTTGCCATATACCGGAAGCCGCATGGCTTGGGCCCGGTAAAATTCCGGATTTTGAAATGCTGCCAACCGAATCAGGCGGTTCCTGAGTCCGGGCACAAGCTCCTCTTTGGCAATGTAAATCTGATCAGCGATTACGACTTCCAACTTCTCGGGCAAAGGACTGACGATCGGAGGTTGCTTGGGGCGCCGCGACGGCGTCATAGCCCAAGGACTATCCTCGTCATCATCATCCAGCATAGCGGCTCGCACCCCGAGGATTCGTCCTTTCGATTCAGCGTCCCTCACGAGCGCTTCGATTTGTGACCTGGCAATCGGCGTGACTGATGATAGGTGTGCCCACTGATCCGGGTACGGCGAAAACTTGTCGTCGAGGAACACAGAGCTTCCACGCTCGCGCGCCTGCTTTTGCAGCGGCAGCGCAATCAGATTCCCGAAACCGCCTGATGGAAGGGTATCCTGATTGGGAAAAAGCCGATCGTAAGAGTCAAGGCCGACCTCTGGCCGCGCTTCCATCGTCTCGGTGATAAGATGCGAACCAAGCTTCCGGGCAAGGTTTGCTGGGACAGCTTCTTCAAAGAAAAACCACACATGCGCGCCTTCGCCGGACCGAGATCTTTCCAGTACTGCCGCGAGCTTTCGCTCTCGACTTATCTGAACAAATGCGCCCGCATCCTGTTTCCAATCGGCGCCATCAAAATCAACCGCCAGAAAGAAACAAGTCTCATCCAGAAGCATTGGATAAACCCCGAGAACGAAATCTTTGCCCCGGCCATCTCGGCCCGAAAGATGCCACCGAATGACTTCGTCGGTCACAGGAAGAAAACGCTGATGAGGACAATCCGAACACTTGATCCGTGGCTTTTCGCAGACGCCGCGCACCCATTCATTTGCACACGCAGGTGAGTACCCGCTCTTTCCCGTCTTGAGATTCTCAAAGCGGCGCGGGTAAACGTCTTCTCGCCCTCTGAAAAGCGAACGAAATAACGCAATCTTTTCCTCGGGAGCCGAACTATTGGTCAGTGCACCTGCCGCGACCATTGAGCTGTGCATCTCCACATCCGTGGTTTTCGGCACGTGTGAATCAGTCGTTGACACTGCAATAAATTGTATTCCGCCGAGACTGGTTTTGGCGAATTCCTTTTTGGGGAGTGGGGGAGCCGCTTTTGTCGAAGGACGCTCAGCAACTTACCCGCGGCAAAACTGGCCTGTCGACGCGCCCGGTTGAAACTGCGAGATTAGCTTGTGCCTGTGGAAGTAACATATCCGCACATCGTGAAAGAGCCAGATCGGCCGGCTCGCCTTGAACGCCATCCGCGCACCCGGGTGGCCATGATTGTGGCGGACTACTTGTGGCGAGGATGGTCTGCAGAAGAAATCGCGCGTCAGTATCCCTACCTAAATCTAGCCGAAGTCCACGCTGCCATGACGTACTAATTCGATCATCGAGAGGAGATCGAGGATGAATTGATCTCTGAGTACCGGGACGTTGAGAATTGGAAGAAGGCTCATCCGACCTCGCCCCTGCTGCTGCGCCTCAAAGAGCAGGCCAACCGCTAATGGCTGTCGGCCTTTACGCGGATGTGCACCTACCCCGCCCGGTTATCTGGCAGCTTCGTATTCGTGGCGTGGATATTCTGGCAGCCACGGAAGAACAGACGAACGAATTGCTGGACGACGAACTTTTGAGATTAGCTACTTCCCTTTCGCGAGTTGTCGTTACGCAGGACATTCGATTCCCTTCACCCGCTCCAATCCTCAATAAACCATGTAAAATCAGGGGTGAAGTCAACGCCTGGATCACAGCGAAACAACCAAAGTGTCAGCAAAAGTGCTGGCGCGTTTAATAGTTTCACCCCTGTTTAAGGCAGTTCAAAGCTGATCGAAACGGCACCAAGAACTCTCCCCGGAGATCTCTTCTCGGAAGGCCTGTCCCGGGCACTCGCACTCGCTAGGTTTGCACCAAGAATACCCATGTAAGGCGCCACGGGGATTTGATCGACCGGTTGTCGTCTGGCGGCGCAACGAATCCGTTCGAGAGAGGTCATCTGTGTTCGCTGCAAAGAAATCCGAACAAGGCGGCCGCCGGGGCGATGTTCTGGTGAATGGTAAACTCGCTGTTCATCGGCGAGCAGCGGTTGTCGAACCAGCGTTCATTCGCCGGCCACCGGTCAATCTCAGGATAGACTGTTTTATTCGGCCAGGCCACATCCCATGGACCTTGGCCTTGCTCCTTTTCTTTCCGCCAGGGGCCGTAGGGGATAATGCCGGGGTGGAACTCGCCTTTCCCGTTATACCAGGCGTCCATATGGAACACGTGCCGGGGATGGCGCGGACCCAAGCCGGTTGCCCAGGTCATGTTCAGAGCGTTGCACCCCAGGAAATAATCGCAGGTGGTGTAAAGTGCCGCAAGGTAGCGTTCCGCCTTCGCCGGCTCTTTGTCCCGAGTCAGCACGTAGCCGGCAGCGGCCTGAAGCATCCACGGTGTCGTTTGCTGGCCCACCAGCATCGGCATATACCAGTTACCGCCCCAGCGGAGCGCGCGTTTGGTAGGGACTTCCAGCGCCAGGATGTCAGCCGTCGTGAGCACCGCGCCACGGATTCTCTGCTGGAGAGCTGGGTCTGGCTGACCTTTCCCGCCGGAGAGGGCATAGACCATCGGCCCGTATTGCCGGTCATCCCACAAAGCTGTGCGCGCAGTGTTGTCGGCTGTATCAGCGGCGAATTGCCGCTCGTAAGCCTTGTCGCCGGTGATGCGAAACAGGGCAGCCGCGGCATAGGCCCGCGGTTCATGAAGAGCTGGACCCTTCTGTTCATCGCTGGGACGAGTGTTCTTTTGCGCCCAGGCATAGGCTTCGACGGCCTCCCTGGCCCAATCAACGCCCTCAGGATCTTTGACGTGCGCGAGCTCCAGGCAAAACGCCAGGTGCGCCGCCGCCCCCGCGTAGCGGTATGTGGACCAGGGATCCTCGCCCGAAGCTACCCAGGTGCGGTTTACGTCTTCCCACGAGCCTTGGCCCACTTTCTTGCCGTCCGCGAGCGTCTTCTCATCCTCGCCAAAAGCATCGCCCGCGATGCGCAGGCCCAGGCCGCCCGTGCCGTAGTGCTTGTCCAGGAGTTCATGGCGGAGGCGGTAGCAGAATCGCGGCAACCAGGCCGCTTCATCCAGAATATCCGGCACACCGTTCTTGCTCTCAGGAATGTTCAGCTCGCCATCCGTGAAATTCTTCGGCGCCATTTCGTAAGCCAGCAGCAGTTCCTGCGCGACCCGTAAGTGCGTGTAGTAGCTGTCCCAGTCCCCCGCATCCTGGTACCAGCCAGCCGAATCAACTGGGCCTTTGGAATGGGCCAGCAACTCCTTCGCGTCTCCCCCTTCGGAACCCCACTCGGTGAACCGCACGCTCGTATAGATAAGCTTGCCCGCAAAGCCCGGTGTCAGCTTGGGGTTATGGGGAGCAGGACGCGTATACTCAGTCCAGGGCTTTTGCAGCGCAAGGCCGCTGCGATTGTGGTACAAGCCTCGCGCCACAATGCGGAATGGTTCGCGGTAAATATCAGCATCGATGCCAAAAGGAAACGAGCACCCGATTCCTTCAACGGACAGCACGTATTTGCCAGGCTGCTTGAGGGACGAGAAATCGCATTCATAGACGTCTGCTTTGAGGAAATTGCCGTCCGGGGGCGAATCACTTTTGTGAAAGGTCTCCTGCTGTGTTGAGGACATGCGAAAACGGAGTTTCCCTTCAAAGCGAATTTTTCCATCGTTCCGGTCGAGCAGGCGGAAAGCACGCCCCTCATTACTCTTAAGATCCAGTCCTCCCTTGTCGCCCAACCAGTGATACACATAGCCGAATTTCTGCGGTGCGTTCGGCGCATAGCCCAACAAATTCACATGAACCGCCTCCGACCGGGTTTTGGCTTCGTCGAACTGCAGTTTCCATTGGCTGCCGTTGCCGGCCAAAATCCCGCTTCCAACGAGGTAAGCGTTACCGCGTTTCATGGCTTGCGGCAGGAACAGGTAAACCCAGTGCTCTTTGGTGTGGTCCGGTCGTGTGTTCACGGCGTGTCCGTTTTCCCACTTATCAGCAAACCAGGCGAAGTCCGTGCCTTTGCTTTTGCGTCCGACCTGCACCGGATGTTGGCTCTGGGCATACTGAGGATCGTCCTGGCTGATGATGGTGTAGGTCTGTTTGTTCGAGGCCGCGGCAATGTCCAGCGGATCGGTCATTACTTTTTCATCCGACCGGCTCTGTCCGCGCTGATGATGAATCACGTGTCCATCATTGAAATGCAGCATGATGATTTGGTCCGTCAGCGGCAGCACCTCGAGCAGCTCCGAGGCCTGAGCGCAGCAGGCCAGGCACAGGACCACACAAAGTGAAAGCAAGAACCGACTCGTTCGCATAGGGTCCATCATTTTACTCACCTCAACCAGCAATCGCGCGGTAAACAGGCTTGCCGCTCTTCTGCCCGCCAAAATCCAGGAATTCACGGCGCGGGGTTTTCGTGTTGATACCAATGCCATCGAATTGATGGTTCGATTGAAACAGAGGCCGCAGCTCCTGGCGACTTTTTTGGAGGAATTGCTTCTGCTCGGGGGAGTGCGGCCCGCGTACTCCGAGGTGCGGACAATCTCTTCCGAACTCGCTGGCAATGTGAGGAGGAGGGCTGGGTTGGAGTGGGAGCGGGCTGCGGAGGCGGAGCAAAGCGACCAGAGCAAATCGGAAGGAGGTCGCGACTAGGCGGGATGAGACCGTCGGCCATCCAGAGCCAGATCTGGAGGGAGCGGTGAACGGGGTGGAGGCCGGGTGGAAGGGGTACGCTGGCCGGGAGGGCCTTGATGAGTTGCTCGAGTTTGGCCAGCTTCTTCGAGTCAGCCGAGGCTTCTTCGATTTCGGCTGCGGAACGGCAAAGAGCGGTGGGCACCCATTCAGGGCCAGCTGACGCGGTAAGACCGCGCGGGATAGTTGGTCCACTGCGGGTCACTGAACTGGGCGGTGCCATCTGTGCCGATGCTGTTGGTCACAATGGGCTGCCAATCCGGGTTGCTCAGACAGGTGCAGGCTTCGATCACGTTGGTCAAGCCGCTGGCCCGGCTGATGGTGAAGCCGAACTGGTTGTTGTGGACGCCGAACCTCGCGGCCGGGTATTGGATGAGAGTGGTTTGTGCGTTATCGAACAAAACTCCGTTCGTGTCACTGTAAAACGGATTCTGCGCATCCACCGTGATGATTGTCAGGTCGGGGCAGTATCTAAACGCGTACAATCCAATCGACACGAGCCCTGCTGGGACTGTGACAGTATGCAGACCGGAGGAATCGAATGCACTCCTGCCGAGGTTGGTAACGCTGTTTGGAATAGCCGCACCGGTGAGGCTCTGGCAAGCAGCGAATGCAAAATCGCCCACGTGGACGACTCCCTCAGAAAGCGCCAGGCAGTTAAGTTTATAACTATCCTCAAAGGCGTGGTCGCCGATATTCGCCACGCAGTTCGAAATGGTAACGCCGGACAACTCGGCGCACATGGAGAATGGCGCCAGACCGATGTCCACCGCGCCGTTCAGGATGGTGACATTGGTCAAGCTGCGACAGCTTATGAATGCGGCGCTTTCGATGCTGATATTGCCGCCATTAATCGTAATGCGGCCCAATTGCGGACAGGTCTCGAACGCATATTTTCCAATCCGGCAGTCGCTGGAGATGGTGAGGCTGCCAAGACCGGAGCGGGATAGAAACGCGTAATTCTTGATAGCATCCACTGGCATGCCATCGATCCTGGCGGGAATGGTCATGTCGCCGGGAGTACCGTTATATCCCGTGATGGTGATCGTGCCGTTGTTGGTCACGTAAGTGAACTGCGCCTGGACTGAGGTGGCTAACGCAATCAAGAGCAGTTGGGCACTCGATAACCGCGCGATTCGCCCCAGGAGAGGCCAAAGAAAGCTGCGAACTGCCGGCGTGTCCCTGGGGTGAAAGTGCTCATGGGTTGCTGTTCTGGTGTTAAACCATTCTATACAAGCTTTCGGAAGAGCATTTAAAGCGCCAATCGTGTGGCCAGAACATATTAGTGAATTTCATCGTTCCCAGCACCTTCTGTCCCCGAACCGTGCGTGGAATTCACGCTTTTGGCGCCAGAATCACGCAACAAACAGAAGCCTGCGGCACAGCTGTCACTGTACGAGAATGATGGCAATAGTGAGGACTTTCCGTAGAGAGATCACGTATGCATTGGACAGCTGATTGACTGCCGGTTTAATCTCTGCAAACGGCTATGCGGTTCTCGCACCAAACCATTGACGCCAACAATGAGCTGCAGGATCGTCTGCTGGCGCGCCAACTCCGGCACGACTCTCGGTTATTACGCCGCGCGCAGGCAAACCTGCGCCGTTGGAAGAGGCGCGACGGCAAACGACCCCGGCCAGCCTTCGTCGAGTGGCAGCGCATCCTCAATTACCTTTCACCGAACCAGATTGCTGATTTTCTGGTCAGTGATACTCCAATGGCGCGGCGCCTCCGCCAGTCCAGTCCGTTCCTGGGACTCTTCCCGGAGCGCAGCCGGACCGGGCGCCACACGTGAAAAAGCACGAACTCAGGGCCGCCTTGAAAGCCGCCGCGCGGGCAGCTCATGAGCGCGAGTTTTTCCTCATTGGTTCACAGGCCATCCATGCGCATTGCCGGCGGCCTCCGGCCGAGGTACTCCTTTCACAGGAGTGTGATCTTTACCCCCGAACCCACCCGCAAGCAGCGGGACTGATTGCCCGCCAATTGGGCCGCAACTCGACTTTTGCACGTAAGCACGGGTTTTACATTGACGCCGTTACCCCTGATATCGCCAGCCTGCCCGAAGGTTGGGAAAGGCGAGTAAGACCGTTTCGCGTTGGCCGAATTACCGCATATTGTCTGGAAATTCACGATTTGCTGGCCAGTAAGCTGGCTGCAGGCCGTCTGAAAGACCTTGAACTGGCAGGGGCCGTCCTCAAGCTGCGCTTGGCTAGAGTTTCGACTTTGCGAACTCGGATTGCCAAACTGGTTCCTGTTTCCGCGAGCGAACTTGCTCTTTCGTCTCTCTCGGTCGTCCTGAGAGAAACCAAAAGAAGTCCGTTGCCTGCCAGGACCAGCAAAACTCTACGTGGATCCCGGATCTAGGGGGAACTTCGGCTGGAAGGCCTTCCCGCCTTGGCGGCCGGGGTCAGGACAATGTTTTTGTAGGCTATGCCGCCGTGATCCCCTTGCAGATAGATCGGTCCTGGTAATTCTTCCTGGCTGTCCATGGCCCCACCCGTGAGGCCGGGTATTTCTTTGTTGTCGATAATCGTCTGGCCGTTTTGTACGACCGTCACGTAGCGGCCCACCAGCGTGATCTCGAAGGTCTGCCAAACGCCCGGGCGTCGGGGTTGCTCCGGAGTCGGTGCAAGGAAACCATAGACAGCGCCCATATGATGGTTCGGGGGCTCCTGGAGGGAATCGTCTTCCACCTGCACCTCGTAGCGTCCGCGCAGATAGATGCCGCTATTGGCGTTAGTGGGGCAGTTCACCTCGATATGCAATTTGAAATCCTGGAATTTTCCTTCCGTCGCGATATTCGAACCGGCGGATTGATTCACCAAGCAGCCTTTGTCCACCACCCAACTGGAGGACTTCGCCGGATTATCGAAGGTCCACCCGCTGAAATTGGTGCCGTTGAATAGCCTGATCGGCCCAGCCCACTTCACGTGAGCTGATCGTCTGAGGGCGGGGGCGCGTTTGCCGGTCCAGCTCCAGGCCGTTCCATTGGGTCCCTGGGCTGAAC
>DATDCV010000525.1:0-17013 GCA_036524155.1 Verrucomicrobiia bacterium
CGCGGTGGAACGCGTCCCTACCAGTAATGACTGAACAAGAAAGGACGATACTATGTTAGAACAAGCTTTTGATGCTCTGAAAACCTACGACTATGGCATGGACCGCCATGTCCTCGACCCCATCGACGACGCCGTCGTCAAGACGCGCAACGACCCCGCGGCGCGCAAGGAGATCGAGTCCAAGCTGCTGGCGGTGCTGCAAAGCAACGCACCCCGCGACGCCAAAGACTACGCCTGCCGGCAATTACGCACGATGGGCACGGCGGCGTGTGTCCCGACACTGGAGAAACTTCTGCCCGACCCGGACCTCTCCCACATGGCCCGCTACGCCCTCGAGCGCATTCCCGACCCTCAGGCCGGCCAGGCCCTCGAACGCCAGCTCCGCAAACTCAGCGGCAACCTCAAAGTCGGTGTCATCTCTTCCCTCGGCACTCGCGGCCAGGCGGTGAGCGCCCTGCGACCGCTGTTGAAAGACCCCGACGACGCCGTCGCCAGGGCTGCCGCCATCGCCCTGGGCCGCATCGGCTCACTCGACGCGAATAAAGCCTTGAGTTCCGCCAGTCCCCGCCCGGCTCTCGTGAGCGTGTTCGCCGACGCCTCGCTGGCTTGCGCCGAGAAACTGCTCGCCGCCGGCCGCCCCAAGGATGCCAAGGCCACCTACGAACGGCTGCTGAAGAACAAACCCTCCGATGTGATTCGCCAGGCCGCCGAACGTGGCCTAAAATGCTGCTAGCCCCGGACAGGGCACGCTCTCCGTGCCCGCGGACCAACGAGCGGCCTCAAACGCCAGCACCCGGAGTATGTGCCCGGACGGCTGGAGTCCAACCCTCCGGCCGCGCCGTCACGGCCCAGCGTTCTCACTCAAGTTTTCCGCCGCTTGGATTCCAGCCCCTCGTCTCCGAGCCGGGTAGTCCTGTGTTCCACTCTCGCGCGCGCATGCGGTCTTGCAAAACTCGCCGGATCAGGTATCGCTTCGGCTGATGAACAAACAAGCAACGAAGTCGGTTTACAGCCGTCGCGAGTTCTCGAAGCTAGCCCTGTTCACGGTGAGCGGCGCAACCAGCCTGCCCTTCCTTGGCCGGCTGCGCGCCGCCGAGGCCGCCGGCAAGCCCAACTCCAGAGTTGCCGGCGTGCAGATCGGCATGAATGTGCCCTACAGCTTCGGCAAGCCCGAGCTGACCGGCGAGGAGATCCTCAAAAACTGCCTCCAAATCGGACTCAGCGCCGTCGAATTGCGCACCCAGAGCGTCGAAGTGTTCATGGGGGCTCCGATCAACCTCATTTTCGTTCCCAAGGCCGCGCCGAAGTCGGAAGGCGCGGATCGGGCTGAAAAGCTGCGCCAGTGGCGCCGCTCGGCCCCGATGGAACGGGCCAAAGCGTTCCGCAAGATGTACGAGGACGCCGGCGTGCTGATCGAGATCGTCAAGGTGGATGGCATCTTCAAGATGTCGCCCGAGGAGCTTGACTACGTGTTCACCCTCGCCAAGACGCTGGGCGGCCGGGCCATCTCCACCGAGATCTCCCATGCCGAGGAGGACCTGAAACGCGTTGGCCAATTCGCCGACAAACATCAACTCATGGTGGGCTATCATGGCCATGCGACCACCGGACCCGAGCACTGGGAAAAGGCGTTCAGCCTGGCAAAATACAACGGCGCGAACGTCGATATCGGACATTTCATCGCCGGTCTGAACACCTCGCCGATTCCGTTCCTCAAGCAGTATCACGAGCGGGTCGCCCATGTGCACATCAAAGACCGCAAGCTCAACAACGGACCCAACACGCCGTTCGGGCAGGGCGATACGCCGATCGTTGAAACGTTGCGCCTGATCCGCGACAACCACTGGAAGATCCAGGCAACCATTGAGTTTGAATACAAAGTGCCCACCGGGTCCGACCGGAATACGGAATTAAAGCGGGCTATCCAGTTCTGCAAGGACGCGCTCGTTTGAGAAGGCCGACAGGGTGCTGAAGTCGGCACCAACCCGGGACTAGCTCACTTACGTTCTTGACCCGGTTGCCTCGGCCGCGGGGGCGGCCGGGGCGACGCGCCATTGCGAGTCCTGGCGCAGATATACGGTTTGGCTGGGGAATGCGAAGTTAATCCCTTCGGCGTCGAACCGGCGTTTCAGTTCGAGGTTGAGGATTTGAAATCCCAACAAATATTCGTTGTAGTCGGTGGAATTCCACCAATGAACCACGAGGATATTGAGGGAGGAACTCTCGAATTTATTGAAGCCCACCAGCAGGTCGGCGGTTTTGGGATGCGGGCGGTAAATCTCGTTAATAATCTGCATGGCGCGCTCGATCTGCTGGGAGGGGGTGTCGTAGGTCACACCGATGTTCATCACCGTTTTGATGTTGGGCCGCTTGCTCACGTTGATGATGTTGGCGTTGGCCATGTTCTTGTTGGGGATCGTCACCAGGAAGCCATCGAGGTTCCGCACCCGGGTGCTGCGCAGACCAATCACCTCCACCGTGCCGTCAATCGAATCCAACTGGATACGGTCGCCGACGCGAAACGGTTTGTCGGCGAAAATCGCGACGGCCCCAAACAGATTGGAGAGCGTATCCTGGGCCGCAAGACCGACGGCCAGGCCGCCGATCGACAGAGACGCCAGGAGGCCGGTCACATTCATTCCCAGGTTTTGGGAAGTGACGAGGACTGAGACGACCAGGACAAAAATCTTCAGCGTTTTGCGAATGATGGGGAAGAGGTGGAGGTCAAGCACGCCCTCGTGGGTGGCTTCGACTCGTTGCTGCCACAGGCCCATGAGGAGGTCAACGAACTTGATGGCGACGTAGGTCAGGGAACCGGCGACGATGAGTTTGAGGCCATTGGAAATGAAGATGGCGGCCCAGGCCGGCCAGGCGAACACCCGCAGTCCGACGTGGAGAAAAATAACAAAGGAGATGATCTTAACCGGCCCGTGCAGCAGGTCCAACATGAGATCATCGAACCGGGTCTGGGTTTTCGCCGCCCATTTCCGAAGCTGCACCTGGATGACATAGTCCAGCAGCTTGGAGATATAGAACGCCAGCACGATGTAAATCAGCGAGGCGAGGTATTGCCAAAGCGGGTTACCCAGGACGCTGATGTGCAGCCACGGGAGCCGATCCAGGCCGAAGGTCATCCAGGTACGTTCCACGGTCTCGGCGGCCGCGGGAGCAACCGGTGCGGCGGGCGCGTTAGTAACCGCTTCGGCCGCGCGCGAGCCCCAAGCCGTTGAGAGCGCCAGGAGGGCTCCAGCCACCGTCCAAACGCTCCCTCGCCACCGATTTCTCAGCTTCCTAATCATCGGACTATGCCCAAGTTTCGTGATCGTAACAAAAGCTTCCAGCGGAGCAAGCTAGCTGCCCGCCTTCAGTTCCACAACATCGTGGGGCGCGGCTTCGCGCTGCCCCGCGGGGCTGACCCGTATAAACCGCGCTTTTTCTGTCAACTGAGTAAGGCTGGGTGCGCCGAGGTAGCCCATGCCCGACTGAATTCCGCCGATCAACAGCGCCAGCACCCGGTCAACTGAAGCGCTGACTTCTTTGAGCGCTTCGACGCCCTCCGGCGCCACTTTGGCCGCGGTGTTGTTGGTGTGCCCATAGCGCGCGGCAGAACCGGCTTTCATCGCGGCGAAACTGCCCATGCCGCGATATTGCTTGTAGAGCTTGCCGCTGAATTCCATCACCTCCCCGGGAGCCTCGGGGCAGCCGGCGAGAATGCCCCCGCAGATGACCGCGTTGGCCAGCGTCAATGCTTTGACGATGTCCCCGGACTTGGTGATGCCGCCGTCGGCGACGATTGCGACCCGCTTTTTTTGGGCGGCGCGCGAACAAACATACAGGGCGGTCAGTTGCGGGATGCCTACGCCCGCGACGATGCGCGTCGTGCAGATTGAGCCGGGCCCCTGTCCTACTTTGATTACATTCGCGCCGCAGTCGGCCAGGAACTCCACCCCCGCACCGCTGGTGACATTGCCGGCGATGATTGGGAGCTTGGGAAACGCGTCCCGCAGGACCCGCACGGTATCCCCGACACCGCGGCTGAACCCGTGCGCCGTGGACACCGCTACCGCGTCCAACCCGCGCTCGACCAGCGCGCCGACGTGGGTCAGGATCCGGTCGCGGTCCAGCTCGCCGAACGCGTTGCGCGTGGTCGACACCGCCGCGCCGCATACCAGGCGGAAGTGCGCGTCGCGGGCCGGCTTGAACTGCGCGTTTCGCTCCTGGCTGATTCGTTCCACGTCGCTCAACGTGAACAGTCCGTGCAGGTAGTCCTGCTCGTCCACGACCAGCAGTTTGTGAATGCCGGGGTGATCGGTGAAGAACTTGTCGGCTTTGGCAATCGGGTCGCGGCCCAGTTCCTTCTTTTGGATTGTCTGGACCTGGTTGCGCGGCGTGAGCGCGTCGGCCACTTTGCGCTTGGCATAGCGCTGTTTGACGACGTGGCCCGGCAGCAGGCCCACGAGCCGGCCCTGGTCGTCCACGACCGGAAAGGTGCTGAATGCGAAATGTTTCTTCTCGATCAGCGCCAGGACATCGCCGATGAACTGGGCGGGGGTGGCTTTGATGGGCTCCTGGATCAAGCCGTGCACGTGGTTCTTGACGCGGCTCACGGCCGAGAGTTGCTCTCGGTCGGCCATGTTGTAGTGAATCAGACCGAGGCCGCCGTTGAGCGCCATGCCGATCGCCATGCGCGATTCGGTGACCGTGTCCATATCGGCCGAAATGATCGGGATGTTGAGGTGCAGGCCCTCAGCCAGCGTCACATCCAACTGCGTCTCGCGGGGAAGGACTTCCGAATACAGGGTGGCCAGCGTAACGTCGTCGTAGGTCAACCCAATGTTGTTGTAGGCCGGGAAAAAGGCGTCCGCCGCCTTGTAAAACTTGGAATCGAGGCTGTCAGGCTCTTTGATTGCTGCCATGTCGGAAAATGCCAAAGCCGCCTCCCTGTTGGCAAGAGCAAATGGGCGAGTTTGAGAGCTCGGCCCGGCCGGCGAAGCCGAGTCGCGGCCCGGAAAGCACGCTACTGCGGTGTTGAATTGGTGACCACCACCCGGTAGAACCTCTGCGCCTGCCCGGGAAGGACGGTGTCATTGGTGCAAAAGCGGTTGCCGTCGCCTGCGAGCCAGTTCGGCGTGAATGGCACCCATTGGTTCGTTGCCAGGGCGGACTTGTACTGCAACTGGTACCAGTTCGTGGTCAGCGTGCCCCAGCACAATTCGGCTTGCGAGCCTCCGACCTGGTGGATTTCCAGAACCGGCCTCCCGCAGAGAGCATGAACGACGTCCTCTCCGCTGATGGGCACCGTGGCAGCGGTTCCGAATAACGTTCCGTGGTGTCCGTGTCCAGTCAGGTCGGCAGCGTTGCCGGAATCAAAGCTCCAGTACCCAGCCAGATTCGGTTCGCTCCCGGACAACCGGCAATACATGCTTTCACGAACCTCGGTTTGAGTGCGGGCTTTGCTCCAGATGCGGACCTCGTCCAGGAAGCCGTGTGCGTACAGAGAAGGTGAGATTTCTGCGCGGCCAAACCGCACCGGTAAGGCAGTCTGCCGCAGCAGGGTTCCGGCCAGCGGCGTGCCGGAAGCTCGCGTGGTTGTTTCGGCCAACACCCCGTTGATGAAGAGTTGAACCACACCCTGAGTGCTGGAAAAGCACCCTGCGATGTGAACCCACGTGTTTTCGGCAGCCCCTGCGTCGACCCAGGTCCAATCCCCATTGTTCAGGAATACAATGAAACGAACACTGGTTCCCGGTCCCGCCGAATCGGCATTTGCGACCCACTGCAATTCATACGAGCGTTCACTGTTACCCACGAGGTTGTCGCTCTTGTTGATGAAGAGAGAGTTATTCTGGCTGCCCGCTTGCGGGTATATCCATGCCTCAACGGTAAATTCGGCCGGGTTCTGCAGATCGGCTGCGCTTGGGACGCTCACATAAGCGCTGGTTCCGTCGAGGGAGAGAACGAGGTTCGTCTCGTAGGTCAGCGGGGTCACCACCAAATCGCACGGTTGACTGGTGATTGCACCCGCGACATTGCTGACTACAACCGAATAGTGCCCAGCGTCGGTCAGCCTGGCCGCGGTGAGGGAATACGTCGAGTTAGTCGCGCCGGGGATGGGGACCGAATCCTTTTGCCACGCATAGGTCAGCGGCGGGGTGCCGGTCGCAACGACACTGAACGTGGCTGTGGCCCATTCCGTCACCGTTTGGCTTTGGGGTTGTTCAACAATGCTCGGCAGTTGGTTCGAGGAAATTGTCCGCACCGAGAGGGAGTTCCACTGCGAGTACCCGGCATAGCCGGGCACCCCAGGATAGTTGATTATATCAGTGGCTCTAAGCTTTAGAAAGTTAATCCCGAGCCGATACTCCGTTCCAGGAGCAAACGTATTTGCTGGAATCGTGACGGAAGTTGCCAAGCCGTTGAGGGCATTTTGCTGCCCAGGCATTCCGGTCTGGAATACCACTTGGTCGCCAGCCTCGATTTGGACAAAAATGAAGTCCGAGGTAGTCCCGCCGTCGAAGGGCACCCACTGGAGATTAAAAGGCTTGGCGGGGTCAATCGATTGGCACTGGCCGAAGTTCTGAACCAGGGGAATCGTGGCGTAGGCATCGCCAGTCAGGTTCAAGCTGAACGTCCTTATGCCATCGGCCAGCGTTTGGACGCGCAGTTTGTATTCTCCATTCGGAAAGTTGGTATTGAAACCGGACAGCCCGATGTCGTCATCCGTTGTCCAGACGTAGTAGACCTGCTGCGAATCGGTGTAATAGCATGGCAGGGCGATGCTGTTTGGCAGCGTAATACTGGCGCTGACGACCGCGCCAGGGCTAGTCTGATATACCCTTGCATTGAAAGTATACTTATCGGCCCAGGTGCGGGAGTAAGACGCCGGCCCGGTTTGGGTCCAGCTTTGACCTTTCGTTACGTAGGCAAACGTCACGTCGGCGGCCGGCAAGCAGAGGGGAGCGAATGCCACGAGGAGTAACACAAAAAGAGTTCGATTCATGCAAGGTGTCCTATAGCGCAACCGACGCCCTGGCCGACGTAGAGGCGAGACGCCCACACACTCCTCACCAGAGGCACCGCGAAGCGCCCGTCGAGAGGATACGCCCAGCTGCGCCCGCTGAGCGGGTACTCAGCGGCTGGGCTCTCGACAAAAAAGTCCGCGGTATTTCAGTGAGGTCGTAGCCTGAGCCACGCTAAATCTTTGTTTTTACAGTATTTCGGCGATCTTCTCTTTACTGTCGGCAGCCAGCATAAACAAAGCGCTGGCCCTCAGCGAGCGCTTTTCGGAGCAGTGGCTGATGCTAAACTCGCGAGTTTTGGCAGCACTTGATGTGCTCACATTAAGCACTTTCGCTCCCTCGCCTTTGGCCTTTTTGATTTCGGCTACAACCAGACGCCGGACCTCGTCGAGGGCCGGCCTCCTGGCCTCCGCGTTGAAAGTGCGAACGGCGCTCATCGTTTGCCGCAGCAATGCATGTATTTCTTGCCTCTGCGGCGTGCTCGGCTCACCCCACATCTGAGCCAGCAAGCTCCGGGCGCAGTCGGTGGCTATCACCTCAGGCCGTCCCGGAGGAACTGGTAGGCCGCCTCGCGGATCTCGGGCGGAAAATCATGGCCGCAGGAGGGATGCACAATTCGCAAGTTGTCCGGAACGCGGTAGAGCTGGAAGATAGGTGTCGCAGAAAGGGCGATCTGATCCACGCTGCGCCAACGGAAATTGGAGTCGCCGATTGGGGCGTTCACGAACACGCGTCTGGGGGCCAAGGCGCCAATCAGCTCGTGGAAATCGAACGGGACCTGGTCCAGTCGACCTGCGTAAGCCTTAAGCCGGGGCATGTACCGTTCGCTTGTCCAGCCGGCAATCTGGCCGTCCATGTAGTCCGCAAAGGAATCGAATCCGCAGCTCGAGACAACGACTTTTATGCGCGGGTCAAACACGGCGGTAAAGATGGCGTTATGGCCGCCAAGCGAGTGGCCCAGGGCGCCGAAATGCTTTTTGTCGACGAAGGGCAAGGTCTCGAGCAAATCGAGGGCGCGTTGATTGTCCCAAATGGCTTTCATGGTACCGCTCTGGTACCCCAGCGCCTTGAGGTCGGGCTGGTAATCCGCCATCATCGGGTAGGCAGGGGCGAGCACGACAAACCCGCGCTCGGCCAGGTCGCGGCCGTAGGCACGATAGTAGGGTCGCAATTCCTCGAGCAGGACGCGGCGGCCGTATTCCATGTCAGTGGGATGGAGGGCGAGCACGGCGGGCAGGCGGCGGTGCGAGAAGAATGCGGCTTTGGGGATAAGCAAGTCTGCCGGCACGCGCGAGCCCGGCTCGGAGGCGTAAGTCAGCGAGCGGCAGACGTAAGACCCGCAATCGGTTTCGGCGGAAACCCGGACCTCCAACGGGCAGCGCCGCTTTTGGTCCGGCAGCGGCCCCATGATCTGCTGCATGCCGGCGAGAATTTCGCGGCGGCGTTGCCGCCACTGGGCTTTGTTTTTCACGGGCGCGAGTCGGCCGGCGGTCGAGCGATAGACGAGCAGGTTGGTGGCGGGCAGGCGCTCAGGAGCGACCGGCAGGGCGGCGATTGCCGGGGAGCTGCAAAGCACCGTAGCTGCCACGCCCCAGCGCAATGGGCTGAGTGACGCCGCGAGTCTGTGGTGAAGCGACGGGGCGGCGGTTGAGTTGCGAGTAATCCAGTTCACAGCGATACGAGCACCGGGCGCCAGCACAAAACCCGTGAAATCCGAAATCTTCTTTGACAGATTCCGTTGCGCTTGGCAAGTTTTCGGCTCGATTTCGGCCGAGGTGAAGCACCCCTGACTCGCTGAGATTTGATTAGAACACTTAACGCTCCGAAAAATTTATGGCTGAATTGGTTGGAAATCTGCTGGTCGCCCAATCGGGCGGGCCCACCAGTGTTATTAACGCGAGCCTGTCCGGCGTGATTCAGGAAGCCGGCCGCCACGAGTGCATCGAGGAAATTTACGGTGGCGCCAACGGCATCCTGGGGATTCTGAATGAAGACCTGATCGACATCAACGATGAGAAGAAAAGGACGATCGAAGGACTCCGTTACAGCCCGGCCGCCGGACTGGGCACCTGCCGCTACAAGATCGATTTCAAGAAGAAGCCGGAGAAAGCCGCCCGAGACATGGACCGCCTGTTCGAGGTCTTCAAGGCGCATAATATCCGGTACTTCTTCTATATCGGGGGCAACGACTCCCAGGACACCTCGCACAAGATCCATGACGAAGCCGTCAAGCGCGGCTACGAGATGCGCGTCATCGGTGTCCCCAAAACGATCGACAACGACCTGCCGCACACGGATAGCTGCCCGGGTTACGGCTCAGTGATCAAGTACGCCGCGACGACGGTGATGGAAGTGGGGATCGATGTGGGCAGCATGGCGACAGATGACGGCTCCTGCTGCATCGTTGAGGTCATGGGCCGGTCCGCCGGCTGGATCGCCGCCGGCACGGTGCTGGCTAAGCGAGGCAGCCCGGCGAACCCGCCCCACATTATCCTGTTGCCGGAAATTCAATATAACGTTGACGCGATTCTCGCGAAGATTAAGGAGACGGTGGAAGCGTACAGATATTGCGTCATGGTCGTGGGCGAGGGCATCCGGGACCAGAACGGGGAGGAGATTGGGGCCGATAAGAGCCGGCTGGATGCTTTCGGACACCCGGTTCTGGCCGGCGCGGCTGAAAAGATCAAGGAACTCGTCCAGGACAAGCTGAAGACGAAGACCCGGACCGTGCTGCTGGGTTACGCGCAACGCGCGGCCGAACATTTCGCGAGTCTGACCGATTCCGACAACGCGTTTGCGTGCGGCGAAGCGGCGGTGCGCGCGGCGGCGGCCGGCCAGAGCGGATACATGGTCAAGATTGTCCGCCAGAGCCAATCGGATGGCGTCGTGAAGTGGGGCACGGGCCTGCAACCGCTGGCTGATATTGCGAACGTCGAACATTTCATTCCGCGGGATTGGGTCAGCGAGGACGGCTTGCTGCCGAATGAGAAGTTCGTGGCCTACGCCCGTCCGCTCATCGAAGGCGAAGTGAAGTTTCCGATGGAGGGCGGTCTGCCGAAGTACGTGACGCTCGAGGCCAACCGGGTCGAGAAGAAGCTGGGTCCCAGGAGCTGAGACCCGGAGGGCGACTGGCCGCCTGAGCGTGAAATATCCAGGCTAGAGAATGTTCGCGGCGAGTTCGGCCAGTTCGGAGCGCTCGCCTTTCTGAAGTTCGATGTGGGCGGCAACAGCCTGCGCGCGGAAGCGGCTGACGACGTAGTTGAAACCGTTGGAGGACGAATCCACGTAGGGGTTATCGATCTGGTACGGATCCCCGGTGAAGACGATCTTGGTCCCATTGCCGACGCGCGTGATGATCGTTTTGGCCTCAAGGGGGGTCAGGTTCTGGGCCTCGTCGATGATCATGAACTGGTTGGCGATGCTGCGCCCGCGGATATAACTGAGCGCTTCGACAACAATGCTGCCAGACCGCATGAGATCGCCGCTCCGGCGGTGTTCGTGGCCCATATTCAAGTCGCTGAGCATTTCCAGCGCGTCATGAATCGGCTGCATCCACGGGGCCAGTTTTTCCTCAAGCGATCCGGGGAGGAAGCCGAGTTCCTTGCCCATGGAAATAGTGGGCCGGGCGACCACCAGGCGGCGAAATTCGCGATCCAGGACGGTGCGCTTGAGGCCGGCGGCCATGGCGAGGAGTGTTTTGCCGGTGCCGGCTTTTCCCATGAGCGTGACCAGCTTGACCCGGTCGTCCAGGAGGGCGTCGAAGGCGAAATGCTGTTCCCGGTTGCGGGGCCGGATGCCCCAAATGCCTTCGCGGCAATCGAGAATGGGGATCAGCTTGCTGCCGGTCGGATCGACTTTTGCGAGGGCGGCACGTTTGGGGTTGGTTTGGTCCAGGAGGGTGCAGAACTCGTTGGGGAAGTATTGCTGGCCCCCATTCAGGTCAAGTTCGCCATTGGCGCGGAAGGCAGCCACGCGCTCCGGGCTGACGGTCAATTCTATCATGCCCGTGTAAAGATCGGTGATCAGAACCCGGTCATTTTCGTAGTCCTCGGCCAGCAGGCCGAGCGCGTCGGCCTTAATGCGAAGGTTGATATCTTTGCTGACGAGGACGGCCTGGCTTTTGGGCTGGGACTTTTTGAGGCTGGAAGCCAGCGAGAGGATTCGGTTGTCAACCGAGTCGGTGCTGAAGACGGCGTGCCCGTTCGGCGAGGGCTTGGTTTCTTGAAACGCGATCCGGAGATGCCCCCCATTTGGCAGGGGCACGCCTTTGTTGAGCTGGCCCGAGCCGCGCAGGCCATCCAGCATGCGGGAAACGGTTCGGGCGTTCTGGCCTAGCTCGGTCGATTCCCGTTTAAAGCGGTCGATTTCCTCGATGACCTCGATCGGAAGCACGACGTAGTTATCATCAAACTTGAGCAGCGAGTTGGGGTCGTGCAGCAAAACATTGGTGTCAAGGATGTAGTTCTTTTTCACGGGCGAAAGACCTGGAGTGCACTCGAGCCATGCGGCGATGCCAGTTTCTGAGGCGACTATGCTTGGCCGGCATCCGGTAACGGCCTGAATAAAGAAAATTTCCGATCATTCCGAAAAGGTCAAAGTCGACGAACCGCGGGCGGTCGCCGAGCAGGAACGGTTTGTCGATGAGCATTTCTTCGAACGGGAGCAGCCGTTCTTCGAGGGTCGCGAGCAACTCGCCCTGGTGCTGGCGCCACTGTTCGATGCAGCCGCGCCCGAATTTGCGCTCCTTGTGCCGCAGGAATGCCAGGTGCTCGGCCGTGGGCACGATCTCGCGCCAGTAGATGTCGTCCAGCTTGAAGCCGACTCCCTCGATCTCGCTTTCAATATAACGCCAAACGATGGATTGGATCCCCTCGATTTCGAAGGGAAACAGGCCTAAGCCGAGCTTGGAATCGAGGTACTTGGCGATGACCTGGGAATCCTCACTCACCTCGAACACCACGGACTTGCCGTCGCGTATGATCGGGACGGCATAATAGCGGCCCTTGGTGAGGCGCCACACCAGCGACCGGTCCGTGTTGGGAATGTTGGTAATCTTAAATCGAGCCCCTGAGAACTCCAGGATGCGGCGCTGGACAATGCAAAAGGGACTCCAGGGAAACTGGATAAGTTCGATCATGTCGTCCGCTTTTTTTCCACGCCCAACTCTAGGACCGCGGCCCCCGGGTTACAAGGTGAAAACGCGGCGGTATCCGCCCAGTCTTGGGTCGGAGCGCCGAGTTGCACTCGGCTTACACACGGCCGTCGGCGCGCTTAAGCCGATTAAAAATCGGCGCTCCGACCCAAGACTGAGAAGCTGTGAAAAAATTGAAAACGGCCGAAACTGGCAATCGCAAATGGTTGGCCCTCAACGTGGGTGTTGAACGTTTACTCGCGCTCCGCCAATTGTTTCACACCTTCTGAGTGGATACACGCGGCGCTGAATTTGGCTTTTCAGGCTTTCGCGTGGTTCTATTATGAGCTCGATGTTCTCTCAAATCCGGTCGGTTCACTTTGTGGGGATTTGCGGCACGGCGATGGCGGCCGCGGCAGCGGCGCTGCAGGAAAAAGGTGTGCGCGTGACCGGGTCGGACCAGAATGTGTACCCGCCAATGTCGACGTTTCTGGCGGAGCGCAGGATCGAGGTGAATCCGGGTTTCTCCGAGCAGAACCTGACCCACAAGCCCGACCTGGTGGTTATAGGCAACGCGGTTTCGCGCGGCAATCCGGAAGCGGAGTACGTCCTGGACCACAAACTGCCTTATTGTTCGCTGCCCGAACTGCTGAAACATTTTTTCATTCGCGGCAAACGGTCCCTGGTGGTCACCGGCACGCACGGGAAGACCACGACGACTTCACTCCTGGCCTGGGTGTTCGAGCACAGCGGGCTGAACCCAAGCTTTTTGATCGGAGGGATCCCGGCCAACCTGGGCCAGGGGGCGCGTTTCACCGACAGCGAGTGGTTCATTATCGAAGGGGACGAATACGACACCGCGTTCTTTGACAAGCGCAGCAAATTCGTTCATTACCTGCCTGAGGCCGGCATTATCAACAACCTCGAGTTCGACCACGCCGACATCTTCCCAAACCTGGACGCCATCAAGACCAGCTTCCGGCATTTCATCCGGCTGATCCCGCGCAACGGCCTGCTGCTGGGGAACGGGGACGACGACAATCTCAAGCCGCTGCTGGAAGTAACGCACTGCCCTGTTAAGCGCTTCGGCCTGGGCGAGGGCAATGCCATCGAAGCGTTTAACATCCGTTACGGACCGACGGCCACCGAGTTTGAGATACCCAGCTTCAAGTTCCACATCAACCTCCTGGGCGAGTTCAATGTGCGGAATGCGCTGGCGGTGGTCGCCTGCGCAAAGCACTTCGGCCTCAAAAACCATCAGATCCAGTCGGCATTCGACACGTTCAAAGGCGTCAAGCGCCGGATGGAAGTGCGCGGCATCGCGGGCGGCGTAACCGTGATCGACGATTTCGGACATCATCCGACCGCAATTCGGGAGACTCTCCGGGCGCTGCGCATCAAGTACCCGAAGCAAAAGCTATGGGCGATTTTTGAGCCACGCACCAATACTACCCGTCGCAATGTGTTTCAGAGCGAGTTGGGCGCGGCTTTTTGGGATGCGGATGCCGTGGTCGTGGCGCAGGTTGCGCGCCTGGAATTGCTGGCGCCGGAGGAGCGACTCAGTCCCGAGAGGCTGATGCTGGACCTTGCCGCCGCCGGGAAGTCGGCGACGTACCTGCCCGACGCGGAGGCCATCGTCGCCCATCTGGCCGCACACGCCGAAGGTGGCGAAGTCGTCGTCGTCTTCAGTAACGGCGGTTTCGGCGGCATCCACAACAAACTGCTTGAACGCCTGGCAAGACGCTGAGTGTCTTTGTTGGACCGGCGTGCGGAGACTGCCACGATGCCAGCTCTCCGTTCCAGCACTGAGGGCGCCCCCTATCCGTACAAGTTCGTAACTCGATTTCGACGAAGCAAATTGACCCGCCGGCTCATCTCTGGTTAATGTTCTCTACCAGCACAATTAGCGGGCAGATATAGAAAGGCCTGAAGTCGCATGAAAATCAGGAACGCCGCATGCTTTATGGTTGGTCTTAAACCTCTCTCTTTTCTCCTCCTTGTCGGGTTTCTCGGCACGGCCCGAGCGCAAGTATCTGACCTGCCGGTGGTGAGCCTTTACGCCACGGACCCCCATGCCTCCTGGGCGGGCGACCCTGGCCAGTTCACGGTAGTTCGCCGGGGACCGACCAACGCCACACTCAACGTCTTCTGCCGGATAGGCGGAACGGCGACCAATAGCATCGACTACCAGCCGGTCGGGAACATCGTCACCATTCCCGCAGGGGCACGCTCGAGCGCGATTCAGATCTCGCCCGTCGACCTCGGTCAAACCGATACGCGCACCGTGGCCTTAGTGCTC
The DNA here is from genome assembly GCA_036524155.1 of Verrucomicrobiia bacterium. Classification (GTDB taxonomy): domain Bacteria; phylum Verrucomicrobiota; class Verrucomicrobiia; order Limisphaerales; family UBA8199; genus DATDCV01. The sequence continues at coordinate 14,450 of DATDCV010000525.1, forward strand.
GCGCCGGCTCCGACAATGCCGCCGGTCAATTACCTGATCGGCACGCCCAGCAACGCGGTGGTCGTCATCTCCAGGACAGCGGCAGCCAACCTCCCGCCAGCGGTGCGCATTATGACTCCGGCAAACGGCGCGACGTTCGTGACGCCGGTGAACATTCCCATTTGCGCAAGCGCAATTGACCTGGATGGGTACGTGCGCAAGGTTGAGTTCTTTGCGGGAGAAATAAGTCTCGGCGTCACAACCAACAACCCGCTAAGCGCGGGGCCAATGAATCCATTCTGTCTGGTTTGGTCCAATGTGGCGCCGGGGAATTACGCGTTGCGCGCGTTGGCGACCGATAACGGCGGGGCTACCACAATGTCCGCGCCCGTGGCGGTGTCCGTGGTGGCCGGGCCGCCGTCCACGAATTATCCGCCCGTGGTCCGGATCGCCAGCCCGCCTTACGGCGCCGTATTCCCCGCCCCGGCGACCATTCCCATCTATGCGTATGCCCGCGATGCGGACGACCTGGTGGCCAGCGTGGAATTTTTCGACGGCCTAACGAGCCTTGGCTTTGGCTCCAATATTTGCGCGGTCAGCCCAACCCCCATGCCGCGGTGCCCGACGAATTCGTACGTGTTGATTTGGACTAATGCGCCCCTGGGCCTCCATCTGCTCAGGGCCGAGGCGCGCGATGTGCGCGGCGCTTCGAGCCGGTCCGAGCCGGTGCTGGTGAATGTAGTCAATCCGCCGCCTCCGCGCACGAACTGGCCGCCCGTTGTCACTATCGCGGCCACCGACCCGATCGCCATAGAAGGCACCAATTGCTGGCCGTGGCCGGGCTTGACCAACCGTGTGCCCGCCTGGTCAAACTGGGTCGGCAGCCCCGTGACCTGTGTCTGGTTCACCAACTGCGGCCCGAAGAACGCCACGTTCGTGGTGCGGCGGATGGGTTCCACCAACGCTGCGCTAACCGTGACATATGGCATTGGCGGCACGGCAACGAACGGAGTCGATTATGTTCCTCTGCCCGGATCGGTTACGATCCCTGCCGGCGAGCGGCGTGCCTCGATCGAGGTCGTGCCCATCGATGACGGGCTGGCGGGCGCAACAAGCACGGTCGTTCTCCGGCTCGAGCCTTCCGCTAAGGAGCCGCCGGATTACCTGCTGGGATACCCTCGCTCCGCGGCGGCTTTAATTGTCGATGGACCCTGGCCGCAGCGCCGCCCGCGGTTGCTCGCTGACGGGTCTTTCCATCTCAGCACGGATGGACCTGACGGGGCCTGGTTCCACGTTGAGTACTCGATGGACATGGTGGACTGGGTTCCGATTTGCACGAACCAGGTGGTGAACGGCTCGATCGATTTCATCGATCCCGACGCCTCGATGGACGGTTCGCGGTTTTATCGCGCCGTGCCGGAGCTGGATCCTTCGGTCCAATAGCTCAGTTCGTTCCCGAAAACCCCGGCTGGCCCACGCGCCTGCCGGGGTTTTTCTTTTAGTATCCCTCGCCGTTGTTTTCTGGCAATAAATCGCCGTGCACCTGGTTCACTTGAGGCTCCGCGACTTCCGCAACTACGCGCGGCTGGATGCGGATTTCGGTCCCGGTTTTCATCTGCTGCTCGGGGACAACGCACAAGGAAAGACCAATATCCTCGAAGCGATCTATTTGCTGGCGACCTTGCGCTCGTTCCGGGGCGTGGGCGGGGCGCAGATGATTCGTCATGGCCAGAAGGGTTATTTCGTCGGCGGTCAGTTGGTGGCGCAGGGCGGGCATGAAATCAAAATGTACTGGTCGCTGAGCGAACGGAGCCTGGCGCTGGACGGCCGACCGGTGCGGAAATTGACGGAGTACCTGGGCACGTTGCGGACGGTGGTGTTCTGCACCGAGGATCTGCTGCTGATCAAAGGTCCCGGCCGCGCCCGACGCCGGTTCATGGACCTGCTGCTGTCGCAAACCTTTCCGACGTATCTGCCGTTGCTCCAGCGTTACACCGAGGCCTTGCGCTCGCGCAACGCGCTGCTGAAGCAGCCGGTGCTGGACCCCGTGGCGCTCGAGAGTTTCTCGCGAGAGTTGGTCGGCTCGGGAGAAGAAATCATCAGGCTGAGGCGCGAGCTGGTGCCGGCGTTTTCGCCTCTGGCGCGGCAGGCCTACAGCCGCATCTCCGGTAGCGCGGAAGAATTTCACCTCCAGTACGTCCCGAGCATCAAAGGCGACTTCAAGGTGGAGTTGGCGCAATCGCTGGCGCGGGAACGAACCTATCGTTCAACCGTTGTCGGCCCGCACCGGGACGAGCTGCAATTGTTGCTGGAGGATCGCCCGGCGGGCCAGTTCGGCAGCGAGGGGCAGAAACGCTCCGTGGCGATCGCATTGAAGATGGCGCAGGCGGAATATGTTGCCGGCTTGCACGGCGCTCCGCCCGTGCTGCTGATCGACGACATCATGGGCGAGCTCGACCTGAAGCGCCGGACGGGATTTTTGCCGTTGCTCCAACGCGCGCACCAATCAAGGGGACAGGTTTTCATGACCGCCACCGAGGAAAACTGGCCCGAAGAACTGGGCCACGACGTCCAACGCTGGAGGG